>NZ_JBAQXC010000308.1:0-43314 GCF_049299235.1 Rhodococcus sp. (in: high G+C Gram-positive bacteria) | reverse complement strand
GGCGGCCGGGCTGGCCGGGGGCCGGGTGGATGATCGTCGCATGCGATGTGGGGCAGGGCGACAGTTTCGTGCTGTCGGCCGGTGGCGGGGACGCGGTCGTCGTGGACACCGGGCCGGACCCCGTCGCGGTCGACCGGTGCCTGCGGCGACTGCGGGTCACCCGCATTCCGTTGCTGATGATCACCCACCTCCATGCCGATCACGTCGGCGGCCTCGACGGTGTGCTCGCGGACCGGTCGGTGGGAGTCGTGGTGACCGGCCCGGGCGCGACTACCCGTCCCGGCGGCGCCGACCTCATCGAGACCGCGCGACGGTTCGAAGTGCCGACGCGGGAAACGAACCCGGGGGAGGTGTTCACCGTCGGGACGCTCACCGTCCGGGTGCTCGGTGTGGGACCGGGCGGTGGTGAGGAGAACGATCGGTCACTCGTGGCGCGGGCGGAAACCCCGATCGGGTCGGTGCTGTTGACCGGTGATGCCGAAGCGGAGTCGCAGGAGGCGCTGCTGCGATCGGGGGTCGATGTGCGCGCCGATGTGCTCAAGGTTCCGCATCACGGTTCACGGACATCGTCGTCGCGGTTCCTCGCGGCGGTGCGGCCACGAGTCGCGTTGGTGGGGGCCGGGCGCGACAATCCGTTCGGGCACCCGCATCCGGAGATCGTGTCGACGCTGCGCGAATCGGGCTCGCTGGTGCTGAGTACCGACGAACTGGGTGACATCGCGGTGGTGCGGGCAGGGTCCGGGGCGCTTGCCGTCGTGTCCGACCAGCGTGGCACGATCGGTTCGTGAGCGCGACGCAACTGCATCTGGTCCTCGGCGAGGAAGAACTGCTCGTCGAACGCGCAGTCGCAGGCATCGTCGCCGAGGTGCGTGACGGCAGTGGCTCCGGCGCCCAATTGCCGGTGTCCCGGCTGAGGGCAGGAGATGCCAGTGCCCCCGAACTCGCGGAGCTGCTGAGTCCGTCTCTGTTCGCCGAAGAGCGTGTGGTGGTGCTCGAAGCCGCCGCCGAGGCAGGCAAGGACGCGGTCTCGTTGATCCTCGACACTGCGGCCGCGCCCCCCGACGGGGTCACTCTGGTGATCCTGCACACCGGTGGCGGTCGTGCGAAGGCGATGGTCGTGGCGTTGCAGAAGTGCGGCGCCCAGACCCACGAATGCGCGAGGGTCACCAAGGCGAGCGAACGCGTCGACTTCGTGCGCGCCGAGTTTCGTGCCGCAGGCGTCCGAGTGGCGCCGGACGTTGTCCAGATGATGCTCGACGCGGTGGGATCGGATCTGCGGGAACTTGCCGCCGCATGCAGTCAGTTGTGCGCGGACACCGGCGGCAAGGTCGACGTGCGCGCGGTGAACCGCTACTACTCGGGCAAAGCCGAGGTCACCGGGTTCGAAGTGGCGGAGAAGGCGGTCGCGGGAGATGCCGCGGGGGCACTGGAGGCGTTGCGCTGGGCGATGCACCGGGGGATCGCGCATGTGCTGCTCGCCGATGCGCTGGCCGACGCGGTGCACACCATCGCGCGCGTCGGGTCCGCCGGGCGTGGCGACCCGTTCACGATGGCGTCGGATCTGGGGATGCCGCCGTGGAAGGTGAAGAAGGCGCAAGCGCAGGCCCGCGGCTGGAATCCGGATTCGGTCGCGACCGGGCTGGCGATCGTGGCCGCACTCAACGGTGAGGTCAAGGGTGTCGCCGCCGACGCCGACTATGCCGTGGAGCGGGCGGTCCGGCGGATTGCCGCGCTGGCCGGGCACTGATCAATCGCCCTCCCGGCCGGAAACAACGACGAAAGACCGCCCTCACACGGAGGGCGGTCTTGTCGGAGCCAGAGCTTGCGTTCTACCTCAGATCTGGTTGGCAACCTTTGCCAGCGCCGACTTCTTGTTGGCTGCCTGGTTGCGGTGGATGACACCGGCGCTGGCAGCCTTGTCGAGCTTGCGGCTGGTGGCGACGAGGAGCTCGGTGGCCTTGTCCTTGTCGCCGGCGGCCGCGGCCTCGCGGAACGAGCGGACGGCCGTGCGCAGCGAGGACTTGACCGACTGGTTGCGGAGTCGGTTGCGCTCGTTGGTGCGGATCCGCTTCACCTGGGACTTGATGTTGGCCACGCGTAAAATCCTGTCGTTTTGCTGGGTAGCTGGTCGGAAAGCTCTGGGTGCGCCAATGCGCACCGACGTATGACGATACCAGCGGGCCGTCGCAAAGCCAAAAGCGGTCACGGCGGATCCGCCGCATTTCGTGCCGGTGACAAGTTCGTTTCCGATACTGCACCGGCACTTCCGGTGTACGACGATTCCGGTCATGAGCCGCCGAAACCACTCCCTCGACGCTGCCGGTCGACCCCGACCACGGTGCTCGTCGACGACCGCAGACGTCTTCGACGGATACCCGGACGCGACCGCGACGGCGACGGCCTACGACGAGATGTTCGATGTGGACGGCCGTGTCCGCGCGCCGTACCGCCGACTGGCGGCGATCTTCGAATCGAAGGGGCCGGACGACCTCGCGACCCGCACCGAGGCGCTCGGCCGGGCGTTCACCGATCAGGGCGTCACATTCTCCCTGTCCGGGGAGGAGCGTCCGTTTCCGCTCGACCTCGTCCCGCGGGTGATCGCCGCCGCCGAGTGGTCGCGGCTCGAGCGCGGCGTCGCGCAGCGGGTCCGGGCGCTCGAGTTGTTCCTGCACGACGTGTACGGCGAGCAGCACATCCTCCGTGACCGGGTCCTGCCCAAGCGGCTGGTGACCTCGAGTGACCATTTCCACCGGGAAGCGGCAGGAATCGTCCCGCCGAACGGGGTGCGCATCCACGTCGCGGGAATCGACCTGATCCGCGACGAGACCGGCACCTTCCGCGTGCTGGAGGACAACCTGCGATCGCCGTCGGGCGTGTCGTACGTGATGGAGAACCGGCGCGCGATGGCGCGGGTCGCCCCCGACCTGTTCCACGAACACCGGGTGCGGCCGGTCGGCGAGTACGCGCTGCGCCTGCTGCACGCACTGCGGGCCGCCGCGGCTCCGAACGCCGCCGACCCGACGGTGGTGGTGCTCACCCCGGGCGTCGCGAACTCCGCGTATTTCGAGCATTCCCTGCTGGCCAGGCAGATGGGTGTCGAACTCGTCGAGGGCCGGGACCTGTTCTGCCGCGACAACATCGTCTACATGCGCACCACCGAAGGGGAGCGACAGGTCGACGTCGTCTACCGCCGGATCGACGACGACTTCCTCGACCCGATGCAGTTCCGGCCCGACTCCGTGCTCGGTGTCGCCGGCATCGTCAACGCGGCCCGCGCAGGCAACGTCGTCATCTCCAGTGCCGTCGGCAACGGCATCGGCGACGACAAACTGGTCTACACCTATGTGCCGGACATCATCGGCTACTACCTCGGTGAGAAGCCGCTGCTTCCCAATGTCGACACCCTGCGGTGCTGGCTGGCCGAGGAATGCGAGGAAGTCCTCGACCGCATCGACGAACTGGTGATCAAACCGGTCGAAGGTTCGGGCGGATACGGGATCGTCTTCGGACCCGACGCGACCGCCGCCGAACTGAAGAACACGGCCCGCAAGATCCGCGCCGACCCGCGTAGCTGGATCGCGCAGCCCGTCGTGCAACTGTCGACGGTTCCGACCCGCGCCGGTGACGTCCTCGCACCCCGCCACGTCGACCTGCGGCCGTTCGCGGTCAACGACGGCGATGGCGTGTGGGTGCTGCCGGGCGGACTGACCAGGGTCGCGCTGCCGGAAGGGTCGCTGGTCGTCAACTCCAGTCAGGGCGGCGGCAGCAAGGACACGTGGGTGCTCGCCGCACGCAGTTCCCGGGAAGAGCGCGAGCTCGGCGGTGACCGGGTCGTCGCGGAACCGCGGCACGTCGGATCCGTCGATCGGGGACCGGAACTGACTGACATCCAGCAACAGCAACAGCAACAGCAGCAGAACGGGAGCGAACGATGATGCTTGCCCGCAACGCGGAATCGTTGTTCTGGATCGGACGCTACGTGGAACGCGCCGACGACACGGCTCGGATCATGGACGTCGCGGTCCATCAACTGCTCGAGGATTCGACGGTCGATCCCGACGAGACCTGCCGCCGCCTGCTCCGGGTACTCGGATTCGCCGAACCTGCCGGGGCGCTGGACGTGCCGACGGTCGTCGACCTCGTCGCGTTCGGCCGCGACGGCACCACGTCGATCGCGGCGACGATCGCAGGCGCGCGGGAGAACGCGCGCGGCGCCCGCGAGGTCACCTCGACGGAAATGTGGCAGTGCCTCAACACGACCTACCACGGCCTGGCCGAACGCGAACGCGCGTCCAAACGCCTCGGTCCGCACGAGTTCTTCCGGTACATCGAGGAACGCGCCGCGATGTTCGCGGGCCTCGCCGACAGCACGCTGTGCCGCGACGACGGCTACCGGTTTCTGCTGCTGGGCAGGTCCATCGAACGCGTCGACATGACGGTACGACTGCTGTTGTCGCGGGCCGGGGACAGGCCCACCTCGCCGACCTGGGCGACGGTGCTGCGGTCGGCGGGCGGCCACGATACCTATCTGCGCACCTATCGGGGTGCGCTCGACGCCGGTCGCGTCGTCGAGTTCATGCTGCTCGACCGCCTGTTCCCTCGGTCGGTGTTCAGCGCGATCCGCGAGTCCGAACGGTGTCTCACCGAACTCGACGACTCGCCGGAAAACCGGCTCGGATCCGGCAACGAAGCACAGCGACTGCTCGGCCGCGCCCGCAGTGAACTGGAGTTCCTGGAACCGGGAGTGCTCGTGGAGGAACTCGCCGAACGGTTGCTGACCCTGCAGGACATGTGCCGTCGAGTCGGTGACGCGATCGCACGTCAGTTCTTCTACTCCACTCCCTGGGTGGCGTGGATCGACGCGAGAGCTGTCGAACTCGATCGTGTGCCGGTGGAAGGAGAACTGTGAGCTGGCGGATGCGGGTGGTGCACACCACGGGATACGGCTACGACGGGCCGGTCACGTCGTCGTTCAACGAGGCTCGTCTCACACCCAGGTCGGACGGCAGGCAGACGGTCGTCCTGTCGCGCGTCGACACGATCCCCGCGACGCGGGCCTACCGGTACACCGACTACTGGGGCAGTGTCGTCACCGCGTTCGACCTGCATGCCCCGCACACGGCTCTCGACGTCACCGGCCTGTCCGTTGTGGAAACGGAGACGTCGGGTCCGCCCGATGTGGTCGCCGGATGGGACGAACTGCGCTCCGAACCCATCCGCGACCGTTTCGACGAACTGCTGGTGCCGACGATGTACGTGCCGTCGGACCAGGACCTCGCACACGTTGCCGCGTCGCTGGCGCGCGGACTCGACCCGGTCTCCGCCGTGCTTGCCGCCGCGCGGTGGGTGCACGCGGAGATGAACTATGTGCCGGGGTCGACAGGGGTGCACACGTCGGCGGTGGACGCGTACACGGACCGCCGGGGCGTGTGTCAGGACTACGCGCATCTCGCCTTGTTGTTGTTGCGGTCCATGGGAATTCCCGCGCGCTACGTGTCGGGATATCTGCATCCGAAGGCCGATGCCGAGATCGGCGTGACCGCATTGGGGGAGTCCCACGCGTGGGTCGAGGTGTGGACCGGAGCGTGGTGGGGTTACGACCCGACGAACCTGACGTTCGTGGGGAATCAGCATGTGACGGTCGGGGTGGGCCGCGACTACACGGACGTCCCGCCCCTCAAAGGCATCTACACCGGTGGCGGCGCAACCGCACACGAAGTTGTTGTCGAGGTCACGCGGCTTGCGTAGTGTTCCGGGCGCAGGTGCAACGCCGTAATCACCGGACCGGCCCTGTGGGGCCGTGAATCTCGAGGCGGTCGTATGACATACGAACACGAAACTGCACAGGAATACACCGAGAAGGAAGAGTTCTCGGACATCAAGAAGTACGCGCGGCGGAAGCGATCGGCACGTTCGCGCTGGTGTTCTCCGCCGTCGGCACCGCGGTCTTCGCCGGCGCGAAGGTCGGCAACCTCGGTGTCGCGCTCGCATTCGGTCTCACCTTGCTGTTCCTCGTCTACACAATCGGCCCGATCTCCGGGTGCCACGTCAATCCCGCGGTGACCGTCGGCCAGTTGATCGTCGGCCACGTCACCGCCGGCCGCGCCGTCGGTTACTGGATCGCGCAGGTGCTCGGCGGTGTGCTCGCCGGTGCGGTGATCTACACGGTCGCCCAGTCCCTGCCCTCCTACGACCGGACGATCGACGGTCTCGGCGCCAACGGCTGGGGTGCACACAGCGCGTCGGCCATCGAGGGGCCACTCGGCGGCGTCCTCGAGAACGGATACGGGCTCGGCGCCACGATCCTCATCGAGGTGCTGCTCACCGCGCTGCTGGTGTTCGTGGTGCTCTCGGCGACCGATCAGACGTCGGACGTGCTCATGGCCGGTGTCGCGATCGGGTTCACCCTCGCGGTGATCCACCTGATCGCGATCCCGATCGACAACACCTCCGTCAATCCGGCCCGCAGCATCGCGGTCGCGCCCTATCAGGTCGGGGCGCTCGGCCAGCTGTGGGTGTTCATCGTGTTCCCGCTGGTCGGCGGTGCGTTGGGTGCGGTGGCCTACCGGCTCCTGTTCGGCCGCGACGATCGGTTGCGCTCGTAAGGTCCGGTTGCGCTCGACAGTCACTGCCGGCCGAAGTCACTGCCAGCCTGAAGTCACTGCCAGCCGAAGTCGGCGCGCAGGCGCTCCGCGACCCGGTCGAACCGGGCCTTGTCGAGGATCGCGCCTTCGCGTCGGATGCCGTCTTCCGGAACGTCGAGGACCCGGTCGAGTCGAACCCAGCTCGGCCGGTTCTCGGCGTCCCACGAGCCGCGGCCCAACCCCAGCCAGTCGCGGCGACCGTCGCGGTCGCTGTTCGACGACAGCATCAGCCCGAGCAGGGTCGCGCCGGTGCGTCCGACGACCAGCACCGGCCGATCCTTGCCCTGCCTCGCGTCTTCCTCGTAGGCGACCCACGTCCAGACGATCTCGCCGGGATCGGCGCGGCCGTCGAGGTCGGGCGCGTAGTCGATGCGCCGGGCCCGGTGCGCGGTCGGTGCGCTGTGTGAGGACACCGGACGGCCGGGTACAGGGGACGGTGTGGGCCGGTCGGTGGAGGTGGCGCCGCCGAGCGCGGTGAGGGCCTTGTCCACGACGCCGGATCGTTGCAGTTGCTCGAACAGGCGCGGACCCTGCTCGACCGCCAGCTTGCCCAGTTGTCTTCCGAATTTCTTCCACGTGCCAGCCACGGTCGCCGAGCTTAGCGGCGCCGAGCGCGCGACGAACCGCGTGCCTGTTCCGGCTGCCCGGTGACCCTGGATGTGCTTTCGGGCCGGTATCCGGGGGATGATGGGGGAGAGCGGGTCGCGGCGATGCGATCCCGAGATGGGACAACGACGGGACCGATCGCGCGGACCCGGTCGATGCCGGTGTGTGAGTGAGACGAGGGAACAGGGCTTGAGCAGCAACTTTGCGGAAAAGACGTTCACGGATCCGACGAAGATTCGGAACTTCTGCATCATCGCGCACATCGACCACGGCAAGTCCACTCTCGCCGACCGGATGTTGCAGCTCACCGGTGTCGTCGAGGAACGCGCGATGCGCGCGCAGTACCTCGACCGGATGGACATCGAGCGGGAGCGCGGCATCACCATCAAGGCGCAGAACGTGCGGCTGCCGTGGAAGGTCGGTGACGAAGAATTCGTCATGCACCTGATCGACACACCCGGTCACGTCGACTTCACCTACGAGGTGTCCCGCGCGCTCGAGGCATGCGAGGGTGCGGTGCTGCTCGTCGACGCGGCACAGGGCATCGAGGCGCAGACCCTCGCGAACCTGTATCTGGCGCTCGACAAGGACCTGACGATCATTCCGGTCCTCAACAAGATCGACTTGCCCGCCGCGGACCCCGATCGTTATGCCGCGGAGATCGCCAACATCATCGGCTGCGAACCGGACGATGTGCTCCGGGTGTCCGGCAAGACCGGTGTGGGGGTGACCGAACTGCTCGACGAAGTGATCCGTCTGATTCCGCCTCCGGTCGGCGACCCGGATGCCCCGGCCCGCGCGATGATCTTCGACTCGGTGTACGACACGTACCGGGGTGTGGTCACCTACGTCCGTGTCGTCGACGGCAAGATCATGCCGCGCGAGAAGATCAAGATGATGTCGACCGGCGCGACCCACGAGTTGCTCGAGGTCGGCATCGTCTCGCCGGAACCGAAGGCGACAACCGGGCTCGGTGTCGGTGAGGTGGGCTACCTCATCACGGGTGTGAAGGATGTGCGTCAGTCGAAGGTCGGCGACACCGTGACCGCGGCGCGCGGCGGTGCAACCGAACCGCTCACCGGCTACCGTGAGCCGCGGCCGATGGTCTACTCGGGTCTGTACCCGGTGGACGGCTCCGATTACCCGGACCTGCGCGACGCTCTCGACAAGCTGCAGCTCAACGATGCCGCGCTGACCTACGAGCCGGAAACCTCGGTGGCGCTGGGGTTCGGGTTCCGCTGCGGCTTCCTCGGGCTGTTGCACATGGAGATCACCCGGGAACGTCTCGAACGTGAATTCGGCCTCGATCTGATCTCCACGGCACCGAACGTCGTGTACCGGGTGGTGCTCGAAGGCGGGCAGGAGCACATCGTCACCAACCCGTCGTACTGGCCCGAAGGCAAGGCCCGCGAGATCTACGAGCCGATCGTCAAGTGCACGATCATCTCGCCGAGCGAGTTCATCGGCTCGATCATGGAACTGTGCCAGAGTCGCCGCGGCGAACTCGGTGGCATGGACTACCTGTCCGAGACCCGTGTGGAGTTGCGGTACACGCTGCCGATGGCGGAGATCATCTTCGACTTCTTCGATTCGCTGAAGTCTCGTACCCGCGGTTACGCCAGTCTCGACTACGAGGAGGCGGGCGAGCAGGAATCGGCGCTGGTCAAGGTCGACATCCTGTTGCAGGGCGAGGCCGTCGACGCGTTCAGTGCGATCGTGCACAAGGACGCCGCTGCCGCGTACGGCAACAAGATGACCACCAAGTTGCGGGAGTTGATCCCGCGTCAGCAGTTCGAGGTGCCGATCCAGGCCGCGATCGGATCGAAGATCATTGCCCGTGAGAACATCCGCGCCATCCGCAAGGACGTGCTCGCCAAGTGCTATGGCGGTGACATCAGCCGTAAGCGCAAGCTGCTCGAGAAGCAGAAGGAAGGCAAGAAGCGCATGAAGACGATCGGTCGCGTCGAGGTGCCGCAGGAGGCATTCGTGGCTGCGCTGTCGTCGGACGCGGACAAGCCCAAGAAGTAGGACCATCCGCAGGAGGAAACCCACCGTGCTCGACACCTGGCTCACCCGTGAACTCGGCATCACCGTCCCGTTGATCGGGGCGCCGATGGGTGGGCGGGCGGGTGGGGTCCTCGCCGGCGAGGTCACTCGCGCCGGTGGTCTCGGGCTGATCGGGGCGGCCCGGTACAACACCGCGGAATGGCTCGCCGACGAGGCCCGCACCGCACGCGACATCGGCGGGGGCCTGCTCGGGTTCGGGCTGATGACGTGGTCGCTGGACGACGACGACGCACTCCTCGGCGCGGTGCTGGCGCACCGGCCGCGGGTGGTGTCGCTGTCGTTCGGGGATCCCGCGCCGTACGTGCAGCGGGTGCATCAGGCCGGCGCACTGGTGATGTCGCAGATCAACACGATCGACGATCTGCGGGTCGTGGAGGCGGCGGGGGTCGACGCGGTGGTCGCGCAGGGCCATGAGGCGGGCGGGCACACCGGCCGTGTCGGGACGTTGCCGCTGCTGCAGGAGATTCTCGAGTCGACGTCGCTGCCGGTGCTGGCGGCCGGGGGTATCGCGACGGGCCGTGGGCTGGCTGCGGTGCTCGCGGCCGGAGCCGAGGGCGCTGTCGTGGGCACGGCTCTGTTGGCCAGTCCCGAGACGGTCGGGCCGGCCTATGCCAGGGACAAGCTGATTGCGGCGGGCAGTGCCGACACCGTCTACACCGACGTCTTCGACAAGGCGCGGCACCAGCCGTGGCCGCAACGCTGGGGCGGGCGCGCTCTGACGAACGACTTCACCGCGACCTGGCACGGGCGCGACGCGGACGAGCAGACCATCGCGGACGCCTATACCGGCGACGATCCCGACGTCGGGGTCGTGTATGCGGGGGAGGCCGCGGGTCTGGTGCGGGAGCAGCGGCCGGCCGGTGACGTGATCCGAGATATCGCGGCACAAGCGGAGGCCCAGCTCGCGCGGTTCCGCTAGGCCACCAATTCGCCGTCGAGTTAAGGTAGCCTTCCCTCAACTTATTGGTTGAGGGGTGTCATGAGGATCCGATGTGCACTGGTCGCCGCCGCGGCGACCGCTCTGGTCGCCGGGTGTGCGAGCGACAACAGCACCACCGAGACGGCTACCGATGCCGTCACCGTCGAGCACGTCTACGGCAGCACGACGATCGAAGGCTCACCGGAGCGCATCGTCGCGGCCTCGAGCCAATGGGTCGACGCACTGCTCGAATTCGGGGTCCAGCCCGTCGCGTACCTCAGTGCCGGGAGCATGGGCGACGAACGCGGTCTCTTCCCGTGGCAGCAGGACATCGCCGCCGACGCGGTCGCGCTCGATTCCACCGCCATGATGACCGGCGGGGATCTGCCGGTCGAGGAGATCGCCGCACTCGCGCCGGACCTGGTGCTCGGTGCGTGGACCGTGACGACGCAGACCGGATACGACACGCTGTCCGCCGTCGCACCGACCCTCCCGTTGCTGAGTGACGCCGCCGTCGACCGGTGGGACGAGCAGGTGCGCACGCTCGGCGAGATCCTCGACCGCGAAGAGGACGCAGAGAAGATCATCGCCGACCGTGAAGCCGAGATCGCCGCCGCTGCGTTGCCCGGCCTCGAGGGCCGTACCGGTGTGCTGGCGATGTACATGTTCGGCCAGGAGCAGTTCGTCGTCGTCGCCGATCCGAACGACGGCTCGGCGGTGTTGTTCGACCAACTCGGGATGTCGTTGCCGCCGTCGCTGCTCGAGGAACCCGGCGTCAACCAGGGCAGGCTGATGCTCAGTCCCGAACGAATCGACGTGCTCGCCGGTGACCTGCTGATCATGCTGCCTCAGGGCGGCACCGAAGCCGACCTGATGGCGCTGCCCGGTTTCGCCGAGTTGCCGGCAGTCACCGGTGGTGGGTTCGCCCTCGTGGACTACGCGACGGTCGCCGCGTTCAACACGCCGTCGTCGCTGTCCATCGGCTATGCCCTCGACACGATCCGGCCGCAACTCGAGGCGATCGCGGGCGCCTGACCGAGCGCCCCGCGGTCACGCCGAGTGGTGATGCGCCGGCTGGAACGCGCCGGTGTCGATCTGCTCTTCCGCCCGGATGACGTGCACCAGCGCATTGATCTGCGCGAGATGGGTGAATGCCTGCGGGAAGTTCCCCAGGTGCCGGCCGGTGTGCGGATCGATTTCCTCGGCGTAGAGCTTGAGGGGGCTGGCGAAGCCGAGCAACCGGTCGCACAAGGCGCGGGCGCGAATCACCTCACCGATCTCGACCAGCGCCGATGCCAGCCAGAACGAACAGATCGTGAAGGTGCCCTCCTCTCCGGACAGGCCGTCGTCGGTGGTGTCGACGCGATACCGCAACACCAGACCGTCCTCGGTGAGTTCGTCGGCGATGGCCAGCACGGTCGCACGAACCCGCGGATCGTCGGCAGGCAGGAATCGGAGCAGCGGAATCAGTAGAGCCGACGCGTCCAGTGACGCATGCCCGTACCGCTGGGTGAACACTCCACGTTCGTCGACACCGTGAGCGAGAACATCCGCCTTGATCTCGTCGGCCGCGTTCTGCCACTGCGTCGCGTAACTCTTCTCACCCTGCATCGAGGCGAGTTTCGCGCCACGATCGAGTGCGACCCAGCACATCACCTTGGACGAGACGAAGTGCTGGGGTTCGCCGCGAACTTCCCAGATCCCGCGGTCCGGCTCCCGCCAATGTTTCAACGCCTCTTCCACCTGGCGTTTGAGGAGCGGCCACAGCGAATCGGGTACATGCTCACGGGATTTGACGTGGAGATACACCGAATCGAGCATGGTCCCCCAGATGTCGTGCTGGGACTGGTGGTAGGCGCCGTTGCCGATCCGTACCGGCCGGGCCTCGTCGTAGCCGCACAGGTGGTGGAGTTCGGATTCCTCCAGGGTGCGTTCGCCGCCGACCCCGTACATCACCTGCAACGGCCGGGGCACGCCGTGTTCGTCCCGGCTGGCGTCGGAGATGAACGAGAAGAAGTCGTCGGCTTCCCGTTCGAGCCCGAGTGTGTACAGGCCCCACAGTGCGAACGTCGAATCGCGAACCCACGCGTAACGGTAGTCCCAATTGCGTTCACCGCCCGGAGTTTCCGGCAGCGACGTCGTCGATGCTGCCAGTAGCGCTCCGGTCGGCGCGTAGGTCAGCCCCTTCAAGGTCAGTGCGCTGCGCTGCAGGTAACCGCGCCACGGATGATCCGGGAATCGTCCCGTCGTGATCCATTCGCGCCAGAAGTCTGCTGTCCCGGCCATTTTCGCGGCGGCCTCCGCGAACGTCGTCGGAGCCGGATTGTCGGACCACGACAAGGCCACGAACACACTGTCGCCCTTGTACATCCGGGTGCGGGCACGCGCCTCGCGGCCCTCGAGCCCGAGACGCAGATCGGTTGTCAACCGCAGTTCCGGATGTGCGCCGGCGGCTTCCGCGCGGCACCGCGCCGTCGCCTCCTCGTATACGTTGCCGGTGTACTCCCACACCGCGGGTTCCCGGTTGTAGTCGAAGGCCGGTTCGCAGCTCATCTCGAATTCCACCGTGCCGCTCACACAGCGGATCGTGCGCAACAGCACGTGCTCCGCATCCCAGTCCGGCGGCGTCCGCCGATGTGTGCGCGACCGCTCGTCGACCGCGTGCCACGGACCCATCACCAGCGCATCGCGTACCACGATCCAGCCGGTCTCGGTCTGCCACGTCGTCTCGAGGATAAGCCCGCCGGGCAGGTAGCGGCGTGCCGCTGGAACGGTGTGCCCGTGCGGGCCGATCCGGAAGTGCCCGGCGCTCCGATCGAGGATCGACCCGAAGACGCTCGGCGAATCCGGTCGGGGCACGCACATCCACTCGACCGCGCCGTTGCGGGCGATCAGGCAGGTCGTTTCGCAATCCGACAGGAACGCATAGTCGTCGATGGGTGGGTACGGGCTGCGGTGCAGAACCGCAGCGGCCGGTCCGGCGGGATCGGGGGCATCGAAGTCGATCGTGGGTCCCATCGTCCCATGATCGGCCCGGCCCGATCCGGGCGCACGGGGAACGGCCGAGAATTCGGCCGGTTGGGATTCGGTCGGCGGGATTCGGCGCCGAGGAGTGCGCCGTCTAAGGTGAGTGCGTGGATCGGGTGGCATCGTGGTGGGACGGTTTCGAGCTGTGGCTCGCCGGCCTGCCGTTCGTGCCGCAGGCTGCACTGGTACTGCTCGTGATGGTGCCGCTGTGCGCAGGCGTGGCCTGGCTGCTCGACCGAGTGCTCGCAGCGGCGTTCGCAGCAGTCGGTCGCGGTGAAGCAGTCGGCCACGGTGAAGCAGTCGGCCACGGTGAACCCGCCCCATCCGAACCGACGACGGAGGAACCCTGACATGCCGCGCTCGCGCGTGACCCTGGCGCTGATCGCGCTGCTCGTACTCGTCGTCGTGGCATGGCTGTTCACCCGCTGAACGCACGGTCGGGAGCGTGCCGCGGACTCTGCTAAAGTCTGCGGCGTGTCCGTAACCTCACTGCCCCGCGTGCGCCATGAGTTGGCGTTGTTCGCGATCGGCAGCTTGACGGTTGCCGACGTCGACTGTTGTCGCTGATCGTTTTCTCCCGACCCGTGGCGTCGCCGCATCGGCTTCCGGGCAACTCGATCGATTCTCCGTGTGCCCCGACGATCCTGGCCGGATCGTGACGACGGTGTGCGCGCGGAACATCCCGAGACCGACGTCACGGGTCCTCTCCTCCGGTTTTTCCGTTTCTGTAGGAAGGCACCCGTCTCATGAAGAAGCGTTCTGCCCTTGTGTTCACGGCCCTCGCAGTAGTCACCGCGACCGCGCTGTCCGCGTGCGCCGGCGGCGCGAGCGACACCGTCGGCGGTGACGACGACGTGGCCGACGGGTCCGGCGGCACCGTCAACCTGTTCGCCTACGCGGTCCCGAAGCCCGGCTTCGATCTGCTCATCCCGGCCTTCAACGCCACCGAGGCGGGCGAGGACGTCAAGTTCCAGCCGTCCTACGGCGCTTCCGGCGACCAGTCCCGCAAGGTCAAGGACGGAGCGTCGGCGGACTTCGTCAACTTTTCCGTCGAACCCGACATCACCAGGCTCGTCGATGC
Source organism: Rhodococcus sp. (in: high G+C Gram-positive bacteria) (assembly GCF_049299235.1). Classification (GTDB taxonomy): domain Bacteria; phylum Actinomycetota; class Actinomycetes; order Mycobacteriales; family Mycobacteriaceae; genus Rhodococcus. Next base: position 28,970 of record NZ_JBAQXC010000308.1, on the reverse strand, counting down.
CGGCCTCGTCGATCCGGACTGGAACACCGGTGCCTACAACGGCATCCCGTTCGGTTCGGTCGTGACCATCGTGGTCCGCGAGGGCAACCCGAAGGGCATCGAGGACTGGGACGATCTGCTTCAGCCCGGTCTAGAGGTGGTCACACCCAACCCGTTCAGCTCCGGATCGGCCAAGTGGAACCTGCTCGCGCCGTACGCCGCGAAGAGCGAGGGAGGTGCCAACCCGCAGGCCGGACTGGATTTCGTGAACACACTGGTGACCGAACACGTCACGATCCAGCCGAAATCCGGCCGTGACGCGACCGAGGCGTTCCTGCAGGGCTCGGGCGACGTGCTGCTCAGCTACGAGAACGAAGCCCTGTTCGTCGAACGCAACGGTGACCCCGTCGAACACGTCACCCCGCCCGTCACATTCAAGATCGAAAACCCGGCCGCGGTGCTGACCAACTCACCGAACGCGGCGAAGGCTCAGGCATTCAACGACTTCCTCTACACCGCCGAAGCACAACGACTGTGGGCACAAGCGGGCTTCCGTCCGGTGGACCCGGCCGTCGCCGAGGAATTCGCCGCCGACTTCCCACAGCCTCAGAAGCTGTGGACCATCGCCGATCTCGGCGGCTGGACCACCGTCGACGCCGACCTGTTCGCACAGGGCACCGGCTCGATCGCCGCGATCTACGACAACGCCACGAAGTAGGCACCCGCTCGTGACAACCACCGAAACACGCCGAGGGGCGGGAGCGTCGGCTCCCGCCCCGGGGGCGCGTCGCCGCAAGCCGCTGTTCGCCTTCACCGGAGCGGTCGGCCCACTGGGTATCGGCGTGGCAACCCTGTGGCTGAGCGTCATCGTGCTGCTGCCGCTCGCGGCGCTGACCACCCACGCGTTCGCCGACGGACTGTCCGGCTTCGTCGACGCCGTGACCGCGCCGGCCGCGCTCGCCACCCTCCGCGTCACCGTCGTCGTGTCGGTGATCGTCGCGCTGATCAACGCGGTGATGGGGACACTCATCGCGTGGGTGCTCGTCCGCGACGACTTTCCCGGCAAGAAGGTCGTCAACGCCCTGATCGACCTGCCGTTCGCACTGCCCACGATCGTCGCGAGCATCGTGCTGCTGTCGCTGTACGGGCCGATGAGCCCGATCGGCCTGCACCTGAACGCAACCCAGCCCGGCCTGATCGTGGCCCTGGCATTCGTGACGTTGCCGTTCGTGGTGCGCGCCGTGCAACCGGTGCTGATGGAAACCGATCGGCAGGTCGAGGAGGCCGCGGCCTCGCTCGGCGCCGACAACGTCACCATCTTCCGGTCCGTTGTCCTGCCGACGCTCGGACCGGCGATGCTCAGCGGTGCCGGGCTCGCCTTCGCCCGCGCGATCGGCGAATACGGCTCGATCGTGCTCATCGGCGGCAACATCCCGTACGAGACGCAGGTAGCGTCCCAGTACATCCAGCAGCAGATCGAGATGGACCGCCCGGTCAACGCCGCGGCGGTGTCGGTTGCGCTGCTGCTCATCGCATTCGTCGTGCTGTTCGTGCTTCGGGTCGTCGCGGGCCGCGGTCGCCGCAGAGAGGAAGACGACGCGTGAAACTCTCCTCGTTCACCCGGATCTCCTTGCGCACCGTTGCGCTCGGCTACCTGTTCGTTCTGCTGATCGTGCCCATCGGCATGATCCTGTACCGCACGTTCGAGAACGGCATCATGGCGTTCGTCGAGTCGATCAGTACCCCGGCTGCGATCTCGGCGCTCAATCTGTCGTTGCTGATCGTGGCGATCGTGGTACCCGTCAACGTCGTGTTCGGCATTGTCGTCGCGCTCGCGCTGGTGCGCGGCCGATTCCCGGGACGCGGTCTGCTTCAGTCGGTGGTGGACCTGCCGTTCGCGGTCTCGCCGATCGTCGTCGGTGTCGCCCTGATCATGTTGTGGGGTGCAGGAGGCTGGTTCGGCGGCCTCGAGTCCGTCGGTTTCAGGGTGATCTTCGGTCTGCCCGGGATGGTGATCGCCACGATCTTCGTGACGCTGCCGTTCGTGGTGCGTGAGGTCGAACCGGTCCTCCACGAGATCGGTGAGGAACAGGAACAGGCCGCCGCGACCCTCGGCGCGAACGCGTGGCAGACCTTCTGGCGGATCACGCTGCCGGCGATCCGCTGGGGCCTGACCTACGGCATCGTGCTCACCGTGGCTCGCGCCCTCGGCGAATTCGGTGCCGTCATCATGGTGTCGTCCGGGTTCCCCGGCGTGTCCCAGACATTGACGCTGCTGGTGCATGCCCGATACATCGACGACCACAACTATTTCGGCGCGTACAGCGCCGCGACCCTGCTCATGGCCATCGCGGTGCTGGTGCTGCTGCTGATGACCCTGCTCGACCGCAAGAGGAGTGCCGACACATGATCACCGTCACCGGAGCCCGCAAGAACTACGGCGATTTCGCGGCGCTCGACAACGTCGACATCGACATTCCGTCCGGTTCGCTGACCGCGCTCCTCGGCCCGTCCGGTTCCGGCAAATCGACGCTGCTGCGCTCGATTGCCGGTCTCGAAACCCTCGACGCGGGTACCGTCCACATCGCAGGCAAGGATGTCACCGATGTGACACCGCAGAAGCGCGACATCGGGTTCGTGTTCCAGCACTACGCGGCGTTCAAACACATGACGGTGCGCGAAAACGTCGCGTTCGGCCTGAAGATCCGCAAACGCCCGAAGGCGGAGATCGACAAGAAGGTCGGGGAACTGCTCGAGATCGTCGGACTCGAGGGATTCCGGCAACGCTATCCGGCACAGTTGTCCGGCGGCCAACGGCAACGCATGGCATTGGCCCGCGCGCTGGCCGTCGACCCCCAGGTGCTGCTGCTCGACGAGCCGTTCGGTGCGCTCGACGCGAAGGTCCGCGCCGACCTGCGCACCTGGCTGCGCCGGTTGCACGACGAGGTGCACGTGACCACCGTGCTCGTCACTCACGATCAGGAGGAGGCGCTCGATGTCGCGGATCGGATCGCGGTGCTCAACCGCGGCCGGATCGAACAGATCGGAACACCCGAGGATCTCTACGATCGGCCGGACAACGACTTCGTGATGTCGTTCCTCGGCACCGTGTCCAAGCTCAACGGGCAGCTCGTTCGGCCGCACGACATTCGGCTCGGTCGCACCCCCGAACTGGCGGAAGCCCGCAACGAAGGCACCGCCGAATCCCTCGGAATCACCCGCGCCACCGTCGAGCGGGTCGTGCATCTCGGATTCGAGGTACGCGTGGAACTCCGCAACGAAGCGACCGGCGAAGCGTTCACCGCACAGGTCACCCGAGGTGACGCACAGGCATTGGGCCTGTGCACCGGCGACACCGTCTACGCCCGCGCCACCCGTGCACCGGTGCTGCAGGAGAAGATCGTCGTGGCCGAAGTCTGACGCGCGGTGCCCGGCCGGTTGTTCCCCGCGTTCCGGGCGTTCAGCTGTCCCGGGCGATCAGGACCGGGCACCGCGCGTGGTGCAGCAACGACTGGCTGGTGGAGCCGAGCACCGCGGCAGTCATCGGGCTGCGGCCGTGGCTGCCGACGACGACCAGTTGCGCGCGCGAGGAATGCTCGAGCAACACTTCCTCCGGCTTGCCGCGTTCGACACTGTGACTGACCGCGACATCCGGATAGCGGCTCTGGAATCCGGCGAGACTCTCCGACACCAGCGCGGTCTGCTGTTTCACGTAGTCGTCCCACTCGATGAATCGGGAGCCCTCCCCGTAGGTCAGGGTGGACTGCTCGGTCCAACTGTGGACGGCGATCAGCGGCGCGCCGACGAACGACGCGAATTCGAAGGCCTCCGAGATTGCCTGCCTGCTGAGTTCGCTGCCGTCGGCGCCGACGACGACCGGCCGGGCGTCGACCGATTCGGGGCCCGGTTCGCCACGCCACGACACGACCGGGCACTTCGCGTGATTGGACGTGTACACCACGTCGGAGCCGCGGAACATCGACTGCATTTCGCTGGTTGTCACGTGACCGAGCACGATCATCCGGGCCGTTCCGGACGTCTCGACCAGCACCTTCTGCACAGAACCGTGGTCGACGCTGCGCTCGATCTCGATGCTGCGATCGGCTCCACCGGGGCCGTCCCGTACCGCTGTTTCGGCGGCGTCGAGCAGTGTTGTCGCGGTGCCGTCTCCGGAATGTCCGTCCGGCTGCACGTGGAGCAGGTGGAGTGGTTCGCCGAATCTCTGCGCAACGGACGCCGCCCAGCGCGCGGCCCCGAGCGCGCTGGACGATCCGTCGATGCCCGCCACGACTCCGCGTCGGATCGATGCTGTGCTCATGGTGGTGTCTCGCTCACGGTGGTGACTCCTCGGCCTCCCATCCAGTGTGAGCCAGATCGCACGATCTTGTCAGCATTCGTGTCAGGCGGACACTCGTGCCGGGCGGGCCTCGCGGATGTGTGTGTCAGTCGCCGACGGCGTCCCTGCCGCGCTGCACGATCTTCGGATCGGGATCGAAGACCACCTGCCGGTCCTTGCCGTCGTACTCGAACCGGTTCAGGAAGTGCCGCATCGCGTTGATCCGCGCACGCTTCTTGTCGTTGGACTTGATCGTCGTCCACGGCGCGTGATCGGTGTCCGTGCGGCGGAACATCTCTTCCTTCGCCTCGGTGTACCTGTCCCACTTGTCCAACGACTCGAGGTCCATGTCCGACAGCTTCCAGCGACGCACCGGATCGAGCTGGCGGATCGCGAACCGGGTGCGCTGCTCGTTCTGCGTCACCGAGAACCAGAACTTGGTCAGGGAGATCCCGGCATCGACGACGAGCTGCTCGAACAGCGGCACGTGCGTCATGAATCGTTCGTGCTCGGCGTCGGTGCAGAAGCCCATCACCCGTTCGACGCCGGCGCGGTTGTACCAGGACCGGTCGAACATGACGAGTTCCCCGGCGGTGGGGAAATGCTCGATGTACCGCTGCACATACCACTGGCCGCTCTCGCGATCGGATGGCTTGCTCAATGCGACCACCCGGGCGTGCCGGACGTTGATGTACTCCTGGAACCGTTTGATGGTGCCGCCCTTGCCCGCGGCGTCGCGGCCTTCGAACACGATGATGTGCTTGGTGCCGTTCTCGAGGGACCATGCCTGGAATTTCAGCAGTTCGATCTGTAGGAGGTACTTCTCGACCTCGTAGGTCGCCCGGTCCATCCGATGGTCGTAGGGGTAGTTTTCCCGCCACGTGTCGACGGCACGCCCGTCGATGTCGATGAGATCGGGATCTTCGCCGTGATCGTCACGCACGGAGTACCCCTCGGTGCGGAGCCGGTCGATGTAGTGGCGTAGTTCGCTCTGCACGAAATTGTTCTCCTGGTCGTCCGGCGCAACGAGTATGTCGGCATCCGTTGTAGCGGTTGCAGGTGAACCAGAATAGAACGGAAGCTCCCACCCGGTGGGTCAGGCGCTGCCGTGTGTCAGGCGCTGAGGAGTATCCGGGAGGGGGCGGCCGTGAGCGCGTCGAGACAGCGCTGTTCGACGACGCGGCCGACCGCGTCGCTCTCGGCGAGGGGCGCACCGAACCGGACGTCGGGGAATGCGGATCGTGCGGCTGCGACGACACGGTCCCACAGCAGTCCGGGGGCGAGCAGCCACGGCGCAACGACGAGGCGGCGGGCACCGGCCTCGCGAAGTTCGGTGAGCGCACCGACCACGTCCGGGGCGGACGTCGCGAAACACGCTCGCGCGTGCGTCCACGACGTGCCGTCGAGCAGTAGTGGTGCCACGGCGGCGGTCGCCGCATCGGCACCGGGCCGCCGGGAACCCACCGCGCACAATGCGATTCCGACGGACGGGTCGATGCGGGCGACCCCGGTTCCGGTCACGGCATCGCGTGCTGCCGCGACCAGTGCCCGGTCGGCACCGAGAACGTCGGCACAGATCGGTTCCAGGTGCGGATGCCTGTTCCTGGCATCGGCGAGAAGCGCGGGAAGATCCACCCGAGCATGGAATGCGCTGCCCAGCAACAGTGGAACCACGATCACGGACCGGTGCCCGTCGGCTGCCACCGCGTCGAGCGTCTGCCCCACCGAGGGCGCGTTGAGGTCGAGGAACGCCAGACGCACGTCCCATTCGGGGCGCCGCGCCCGCAGCGCCGCGAGCGCGGCAGACATGGCCCGCGCGGAGCGCGGATCACGACTGCCGTGCGCGACGGCGATCACCGGGATCATGCCGGGACGTGCTCACCGAGTTCGATCTGCGCCAGGCCGTTGCCGACCAGACCGGCAGCGAGCGTGTTTCCGCCCGCCGGATCGATGAGCAGGAAGCTGCCGGTGCGACGGTTCACGGTGTAGTCGTCGGCGGCGATCGGCTCGGCGACCCGGACCGAGATCCGGGCGATCTCGTTGAGTTCCACCGATTCCGGGGTGGGTACCGACGTCAGGTTCTGCTCGTCGAAGCGCTCCTCCAGAGTGCCGACGATAGCCTGCGTCGTGCGGGTGCCGTGCTTGAGCAGCAGTCGCGCACCGGGGCGCAGCGGCTTCTCGGCGAGCCAGCACACGGTCGCTTCGAACTCGCCGATCGGCTCGGGTGCACCGTCGGGTGCGGCGATGATGTCACCGCGGGAGACGTCGACGTCGTCGGCGAGGATCAGCGTGACCGACCGACCGGCATGTGCGACGTCGAGTTCGCCGTCCGCGGTGTCGATGCGCTCGACCGTGGTGCGGATACCGGAGGGCAGGACCACGACCTCGTCGCCGGGTCGCACCGAACCGGACGCGATCTGGCCCGCATAGCCGCGGTAGTCCGGGAACTCCGCCGTGCGGGGGCGGATCACGTACTGCACCGCGAGACGCAGACCGGACTCGTGGCGACCGTGCACATCGGCATCGACCGGGACGGACTCGAGATGCTCGATGAGGGTCGGGCCGTCGTAGTACGGGGTGTTCTCCGAGCGGGTCGCGACGTTGTCGCCGTTCAGCGCGGAAACCGGAATTTCCTGCACATCCTCGGCGGCCCAGCCCAGCGACGACGTCAACTCGCCGAACTCGGCGGAGATCCGCGCGAACACCGCGGCCGGGTCCTCGACAAGGTCGATCTTGTTGACGGCGAGCACCAGCTTCGGCACGCCGAGCAGCGCGAGCACCGCGGCGTGCTTGCGGGTCTGCGAGATGACACCCTTGCGGGCATCGACGAGCAGCACCACGAGTTGCGCGGTGGATGCACCGGAGACGGTGTTGCGGGTGTATTGGACGTGGCCGGGGGTATCGGCGAGCACGAAGCTGCGCTTCGGGGTCGCGAAGTACCGGTAGGCGACGTCGATGGTGATGCCCTGTTCGCGTTCGGCCCGCAGGCCGTCGACGAGCAGGGACAGGTCGGGAGCATCGAGACCCTTGTCGACCGATGCGCGGGTCACGGCGTCGATCTGGTCGACCAGAACGGATTTGGTGTCGTACAGCAGGCGACCCACCAGGGTGGACTTGCCGTCGTCGACGCTGCCCGCAGTTGCGAGGCGCAGCAGGTCACTCATGATCAGAAGTAGCCCTCTCGCTTGCGGTCTTCCATGGCCGCTTCGGAAACTCGGTCGTCGCCGCGGGTGGCGCCGCGTTCGGTCAGCCGCGACGCGGCGACCTCGTCGAGGATGTCCTCGTTGGTGGATGCTTCGGACAGGATCGCGCCGGTCGTGGAACCGTCGCCGACGGTGCGGTACCGCACCGAACGGGTCGTGAGTTCCTCGCCGTCGGCGGGGCCGCCCCACACACCCGGGGTCATCCACATGCCGTCGCGCTGATACACCGGACGCTGATGCGCGTAGTAGATGCTCGCGAGTTCGATGTCGTCGCGGGCGATGTACCGCCAGATGTCGAGTTCGGTGAAGTTGCTGAGCGGGAACACCCGGACATGCTCGCCGGGGGCGTGCTTGCCGTTGTACAGGTTCCACAGTTCGGGACGCTGACGCTTGGGATCCCACTGGCCGAATGCGTTGCGCAGCGAGAAGATCCGCTCCTTCGCCCGGGCGCGTTCCTCGTCGCGGCGGCCGCCGCCGAACACTGCGTCGAAACGGTTCTCGGTGATGGCGTCGAGCAGTGGAACGGTCTGCAACGGGTTGCGGATGCCGTCCGGCCGTTCGGTGAGGCGACCGTCGGCGAGGTAGTCCTCGACCTTCGCGACATGCAGGCGCAGCCCGTACTTCTCGACGACATGGTCGCGGAACGCCAGCACCTCGGGCAGATTGTGTCCGGTATCGACGTGCAGGAGCGCGAACGGCAACGGCGCGGGCCAGAAGGCCTTGAGTGCCAGGTGGAGCAGAACCGTGGAGTCCTTGCCGCCGGAGAACAGGATGACCGGACGTTCGAACTCGCCGGCGACCTCGCGGAAGACGTGGATGGCTTCCGATTCGAGGGCGTCGAGAGTGTCGAACGTGTTGCCGTCCAACTTGTTTCGAGAGCCTGTCGGGCTTGTTTCGGTGAGTGTCATGAGGAGTGCAACCCGCATTCGGTCTTGGCTCGGCCGGCCCACCGTCCGCTGCGCGGATCGGCTCCGGGAAGTGGTTTGACGGTGCACGGAGCGCACCCGATGGACGGATAACCCTCGTCGACGAGGGGATTGACGAGAATCCCGTGTTCGTCGATGTAGTCCTGCATCTCCTCGTCGGACCACGCGGCGATCGGGTTGATCTTCACCAATCCGAACGCCTCGTCGAACGAGACGAGCGGCGCGTTGGCCCGAGTCGGCGACTCGACGCGGCGGATGCCGGTGACCCACGCGCGGTACCCCTTCAGCGACTCGGTCAGCGGCACAACTTTCCGTAACCGGCAGCACTCGTTGGGATCACGCGAGAACAGGTCCTTGCCGAGCAGTGCGTCCTGCTCGGCCACGGAATCGGCGGCCTTCGCCTCGACGAGAGTGCCGCCGTACACCTGCGTGACCGCATCCCGGGTGCCGAGGGTCTCGGCGAAGTGGTAGCCGGTGTCGAGGAACAACACATCCACACCCGGACGAACCTGCGTGGCGAGATGCACGAGCGCCCCGTCCTGCATGTTCGATGCGACGATGTAGCCGCTGCGGTCGCCGCTCACCGCGGACCCGAAGGTGTCCTCGGTCCATTGCAACAATTCCAGTGCCGAGGCGCCCTCGAGGCTTGCCGCCCCCTGCGCGGCGAGCGCACGAAGGTCCTCGGCGGTTTCGGGGGTCTGAGTGATGGTCATCGCAGGTCCGCCTCGTCTGCGCGAACCGTCCATTCGGCGAAGCGCTCGCCGCTGTTCCGGTTCTTGATGAAGTTCCGCACAATTCGTTCGATGTAGTCGGTCGCCTCGTGCGCGAGGATGCGGTGCTGGCGCAGCTTCCGGCCGAATCCGATATCGAAGCCGAGGCTGCCCCCCAGATGCACCTGGAAGCCCTCGATCTGCTTGCCGTCGCCGTCGTCGACGAGCATGCCCTTGAAGCCGATGTCCGCGACCTGGATCCGGGCGCACGAGTTCGGGCAGCCGTTGAAGTTGATGGTGATCGGCACATCGAGTTCGGAGTTCAGTTCCGCGAGCCGGGCCTCGAGTTCGGGCACCAGATTCTGCGAGCGACTGCGGGTCTCGGTGAACGACAGCTTGCAGTATTCGAGACCGGTGCACGCGATGAGGTTCCGACGCCACCGCGACGGGCGCGAACTCAGGCCGACGGCCTCGAGAGCGCTGTCCACGCCCGCGACCTTGTCGTCGGGGACGTCGACGACGATGAGCTTCTGGTACGGAGTCAGCCGCAGTGCGTCGGTGCCCGCTTCGTCCATCGCGTCGGCGATCGCGTAGAGGATCGTGCCCGACACACGACCGGACACCGCGGAGAATCCGAGCGCGTTGAGCCCGTTGGTCTGCTTGGTGAGTCCGACATGGTCGATCGGGTGGAGCGGCTGCTCGGGCGCCGGTCCGTCGATCAGCGGCCGCTTCAGGTACTCGGTCTCGAGAACTTCCCGGAACTTCTCGATGCCCCAGTCCTTGATGAGGAACTTCAGACGCGCCTTCGACCGTAGTCGACGGTAGCCGTAGTCACGGAAAATCGCGACGACGCCCTCCCACACGTCGGGGACGTCCTCGAGCGGAATCCACGCTCCGGTCCGCTGCGCGAGCATCGGGTTGGTCGACAGGCCACCGCCGACCCACAGGTCGAAGCCCGGGCCGTGCTCGGGGTGGTTCACGCCGACGAACGACACATCGTTGATCTCGTGCACCACGTCCGGCTGACCGGAAATAGCCGTCTTGAACTTGCGCGGCAGATTCGAGTACTCCGGGTTGCCGATGTAGCGGCGCTTGATCTCGGCGAGAGCGGGGCTCGCGTCGATCACCTCGTTCGGGGACAGGCCTGCCAGTGGGGAACCGAGCATGCCGCGCGGGCAGTCGCCGCAAGCTTCGGTGGTCTCGAGGCCGACTTCCTCGAGCCGGCGCCAGATCTCGGGCACGTTCTCGATCTCGATCCAGTGGAACTGGATGTTCTGCCGGTCGGTGATGTCGGCGGTGTCGCGCGCGAAGTCCGTCGAGATGCTCGCGATCGCGCGCACCTGCGCGGTGTTCAGAGCGCCACCGTCGGTGCGGACACGCATCATGAAGTACGGAGCTTCGAGGATGTCGGCGTTGTCGTCGCCGGTCCACGTGCCGTCGTAGCCTTCGGCGCGCTGCGTGTACAGACCCATCCAGCGGAACCGGCCGCGCAGATCGGCCTTGTCGATGCCGTCGAAGCCGACATGCTGATAGGAGTCGATGATCCGGCGGCGGACGTTGAGCGGGTTGTCGTCCTTCTTCACCTGCTCGTTGGCGTTGAGCGGCTCCCGGTACCCGAGTGCCCACTGGCCTTCGGAACGGCGATTCGTGGGCTTGCGTCGTACCGGCTTGGCAGGCGCAGCCGCGTCGGCGGGGGGAGAGACGTCGGTGGTCGACGACATTCAGGACTCCTGGAGATTGCTACGGACCGGATCGGGAACGTCGAGATGGGCTGTACCTCGCGCAGATACGCCTCGACCCGGCTGGATCTACTGGGCTGGCTCTACTGGGATTGCCGGGGGTGCTGCCGACTAGCGACAGTCGGCGCAGGAACAGCCGGCGCAAGGCTGACAGCAGGACGCGCAGACGCGCTTGAAGTCGACGTGGCGGCGAGCCACGAGTCGCACTCCGGGTCCGGTCATGTCGACCATTGTGCCACGTCACGGGGGCGAAGCCGAATCCTGGACGGTATTTCCACCAAAATCGCGGGAAATGCCGAGGTCATCGCACCACGGCCGGTCGAGTCCCGACCCGGCTCTGGAACACTGGATGGTGTGAGTGAGACGAGAACGGGCACCGGAGCCGGATTCGAACTGTCGGCCGCTGCGCGTGCCGGCGTCGGCAGCCGGCCGTTCGGTGTGTACGTGCACGTGCCGTTCTGCGCGACCCGCTGCGGCTACTGCGACTTCAACACCTACACCGCTGGGGAGTTGGGATCGTCGGCCTCACCGCAGTCCTGGCTCGAGGGGCTCCGCCGGGAACTCGACATCGCCGCCGGCATGCTCGGCGCACCCGCTGCGACCACCGTGTTCGTGGGCGGCGGCACCCCGTCGCTGCTCGGCGCCGACGGCCTCGCCGATGTGCTCGACGCGGTCCGGTCGAGTTTCGGGCTCGCCACAGGTGCGGAGGTGACCACCGAATCCAACCCAGAATCGACCGGACCAGAATTCTTCGCCCGGATCCGCGACGCCGGCTACACCCGACTGTCGCTGGGCATGCAGTCCGCGGCATCGCACGTGCTCGCCGTGCTCGACCGCACACACACCCCCGGACGGCCGGTCGCCGCGGCCCGCGAGGCCCGCGCCGCCGGATTCGGCCACGTCAACCTCGACCTCATCTACGGAACCCCCGGCGAACGCGACGAGGACCTCGCCCGGTCCCTCGACGCCGTACTCGACGCAGGCGTCGACCATGTCTCCGCGTACGCGCTGATCGTCGAGGACGGCACGGCCCTTGCACGGCGGGTGCGGCGCGGCGAGCTACCCGCACCCGACGACGACGTGCTCGCCGCCCGCTACGAACAGATCGACTCGCGCCTCGAAGCGGCCGGACTGACCTGGTACGAGGTGTCCAACTGGGCGCGTGCCGACGACCCGTCCGCACGGTGCGCGCACAACCTCGGATACTGGGACGGTGGCGACTGGTGGGGTGCCGGCCCCGGCGCGCACAGTCACGTCGGCGGCGTCCGCTGGTGGAACGTCAAGCACCCCGCGCGATACGCCGACACCCTCGGCGAGGGCAGACTGCCCGTCGGCGGCAGTGAGCACCTCACCGCCGAGGACACCCACACCGAGCAGGTGATGCTCACCGCGCGGCTGCGCACCGGTCTGCCGTGGGCGGCACTCGGGCCGTCGGAGCGGGACGCCGCGCGGACGGTCGTCGCGGACGGTCTCGCCGACCTGACCGGTGATCGGCTCGTCCTCACCCAGCGCGGCAGGCTCCTCGCCGACGCCGTGGTGCGTTCGATTCTCGTCTGACATCGGGGCTCCGACCGGGAGTGTCCGACTGCGGGGCTCCGCCCCGGATCGAGCGAATGTATCGCTCGCTTCAATAGATCGACCGAATGTACCTCTCGCTCGGGAACACGGTCAGTCGGGTGTCAGCGCGTCGTAGTCGAACACCCGTGCGTGCAGGACGACACGGTTGCGCAGCGCCGAACGCACCGCGCGATGCAACCCGTCCTCGAGGTACAGGACCCCGTGCCACTGCACGGCATGGGGGAACAGATCGCCGTAGAACGTCGAATCCTCCGACAGCAACCGGTCGAGTTCGAGAACCTTCGTGGTGGTGACGATGTCGTCGAGCCGAACCTGCCTCGGCGGGATCCGAGACCAGTCCCGCAAAGACAGGCCGTGATCGGGATACGGTTTGCCATCCCGGACACCCTTGAAAATCATGAACTCACAGTACGTGGGGCACACGGTCCCGCCGCGACCTCGGGCCGCGGTGCGGCGACGACTAGACTGGATCGGCGAGGCACACAGCGCGCGGCGCCGCGTGCGGGTCGAGTGTGGGCAGTGGAACTGCGCAGCGCGGAGGTAGAAGCGGAGGTGGGCGTGGATGTCGAGCACTGACGAACGGCGATTCCAGGTGTTGCGCGCGATCGTCGCGGACTACGTGTCCACCAAGGAACCGATCGGATCGAAAACCCTCGTCGATCGCCACAACCTGGGTGTGTCCAGCGCAACCGTCCGCAACGACATGGCCGTACTCGAGGCCGAGGGCTACATCACGCAGCCGCACACCAGTTCCGGGCGGGTGCCCACCGACAAGGGCTACCGGCAGTTCGTCGACCGGATCGCCGACGTCAAACCGCTCTCCGGGGCCGAGCGCCGCGCGATCCTGCAGTTCCTCGAATCCGGCGTCGACCTCGACGACGTGCTGCGCCGCGGGGTGCGTTTGCTCGCCCAGCTCACCCGGCAGGTCGCGATCGTGCAGTACCCGACGCTGTCGGCGTCGTCCGTGCGCCACCTCGAGGTGGTCGCGCTCACCCCGGCCCGCCTGCTGCTGGTGCTGATTACCGACTCGGGCCGCGTCGACCAGCGCATCGTCGAACTCGGCGACATCGTCGACGACGACGATCTCGCTCGCCTGCGCGACCTGTTCGGGACGGCGCTGGCAGGAAAGCGGCTGGCCGCGGCGTCGATCGCTGTGTCCGAACTTGCCGAGGAAGCCCCCGATGACCTGCGCGACGCAGTGATCCGCTGCGCGACGGTGCTGGTGGAGACGCTGGTCGAGCATCCAGAGGAACGACTGGTCCTCGGCGGCACTGCGAACCTGACTCGCAATGCCGCGGATTTCGACGGGCACGCCGGTGTGCCGGGTTCGTTGCGTACCGTCTTGGAGGCGCTCGAGGAGCAGGTCGTGGTGCTCAAGTTGCTCACGTCCAGCCAGGACGCGGGTCGTGTCACCGTCCGGATCGGTGAGGAAACGCAGGCCGCGGAGATGCGCGGGACGTCGGTGGTGTCCACCGGCTACGGCACCGCCGGTACCGTATTCGGCGGGCTCGGGGTGCTCGGCCCCACTCGGATGGACTATCCGGGAACCATCGCGTCGGTTGCAGCCGTTGCGAGATACATCGGCGAGGTGCTCGGCGAACGCTGAGCACCGTCCATATCTGTGTAGAGAAGTAAAGGACGAGAACCTAACGTGGCACGGGACTATTACGGGACGCTCGGCGTGTCCAAGAACGCGACCGACCAGGACATCAAGCGTGCGTACCGCAAGCTGGCGCGTGAGCATCACCCGGATGTGAACCCGGATGAGTCGGCGCAGAAGCGTTTCCAGGAAATTTCCGCCGCCTACGAGGTGCTGTCGGACCCGGAGAAGCGTCGCATCGTCGATCTGGGCGGCGACCCGCTCGAGTCCGGTGCCGGTGCGGCTGGCTTCGGCGGTGCCGGTTTCGGGGGCCTCGGCGACGTCTTCGAAGCGTTCTTCGGCGGCGCGGGAGGCGGGGGCGGGCGCGGCCCCCGCGGTCGTGTGCAGCCCGGTGCCGATTCGCTGCTGCGGACACGGTTGACGCTCGACGAATGTGCGACAGGCGTCACCAAGACCATCACCGTCGACACCGCGATCCTGTGCGACGGCTGCGCGGGCTCGGGCACCAACGGCGATTCGAAGCCGATCCGGTGCGAGACCTGTGGTGGTGCCGGTGAGGTCCAGTCCGTGCAGCGATCGTTCCTCGGTCAGGTGATGACGTCACGTCCGTGCCCGACCTGCCGTGGCGCCGGCGAGACCATCCCCGACCCGTGCCGCAAGTGCGGGGGCGACGGCCGGGTGCGGTCGCGCCGCGAGATCACCGTCAAGGTGCCCGCCGGTGTCGGCAACGGGATGCGCATCCGGTTGGCCGCGCAGGGCGAGGTCGGGCCGGGCGGGGGCCCGGCCGGCGACCTGTACGTCGAGGTCGTCGAGCAGCAGCACGACGTGTTCGTCCGCGACGGCGACGACCTGCACTGCACGATCCGGGTACCGATGATCGACGCTGCGCTCGGCACCACCGTCGTCCTCGACACGATCCTCGACGGACCCACCGAGATCACCGTCGACGCCGGCACCCAGCCCGGCTCGGTGGCGATGCTGCGCGGACACGGAATGCCGAAATTGCGCTCGGGTATCCGAGGCGACCTGCATGCCCATCTCGAGGTGGTCGTGCCGTCGAAACTCGACAACAAGCAGGTCAAGTTGCTCGAGGAATTGCGCCGCCACAACGAGCGCGACCGGGCCGAGGTCGTGTCCAACAGTTCGCAGCATTCCGGGGGCCTGTTCTCCCGCCTGCGCGACGCGTTCAGCACCCGCTAGGCAGCGTCGATGGCCGCGACACTGTTCTACCTGGATCCGTTGCCCGGCATCGGTGAGGTCGCGGTGCTCGACGGCAAGGAGGGCAGGCACGCCGCGACCGTTCGGCGCATCACCGTCGGGGAACGCCTCGTGTTGTCCGATGGTCGCGGTGGTGTCGCGGACGTCGAGGTGAGTGCGGTCGCGAAGGATCGGCTCGAAGCGACCGTGCTGGATCGGCGCGAGTCGGCGGCGGTGTCGCCGCAGGTGACCGTCGTGCAGGCGTTGCCGAAGTCGGAGCGGTCGGAACTGGCGATCGAACTGGCCACCGAGGCCGGTGCGGACGCGTTCGTGCCGTGGCAGGCCGCGCGATGCGTCGCACGCTGGGACGACGCGAAGGCAGACAAGGGCGTGGCGCGCTGGCAGGCCGTCGCGGTCGCGGCCGCGAAGCAGTCGCGCCGCTCGCGTATTCCCGCCGTCGCGTCGGTGTCCCGCATGGCGGGGGTCGTCGCGCTGGTGCGTGAGACGGTCGCGCGTGGCGGGATCGTTGCCGTGCTGCACGAGTCGGCGACCGTACCGTTCGGGTCGCTGCCGTTCGCCGATGCCCCCGAGGTCGTGCTGGTCGTCGGTCCCGAAGGCGGTCTGGACGACGGTGAGGTCGCGGCATTGACCGAGGCCGGGGCCACACCGGTGCTGCTCGGGCCGACGGTGCTACGCACATCGACCGCTGCCGCGGTGGCACTCGGCGCGGTCGGGGTGCTGTCCAGTCGCTGGGGGGCACGTCCGCTCGACTAGCGTCTCGGGCATGTCCCGCACTCGCATCTCCTACGGACCGGAGCCCGAACAGTTCGGTCATCTCTACCTTCCGGATGGCGTGGGCGAACGCCGTGTTCCGGTGGTGATGGTCATTCATGGTGGGTATTGGAACGGCGACCATCACCTCAATCTCGGTACCCCGCTCGCCACGGAACTGGCCCGTCGCGGCGTCGCCGCATGGAACATCGAATACCGCCGTCTCGGTGCAGGGGGGTGTTGGCCGGAAATATCCGCCGATGTCACGTCCGCGCTGGATGCGATCGGGACACTCGTCGCCGCTCACGCCCGCTCCGCCGGTGTCGAGCTGGATCCGGCGCAGGTGCGGGTCGTCGGGCATTCGGCGGGCGGGCAACTCGCGGTCTGGCTGGCCGGTGAGGACACCGTGGTGCGGCCCTCGCTCGTGATCGGTCAGGCCGCCGCGCTGGACCTGGCGTCGGCGGGGGAACGCGGCAGGCGGGTGGACTATCTCGAAGCACTGTTCGGGGCGTCGTACGAGCAGGATCCGCAGGTGTACCGGTCGGCGTCGCCGCGTCATCGGCTGCCCATCGGCCGACCGATCGTCCTGATCCACGGGTCGGACGACAAGCAGGTGCCCGCGAAGGTTGCCGCGCGGTACGCGGAGATCGCTCGGGAAACCGGGGACGACGTGGCCCTTCATATTGTCGACGGCGAGGATCACTTCGCGTTCCTGAACAAGAACACGGCGTGCTGGAAGCTGTCGCTGGATCTGCTGGTCCCGGATCCGGCGGTCGGAACGCCGCTGCCGTGACCGCAGTTCGGCACGGTTGATCGCGGCTTCCGGTGCGATCAGCCGGTCCGTGCGGGCAGGATCAGCGCGACCGCGACGGTGCCGACCGCCAGTGCGACACCGCCGACCAGTGCGGCGTCGACGACGGCGTGGGCGAACGCAGCACCCGACGAATCCAGTAGCGGTTGGGCGTAGGACTTCGCGAACGGATTCGCGGCGAGTTCCTCCGCGACGATCGTTGCGCCGCCGACCGAGTCGCCCGCGGCCGCGAGCGCGAGCGCGGCCTGGTCGGCGAGGTCGCCGGTGAGATTGTTCAGCGGCAGGCCGGACAGGAAGCCGGTGATCTCGTCGCGGTACGACGTGGCGAGCACCGAGCCGAGCAGCGCGATACCGAGGGACCCGCCGAATTCGACGGCGGTGTCGTTCAGTCCGCCTGCCGCTCCCAGCTCGGTGTCGGGGAATCCGCCCATGATCAGGTCCGTCGCGGGCGGGGTCGCGAGGCCGATGCCGAGGCCGACGAGCAGCAACGACGCGAGGAAGATCGTGTACCCGGTGCCCGGTTCGAGCAGGACGAGCAGCAGGACTCCGGCAGCCGCCACGGCCATGCCGGTCGACACCAGGATTCGCGCACCGAACCGGGGTCCGCAGCGACCACTGACGGCGGCGCCGACGGTGACCGAGGCTGCGAGCGGGAGTAGTCGCAGGCCCGTCTCGAGTGGTCCGTACCCGAGAACGAACTGGAATTGCTGGGCGACGAAGTAGATGAGCCCGAAGGCCGCGAAGAACAGCAGCAGCACCGCGACGCATGCCCCGCCGATCGCGCGGTCGGCGACTCGCCGCAGGTTCAGCAGTGGTTGTGGGTGCCGTAGTTCCCACCCGGCGAACGCGACCGCGCCGACGATCGAGGCGCAGAGAGCACCGAGAGGTGCTGAGCCCCAGCCGAAATGGAATCCGTTGATGATCGCGTAGACGATGCCGCCGACGGTGACCACGGACAGGGCGCCACCGATCCAGTCGACGCGCGTGCGCCCGTCGGCTTTCGACGCCGGAACCAGGGCGAGCGACGCGACCGCGGCGACTGCGGCGATGGGCACGTTGATCAGGAAGGTCGAGCCCCACGAGTGGCCTTCGAGAAGCCACCCCGCCAGCAGCGGACCGAGGGCGATGGCGAGACCGGAGGTCGCGGCCCACGCGGCGATCGCGCGTGCTCGTTCGGCGGCCGGGAACATCGCCACCAGCAGGGACAGGGTCGCGGGCATGATCACGGCGGCGCCGATGCCCATGACGATCCGGGCGACGATGACCTCTGTTGCGGTGTCGGCGAGGCTGCCCACGATCGCGCCGGCCGCGAAGACGACCAGGCCGGTCAGGAGTGCGGCTCGGCGACCGTAGCGGTCGCCGAGTGCACCGCACAGCAGCATCAGCGCCGCGTAGGGGACGGTGTAGCCGTCGATGATCCATTGCAGGTCGGCGCTGGTGAGTGCGAGTTCGCGGAGCATGCTCGGCGCCGCGACGATCAGCGCGGTGTTTGCCATCACGACGATCAGCAAGCTCAGGCACAGGACCGCCAGTCCGGCCCAGCGGCGCGGATAGGGCAGTGCGGGTGCAGGCTCCGCGTGGCCGGTGACGGTCGTCATAGCGCTACTCCTGGGCTGTTCGGTGCCGGGTGGGCCGGGCACTGTTTGCACACTGGTGTGCAACTTAAACTTTTGCACATTGATGTGCAACTAGACTTGAGGGTGGTTGCAGTTCTCGGTGAGAAAGGTGTGTGCAACGTGCACGAACCGGCTATGGGACCAGTTGCAGGTCCTCGCGTTCCGGCGGCACGAACCCGGACGAATACCAACCGGCGACGCATCCTCGACGCGGCGATGGGGTGCTTCGCGGCGGACCCCGACGCGAGCATGGACGATGTCGCGCGCGCCGCCGGCGTCGTCCGGCGCACCGTCTACGCGCACTTCCCGAATCGGGACGCCCTGGTGGACGGCATCGCCGCGGACGCCGCCGCGGACCTGGCCGCCGCCATCGACCTTGTCGAACCCGACAGTCCGGATCTCGCACTTGCGGTCGGTGCGCTGCGTACCTGGCCGGTCGGCGACCGGTACCGGATCCTGCTGTCCTTCGCGCGCAACGAACTGGGCGAGCACTACATCGCCGGACTCATCGCACCCGCACGTACCCGCGTCCTCGATGTGGTCGAACGCGGCCGCGCGCAGGGCGTCTTCGCCGACTACCTGCCGTCGCCGGTCCTCGTCGGAATGATGGAGGGCCTGACGATGGCGACGCTCGAACAGGCCAACCTCGGACTCGTCCGCGATTCCGGCGAGAGCATCGCCCTCGGCGCGTTGGTGCTCGCCGGGGTCACCCCCGCACGTGCCACGGACGTCGTCGAACACGCCCGTCGCTGGCTGTGTGAGCACGTCGAGGGGTCGAGCGAGAGAGTAATGCGGTGAATGTCCGTCGCGTCCGGCGCTAGACTGACATCCACGCGACGCCCGTCGTGTGCGAGCCGAACCGAAAGCAGGCAGTACCGTCCACGTGAGTGAATCAGACGACACCCGCGACCCCGGAAATGCCGAACGGACCACCGTCCGATCCAACCTGGACCTGCCGCCGGATGCGGCAGCCCCGCTGCTCGGGGCGGCCGACGAGAACCTTGTCGCCCTCGAACGCGTGCTCGACGCGGACATTCATGTGCGCGGCAATTCCGTCACCCTGACCGGAACCTCCGCGGACGTCGCACTCGCCGAACGGGTCATCGGTGAACTCGTCACCCTCGTCGGACGAGGCCAGCGTGTGACACCCGACACGGTGCGCCGCACCTCGGGCATGCTCACCCAGGGCCTGTCCGATTCCCCGGCGGACGTGCTGAGCCTGGACATTTTGTCACGACGGGGCAAGACGATCCGTCCGAAGACGCTCAACCAGAAGCGATACGTCGATGCGATCGACGCCAACACCATCGTCTTCGGCATCGGCCCCGCCGGCACCGGCAAGACCTACCTCGCGATGGCAAAAGCCGTGCAGGCCCTGCAAACCAAACAGGTCACCCGCATCATTCTGACCCGGCCGGCCGTCGAGGCAGGCGAACGGCTCGGGTTTCTACCGGGAACGCTGCACGAAAAGATCGACCCCTACCTGCGCCCGCTGCACGATGCGCTGCACGACATGATGGATCCGGAGTCGATCCCGAAACTCATGCAGGCCGGGGTCATCGAGGTCGCGCCACTCGCATACATGCGCGGCCGGACGCTCAACGACGCGTTCATCATCCTCGACGAGGCGCAGAACACCACCGCCGAGCAGATGAAGATGTTTCTCACGCGTCTCGGTTTCGGCTCGAAGATCGTCGTCACCGGCGACGTCACCCAGGTCGACCTGCCCGGCGACGCCCGCTCGGGCCTGCGCGCCGCCACCGAGATCCTCGACGACATCGACGGAATCCACTTCGCGCTGCTCGACAGCAGCGACGTGGTGCGGCACAAACTCGTATCCGACATCGTCGACGCCTACGGCCGCTACGAGGCCGAACGTTCGTCCGATGTCGGCATCGGCAACCGGGCGCAGCGGCGCGGCACCGGGCATCGGGTGCAGCGCCGGTGAGCCGTCCGTGCATTCGAACCCAGTCCGCAGCGCAGAAGGAACGACACCGATGAGCATCGAGATCTCGAACGAATCCGGGATGGACGTGGTCGAGGAGAATCTGCTCGACGTCGCCCGCTTCGTGATCGCGCGGATGGACGTGCACCCGGCAGCCGAACTGTCGATGGTGCTCGTCGACTCCGACGCGATGGCCGATCTGCACATGCGGTGGATGGACTTGCCGGGCCCCACCGACGTGATGTCGTTCCCGATGGACGAACTCGAACCGGGAGGTCGCCCGGACGCGCCCGATCCGGGTCCGTCGATGCTCGGCGATATCGTGCTGTGTCCGTCGTTCGCCGCGGACCAGGCGACCAAGGCCGGGCACCCACTCGATCACGAACTGGCCCTGCTCACGGTGCACGGGATGCTGCATCTCCTCGGATACGACCATGCCGAGCCCGAGGAAGAGAAGGAGATGTTCGGTCTGCAGAATCAGCTCCTCGAGGAGTGGTACGAGGAACTGCGCCGTGCCGAGCATCACGCCCAGCTCGCCGCCCGCGACCAACGACTTCTCGGCAAGGTCGGTCTCTCCGACGATCCCGATCAGTAGCGGGGCAGTCGTGGGAGTACGCGCATGAGCGCCGTCGCACTCGTGGTGATCGCGATTGTCCTGGTGCCGCTCGGCGGGTTGTTCGCGGCCGTCGATTCCGCACTGAACACCGTCTCCGCCGCTCGCGTCGACGACCTGGCCAAGGACGAGCGGACCGGCGCGCAGCGGCTGCGGTTGATCCTCGAAGACCGACCCAGATACGTCAATCTCATGGTCCTGCTGCGGATCCTGTGCGAGATCACCGCGACGGTGGTGCTCGCCGGGGCACTGCTCGAGGTCCTGGACCGGACGTGGGCGCTGGTCGTCAGCGCCACCGTGATGGTGTTGGTCGACTATGTCGTCATCGGCGTCGGGCCACGCACCCTGGGCCGCCAGCACGCCTACTCGATCGCGTTGTCCGCGACGATCCCGTTGCGCTTCCTCGGCGTCGTGCTCGGCCCGCTCAGCAGAGTGCTCATCCTCATCGGCAATGCGCTCACACCCGGTCGTGGTTTCCGCAACGGACCGTTCGCCAACGAAATCGAACTGCGTGAACTTGTCGACCTCGCGCAGGAGCGTGGCGTCGTCGCAGACGACGAACGCCGCATGATCCAGTCGGTGTTCGATCTCGGCGAAACCACCGCCCGTGCCGTGATGGTTCCGCGCCCGGAGATGGTGTGGATCGAGATCGACAAGACCGCGGGGCAGGCAACATCTCTCGCGGTGCGCAGCGGGCACTCCCGCATACCGGTCATCGGCGAGAACGTCGACGATGTCCGCGGCGTCGTCTATCTCAAGGACCTCGTCCAGCAGACGTACTACTCGCGCGACGGAGGCCACAGCGTCAAAGTCGCCGATGTGATGCGGCCGGCGGTCTTCGTCCCGGATTCCAAGCGACTCGACGATCTGCTCGCGGAGATGCAGCGCGACCGCAACCACATGGCGGTGCTGGTCGACGAATACGGCGGTATCGCCGGACTGGTCACCATCGAAGACGTTATCGAGGAGATCGTCGGAGAGATCGCCGACGAGTACGACGCCGGTGAGATCCCGGACGTCGAGGATCTCGGGGACGGCGCCTATCGTGTCTCCGCGCGACTGCCCGTCGAGGACCTCGGTGAACTGTTCCACGTCGAGATCGACGACGACGAGGTCGACACGGTCGGTGGTCTCCTCGGATTCGAACTCGGCCGTGTGCCGTTGCCGGGTTCGGAGGTCACCACCGCAGGATTGATCCTGCGTGGCGAGGGCGGCGCGAACGTGCGTGGCCGAGTGCGGATCAACACCGTGCATGTCCAGCGCGCCCAGGCCGGCGACGGGCCCGATCCGAAACCCGTCGAAGACCCCGAACGATGACCCACCCCGAGGAGCATGGCATGACCGGCACCGACTTCCGTTCCGGCTTCGTGTGTTTCGTGGGGCGACCGAACACCGGCAAGTCCACGCTCACCAACGCCCTGGTCGGCAGCAAAATCGCGATCACCTCGTCGCGGCCGCAGACCACCAGGCACACCATCCGCGGCATCGTGCACCGCGACCACGCCCAGTTGATCCTTGTCGACACCCCAGGACTGCACCGGCCCCGCACGCTGCTCGGGCAGCGGCTCAACGACCTGGTGCGCGATACTTACGCCGAGGTCGACGCGATCTGCCTGTGCATCCCGGCGGACGAGAAGGTCGGCCCGGGTGACCGGTGGATTCTCGACCAGGTGCGCACCGTCGCTCCGAAGACCCCACTGGTCGGCATCGTCACGAAGATCGACAAGGTCGGCAAGGAGCAGGTCGCCGCGCAGCTCCTCGCCGTCTCGAAACTGCTCGGCGCGGACACCGACGTGGTACCCGTCTCCGCGACCTCCGGTGAGCAGATCGAGGTGCTCGTCGACGTGCTCGCCTCGCACATGGAACCCGGCCCGGCGTTCTACCCGGACGGCGAACTCACCGATGAGCCCGAAGAAACCCTCATGGCCGAGCTGATCCGTGAAGCAGCGCTCGAGGGTCTCGGCGACGAACTGCCGCATTCGCTGGCCGTGGTGATCGAGGAGATCGTCGAGCGGGAGGGTCGCACCGAGAAACAGGGCGAGCTGCTCGACGTGCACGCGTTGCTGTATGTGGAGCGGCCCAGTCAGAAGGGCATCGTCATCGGCAAGGGTGGTGCGCGATTGCGTGAAGTCGGTACCGCGGCGCGCACCCAGATCGAAAAGCTCCTCGGCGTGAAGATCTATCTCGATCTGCACGTGAAGGTCGCCAAGGATTGGCAGCGCGACCCGAAGCAGCTCGGCCGCCTCGGCTTCTGATTCGGGAGTCGGTTTCCGGCCCGGACCTCCACGTGACTGCACCGCGCCGATTTGACAGGTGCCGCTGCCGCCACAAAGATCAACAGGCGCCCGAACGGCGCGGCTCGGGGGAGTTCTGTCGGTGCGGGTTGTCGTGAACTTCTCGCAGGGGAAAGGCTTGTCGCGGTGCTCGATTCGTTGTGGGATCTGTTTCTGTACACGTTGGTTGTCTTCGCGTTCGTCGCCTACTTGCTCATTCTGTTCCAGGTGCTGACGGACTTGTTCCGAGACCGCTCCACCTCGGCAGTCGTGAAGGTCGTCTGGATCATTCTGTTGATCGTTCTGCCGTACCTGACCGCGTTCGCCTACCTGCTGATCCGCGGTCGCGGCATGGCCGAGCGTTCCACCGCCGCCCACGACGCCGCGCAGCACGCCGCGGACGACTACATCCGTAAGGTCGCCGGCCGCACGCCGGCAGCGGAGATCACCGAGGCGCAGGCACTGCTCGATGCCGGAACGATCACCGGCGACGAGTTCGATCGGATCAAGGCGAAGGCACTGAGCTGACCGGGACCGCAGCGCTCGAGCCCGCACCGCCGAGCACAGTGCGGGCTCGGCTGTCCGGGTACGGCCGCAGTTTCCATCCGATGGGACTCGCTGTCGCACTGGTGTTCTTCGTGTGGTCGATGAGTCCGTCGCTGCTGCCACGGGTGTGGTACCTGCAGGGCGTTGCGACCGGGATCGGTATCGCCACCGGCTACGGAATCGGATGCCTGGTCGCGTGGGTGGTGCGGCGCTGCGGCATCGACCCCCGATGGACGACGCGGACCCGTCGGATCGGGTGGTGGGCCTTGGCTGGTGCCGCGGTGATCGTGGTGCCGACATTCCTCGTTCTGGGATCGTGGTGGCAGCAAATCATTCGTGACCTGGTCGGTGTCCCGCGGGCGCCGCGGTCGTTCTACCTGTTCGTCTTGGTGATCGCGCTGGTCGTCGCGCTCGTGTTGGTCGCGACCGGTCGCGGGTTGCGCGCAGGCACCGACCGGTCGGCGCGGTATGCCGGCCGATTCGTGCCCGCACCGATCGCACGGGTCTCCGCGGTGGTGCTCGCCGTGACTCTGTCGGTACTCGTGCTCGACGGAGCCGTCTACCGCGGCCTTCTCGGTGTGGCCGAGCGTTCCGCGGAAACCGCAGACCGGAGTACCGCGGACGGTGTCGACCGGCCATCGTTACCGGAGCGGTCGGGATCGCCGGATTCGGACGAGGCGTGGGACACCCTCGGTCGTGAAGGTCGAAGTTTCGTTGCGGGCGGCCCTACTGCCGCGCAGATCGAATCCGTCACCGGCACACCGGCGCTCACTCCG
This sequence comes from Rhodococcus sp. (in: high G+C Gram-positive bacteria), assembly GCF_049299235.1. Taxonomy (GTDB): domain Bacteria; phylum Actinomycetota; class Actinomycetes; order Mycobacteriales; family Mycobacteriaceae; genus Rhodococcus. The sequence goes on along the minus strand of NZ_JBAQXC010000308.1, from coordinate 4,351 downwards.
ATTCGGGTGTACGCCGGACGTGAGTCCGCGGACACGGTCGAGGGGATTGCCGAGCGGGTCGTCGCCGAACTCGAGCGGACGAATGCGTTCGATCGCCAAACCCTGGCAGTGGTCACCACCACCGGGCGTGGCTGGGTGAACGGTAACGTAGCGGGCGCGTTCGAGTATGTGGGCGGCGGGGACACGGCGATCGCCGCGATGCAGTACTCGTTCCTGCCCAGCGCGCTGTCGTTCATCGCCGACCGCGAGACCCCGCAACTGGCCGGGCAGGCACTGTTCGAGGCGGTTCATCGGGCGTGGTCGTCGCGTCCCGAAAGTCAGCGCCCGAAGTTGGTGGTGTTCGGTGAAAGCCTCGGCTCGTACGGTGGACAGGCCGCGTTCGCGTCGGGTGCGGACATTGTCGCGCGCACCGACGGCGCACTGCTGGTGGGCACCCCGAATTTTGCGCAGCCGTGGGGGCAGATCACAGCCGGCCGCGATCCCGGATCGCCGGAGCGGCTACCGGTGGTCGACGAAGGCCGGCACGTGCGCTTCGCGTCCCGCCCCGACGATGTGGATCTTCCGGGTCCGTGGGAATTTCCACGTGTGGTGTTCTGGCAGCACGCGAGTGATCCGATCACCTGGTGGTCGTTCGATCTACTTGTGCACGAACCCGATTGGTTGCGTGAGCCGCTCGGCCCGGATGTCGACCCCGGTATGACGTGGTTCCCGCTCGTCACGTTCTGGCAGGTGACGTTGGACATGATCTTTTCGGCGGATGTGCCGTCCGGGTTCGGGCACGCCTTCGGGCCGGAAGCGGCCGAGTTGTGGGTCGATATTCTCGACCCCGAGGGTTGGGACACGACCATGACTGTTCGGGTGCACGACGCCCTGGCCGGAATCATGCCGGCGGACTGACCTTTCCTACCCAGTACCTCGACCGAACTCAGACAAGGACATCACGTGACCATCGACTCCACCCATGAGGACCGGCTCGGTCCGGTAGACCACGTCACCGTCGAGTTCCTCCCGGGACAGATCCCGGTCGAGGGCTTCACCGAACTGCTTGCACTCGTGGACGCCGGTGTCATCCGCATCCTCGATCTGGAATTCGTCACGCGCGTAGACGGAATCGCGACCACCGTTGCGCCGACGGCGGTCGGAGAGCAGTTGGCCGCGTTCGAGGGCGCGGGCTCGGGACTGCTCGACGACGAGGATCTGCGCAATGTCACCGACGGACTGGCCCCCGGCAGCATCGCCGCGGTCCTCGTCTACGAGCACCTTCCGATGCTGGCGGTGGAACGGGCATGGGAGAGTGCCGGTGCCACCGTCGTCGCCGAGGGACACATCGACCTTTCCGATCTCGACGATGCGCTTCGCATCACCGAACCGACCAACTGATCCGAAGGGTTTCTCCGATGAGCTTGTTCCGCACTGCCGCCAATGCCGCTGTCGCCAGTTCCGTTCACGGCCGGGTTCAGCGCCGCCAGCGTGATCGTTGGGCCGCCCAGTCCCAGGCCGCGCCTGTTGTCGCCCCCGCGCCTGTTGTTGCCGCAGCGCCTGTGCCGCAGGGGGGTCCGGCGGCGCTCGACACCGAGGCGCTGCTTTCCGCTCTCGAACGACTCGCCGCGTTGCGGGAAAAGGGCGTCCTCACCGAGGCAGAGTTCGAGCAGCAGAAGGCCCTGATCCTCGCCGGCTGAGATTCCGAAACGACGTCCGGCGCGGCCATAGGGTGACGGGCCGCTCACGCTCGCGGGTGGGCCGGGCCGGCGAGTACCGCGCCCTGCAGCAGCATCAGCACCGACGTCGACAACTCGCTGCCGCCGCCGGTGGACAGCCGTCGTAGCTGCAACCCGGCGATCGTCGCGACAAGTGTCGGTGCGACCGACTCGGGATTCGGTAGCCCGAGTTCGGTGAGGATCGCGACCGTCAGTTCGTCGTAGGCCGCCCAGCAGCGGTCTGCCGCCGTACGCAATTCGGGGTCGCGGCCGGCCTGGACATACAGTTCGAATGGTGCGATTCGTTCGGCGGAGAACGACAGGTCCTCGGCGACGCGTTCGGCGAACCCGGCCGCCTCGGCGAGCGTAACGCCCTGTCCGCGATGCGATTCGGCGATCTCACGCAGCCGAGTGGTCTCCTCGGTGACGAAGGTGGTCAACGCCGAACGCAGCAGGTCGGACTGGCTCGGGAAATGGTAGGTGATCGAGCCGAGCGAGACATTCGCGTGTGCGGCGATGCGCCGGTTGGTGATTCCGGCGATGCCGTCGGTCCCGATCAGATGCAGCGTCGAGGCAATGATGCGGTCCCGGACGGATGTCGACACCGTCACCACCAGCGTTCCGGAATCGTCTCGTCCCAGCGCAACGTCGACTCGAGCTGTGCGGCAAGGGAAACCAGCAGCGGTTCGGCATTTTCGTGGCCGAGGAGTTGAGCGCCGATCGGTAGGCCCGCGTCGGTGAATCCGGCGGGGACGTTGATGCCGGGCCAGCCGAGCACATTCCACGGCCAGGCATACGGGCAGGCGGCGGTGATGACCTTGTCGGTCTTCCAGCCACCGATGTCGTCGATCGCGTCCACCGGCAGTGGCGGCGTCGCGGTGGTGGGGGCGAGAACCACATCGAATCGGTCGAAGATCGCCCCGACCCGGCGGCGTAGGCGGGGTTCGAAGGCGCGGGCCGCGCGTAGGGGCGCACCGCCGAGGAGTCGTCCCGTGCGGGCGTTGGCGCGAGTACGAACGTCGGCGAGCGACGGATCGGGCAGTCGGTGCAGCCAGTCGTCGATGCCCGACATCGAGCGTGGCAGGAAGTTCAAGCCGAAGGTGATGCGGTAGTTGGGGTCGGCGACGGTGACGTCGTGCCCCAGTTCGCGCAGCGTCGCGACGATCGAGTCGATTCCGCCGCGGACCTCGGGGGTGAGCCGGGTGGGGGTGGCGGTGTAGGGAGGGCGCAACGCGAGTGCGATGCGCAGGCGGCCGGGGTCGCGGCCGACGGCGTCGGCAACGGTGACCGGGGTCGGATGGTGCCGGTCACCGGAGTGGTTGCCCGATACGGCGTCGAGCAGCAGTGCTGCGTCGGCGACGGTGCGGGCCAGCACCCCGTGGGTGGTGAGGCCGTTGAACGCTTCGGGGTCGGGCCACATCGAGATGCGACCGCGCTGCGGTTTGATGCCGACCAGGTTGGTCCAGGCGGCGGGGATGCGCACGGATCCGGCGCCGTCGGAACCCAGTGCTGCAGAGACGAGACCGGCCGCGACCGCTGCGGAACTACCGCCCGACGAGCCGCCCGGAGTGTGCTGACGTGACCAGGGGTTCCGGGTGTCCCCGAACGCGCTGCCCCCGGTGAGCGGCCACTGCCCGAGCTCCGGTGAGTGGGTCTTGCCGACGATGACGGCACCGGCCGCGCGCAGGCGTCGCACGACCTCGGAGTCGTATTCCTGGTCGGGGAAGTCGCCGGCGCAGCCGAAGGCGGTGGGTTCCCCGGCGATGTCGGTGTCGTCCTTGATCGCGACCGGCACCCCGAGGAGGGGGAGGCGCACTCCGGTGACGAGCCTGCGGTCGGCGTCGGCGGCCTCGGCGAGCGCGGCGTCGCGCCGGACGACCCGGAATGCGTTGAGGGTGCCCTGCGTGGACTCGATGCGCTCGAGCGCGGCCTCGGTCAACCGGATCGATGTGGTGGTGCCTGCGGCAAGCGCGGCGGCTTCGGCTGCGAGTCCGGCCGCGCGTGTGTCTTCCCTGGGTGTGGTCATCGACGCTCCCTGTTCGTTCGAACGAACAGTAACGCGTTCCCGTGGATGCGGGCAAGCCCGCCGGTGTGCCTCTTGGGCCGTTGGGGCAGCCACAAAGGCACACGACCCCGCGCGTGTCGGGCGCGCGTGCCAGACTCGTGGATGTGAGGTTGTACCGGGACAACGCGGTGGTGCTGCGTCAGCACAAACTCGGCGAGGCCGACCGCATCATCACCCTGCTGACCCGGCGCCACGGGCTGGTTCGGGCCGTGGCGAAGGGGGTGCGCCGCACCCGATCGAAGTTCGGTGCCCGGCTCGAGCCGTTCGCGTACATCGATGTGCAACTGCATCCCGGCCGGTCACTCGACATCGTCACCCAGGTCCAGACGATCGACGCGTTCGCGGCCGACATCGTCGACGACTACGCCCGCTACACGACGGCCTGCGCGATCCTCGAAACCGCCGAGCGGCTCGCCGGTGAGGAACGCGCCCCGGTACCTCGTCTGCACGCGCTGACCGTCGGCGCGTTGCGTGCCCTGTGCGACCGGGTCCGTCCGCCCGACCTGCTCCTCGATGCCTATCTACTGCGGGCCATGACGTATGCGGGCTGGGCGCCCGCGATCGCCCGCTGTGCCCGCTGCGACCGGCC
>NZ_JBAQXC010000307.1:0-3710 GCF_049299235.1 Rhodococcus sp. (in: high G+C Gram-positive bacteria) | reverse complement strand
GTCTCGCTCCAAGTCTCCGGCGAACAGATCCGCGGTGATGTCGGCGAGCTTGTCCAGGCCGACTCCGTTGTCGTCGACGTACGACCAGAGTCCGATGAACAGCAGGCGATCATCACGGGCGAGGCCGGTGATGTCTTCGGACCGCCAGAACTCTGGTCGGATCGAACGAATCCGCATCAGGCAGCCCTCCTCTCGATGATCTCGGTTGGCATGTGGTGCCCGGACATGACGCAGGTGTGGCCGATGCTGTCGTAGTGGCGGGCGACGCGGCCGGTGTCGTCGGATGCTTGCGCGGTGCGCCAGCAGACGGGGCAGGTGATGGTCATCGGCCACTCCTGCAGTCGTGGCACCAGTAGGCGCCGGCCGCTGCTTTGCCGCCGCAGATTTTGCAGTGCCTCGGCGGCGGGGTGTGGGGGCGGGTGGCGCGCAGGATCTCGGCGGAAACCGAGACCATGCGCACCACCGATGGATCCGATGTCATGCCCCAGACCTTGCGATCAGGCGACGGAAGCACTCAGCGGTCGCGCGCGCATCACCCATCGCAGAATGCGGATCCTCGTTCGTCACATCGAGGAGCTCACACACCTTCGCCAGCCCAGGCGTCTCGGTCGGCGGCAGCCCAAGCGCACCGGCCGCGTACGCAGCCAGATCAGCGAGGCGGTAGTGCCAGGGCTGCGGGTAGTTCAGGTATCCCACGAGGAGCCTGCGCAGGACGGCGGCGTCATACGCCGGGTTCGACCCGGCGAGCGTGTTTCCGTCGAGCAGGTCGGCGAGCTTCCAGAGTGCTTCCTCGTTGCCCTTCTCGGAGGTTGCGGCCGAGTGGAACACACCGCGTTCGAAGTACCGATTGACCTCGAGTGCACCGGCATCGAACTTGCTGTACAGCTCACGCTTGATCCACGGGACGAAATAGAACTCTTCGCCGGTCGCAACGTTCACGGCGGCGATCTCGAGCGCTACAGCGCGGGAGACATCGAGGCTGGACGTTTCGAGGTCGACGACGATCAGCTGACGCTTGCTCATGCCGCACCGCCGTCCTCGGGCTGCTCGAGGAACGCGATGAGCTGCCCGGCCTGCTCGCCGGTGATGTCCGCGGCGGACTTGATGCCGTCGCCGAACTGCTCCTGCAGGTACTTCAACTTGGCGGGTTTCGTGGTGGTGCCCGCGGCGTCCAACAGTTCTGAGATGCGCTGCTGCTGGTCGGGTGTCGCGTACTCGATGACCGACTGCTCGGGTGTCGGTGCCGGGGCGAGAGCAGCCTTGAGGCCGGCCACACCCCGGCGCGGTGGTCGAACCTGCTCGGAGGTGACGCGGACGCGGTCCTGGTCGCGCAGCTCTTCGACGATGCCGAGCCCGGACAGCGCATCCGGGGCCATACGCTTCGCGAGGTCTGTCGTGCACCGGGCGTACAGCATGTTCTCGGGCATCGTGTCGTACAGCTTGTTCGAGGTCAGCCCGGCTTTCTGCGCCTTCTCGATGGTCCACTCGACGCGCACCACGACGTCGGAGTCGGCGCGCCGGCCAGCGAGCACGACCTTCGTGGGGCCGACTTCCTCCTCCCAGATCTGGTGCCCGGCTCGGATGATCAGCTCGCGCATTTCCTTCGACTGGATCGCGGGCTTCCCCTTGATCACGTAGACGTCCTGCAGTGACTTGGTCCAGTGCCAGCCGAGGGAGGCTCCGTAGGCGATGGCGATCGCACCGTCGGCGGGCTTACCTCTGAAGTGGTCGGCGACGAGCTGTCCACCGCATGCTTTTTCGGCGAGGCCGTAGGCCACCTGCAGGAACTCGGCTTCGGCTTGCAGGTCGGCGAGCTGCTCGGCGCGGGATTGTGCACGGTTGGCGGCTGCCGGGGCGAGCGCGTTTGTGGCAGGCAGGACTTCGTTGGTGATGTGGTCGATCTCGTTCATGCTGGAATGCCTTTCGTGTTGATGTGGGATTGCCGCCAACGTCGTTCTGCGGCCCTTCTGCAAGTTCGACATTCGCGGTATCCGCGCGGGTCGATGTAGGTGTTCTTTGGTGTCAGCTCATGTCCGTGCTTGCAGTGCGTTCGAGACAGGCTGCGCTCTCTGTTTGCGTCCACACAATCGCCACGAAGGGTGTTCTCGCGGTTAGTGACTGGCTCAAGATGAGCAGGGTTGACGCAGTGTCGAACTCGGCATAGGTGGTCGATCACGAGCCCCTCAGGAATGTCGCCGACCGACAACTCGTATGCCACTCGATGTGCCCGGTGGGGTCGTCCGTTCAACAGGTATCAGACTTCTGGACCTTCTCCCGGAACCGCTCACTCAAGGTTTTCACTGAACGCCTCCATGGAGGATGTGCAAACGAGGCTGACCGACTTCACTCCCTGACGTCGCGCGATCGGTCGACCACCGCATGTGGCCCGCTGGGCGTTGCCCATGGCGTCGAGCACTCGGGTTTTGAGGCCGCGTAGCTCTTTGTCGAGAGCCTTCGACTTGGTGGTGGCGGTGAGGTATTCGACGGCCAGTACCTCGTCGAGTTCGACCTCAGCATCGCGTTCGATGTCCGGGTGGAGTGCGCGCACCGTGGCGTACGTCGTCACCGAGTCGTCCAACTCGGGTGGTGTGCCCGCACTGAGCGACGCCACCCACAGGCAGACGTGCTGCAGGATGAGGTCGGCGAGGTCCTGGTCCCATTCGACGTGGTAGATCTTCGGCGGACCGTAGACCGGCCATGCGACGAGATCAGCGTCGTGGATGCCGGATACGAACATCTGCCAGGTGATCTGTGCAGCGTGGTCGGCGGGGATCTCACCACTACCGTCGTCGCCGAAGTCTTCGAGGGACCGCGGTGCTTTCACTTCGACGATGCGCCTTGCACGGCCTCGCGATGCTCGTCGGTCGATGGTTGCGACGGCGGGGAATCCGAGATCGTCGCGGACGTACTGCACTTCACCTTGGGATGCGCGCCAGCCGGGGTTGCGGAGCAGCCAGAAGTGGCGTGCCGCGAGTTCTGCGGCGTGCCCCATGTCGAACATCTCCTGGGTGGATTCGGAGATCTGTGTGGGTTCGACGTTGCCGGCCATTTGGTGCCACAAAGAGAACTGCGACTGGAAGCGTGAGATGCCGAGGATCGCGCTGATCTTGCTGGCTGTGATTGTCGAGAGCCATTCGGCCGATCCTGGCTTCAATTCGACGGTCATTCGCTCCACCCGTCTTGGAAGTCGGGTGCGATGTCGTTGTCGTCGATGAGGTATCCGCGTGTGGCTGCCCGGAATTCGCGCCGGTCGATGAGGTCGTTGGCGCAGCCGGCGGGTTTGCAGGCGGTGGTGCGGGTGCGCCCGCAGCCTTCACGAGTACAGACCCAGGTTGGTCCGGGGTGGCGGTACACGGCGGGGGTGACACCGAGTTCGTGGTCGATGGCGATTTCGTGGGCGCGGTCAGCGGCAGCACCCGGATCGCCGTACGTGTTGACGGTCGTCACGATTCCTTCTTCCTCATTCGGTAGCACCACTGGCACATGCCTTTCGATCCGGAGCCGACCGTCCCGGGGAACTGGTCGGCGCGTGTGCCTTTCGGCCGGATCAACCTTTCGCATTCCGAGCACCGCCCCAGTTCGACGTCCATGGGCAGTGAAACCGGCGCCGGGTGCAGTACCCGGTCCTCGGAGAACGCTTCCCACAGCACCGGATCGGGTTTCAGTGCCGGCCGGTTCGGAATGGACCTAGCCCACTCATCGAGTGACCG
>NZ_JBAQXC010000306.1:0-30340 GCF_049299235.1 Rhodococcus sp. (in: high G+C Gram-positive bacteria) | reverse complement strand
GCCGAGCAGAAGGGCACCGGCCGCTGGACCGTCAAGGCCGCCCTCGATCTCGGGGTGCCCGTCACCGGCATCGCCGAAGCCGTCTTCGCACGTGCCCTGTCCGGTTCCCGCGACCAGCGGGCCGCCGCCCGCGGCCTGGCCGCCGGCACCCTCGGCGCCACCCCCACCGACGCCGCCCGGTTCACCGAGGACATCCGCGCCGCCCTGTACGCGTCGAAGATCGTCGCCTACGCGCAGGGCTTCGACCAGATCGCCGCCGGCAGTGCCGAATACGGCTGGAACGTCGACCGCGCCTCCCTCGCCACCATCTGGCGTGGCGGCTGCATCATCCGCGCCCAGTTCCTCAACCGCATCAAGGAGGCCTACGACGCCGACCCGGCCCTGCCCAGCCTGATCCTGGCACCGTACTTCCGCCACGCCATCGAAGCGGGCATCGACTCCTGGCGTCGCGTCGTGGTCATCGCCACCACCCTCGGCATCCCGATCCCCGCGTTCGCCTCGTCCCTGTCCTACTACGACGGACTGCGCGCCGAACGACTGCCCGCCGCCCTCACCCAAGGCCAGCGCGACTTCTTCGGCGCCCACACCTACGAACGCACCGACCGGCCCGGCAAGTTCCACACACTGTGGAGCGGTGACCGCAGCGAGGTCGAAGCCTGACCCGCCTGCCATGACCGGCACCGCGGCAGCATCGGTGGCGTGCGCCCTCGCCGCCGCCGTGCTCTTCGCCGCCGCCAGCGTCGCCCAACAGAGTTCGGCCGCCGCCGTCACCGACGACCGATCGCTGCTGGGTGCGCTGGCACGCAACCCCCGCTGGTGGGCGGGTCTCGTCGGGGACGGCGGCGGCTACCTCCTGCAGGTCGCCGCCCTCGCGCTCGGCGCGATCCTCGTCGTGCAACCGCTGCTCGTGACGTCACTGCTGTTCGCGCTACCCATGTCCGCGATCGTGACCGGGCATCGCATCGGCCGCACCACCTGGATTCTCGCCGCCGTCCTGTGCACCTCCCTGTCGGTGTTCCTGGTCGTCGGCAACCCCACCGAAGGGCAGGTCGACGCTGCCGCCCGACACTGGGCCGTGCCGCTGGGTGCGGTTCTGCTGACCGTGGCCGCCGCCACCACCGCCGCAACATGTGCCGCCGCACCGCACACCCGGGCATTGCTGTTCGGCGCCGGCGGCGGCATCCTCTTCGGTGTCGCCGTCGTCTTCACCAAACACGTCACGGACCTGTTCGAACACGGACTCGGCACCGTGCTCGGTTCGTGGCAGACATGGGCGCTGGTCGCGGCCGGCCTCACCGGCGGCTACCTGCAACAACTCGCCTTCCAAGCCGGGGCACTCGGCGCTTCCCTCCCCGCCCTGACCATCGGCGAACCCCTCGCCGCGGTGTTCCTCGGCATGACCGTCCTCGGTGAACGCCTGCGCGTCGACGGACCCACCCTCGTTCTGGTGATCGTCTCCGTCGGCGCCATGCTCGCCGCCACCGTCGCGCTCTCCCGCAATCAGGCGCGGCTCACCGCCGACCGGCACCGGTCGGCCGGTATCGACCCCGCCCCGTAGAATGGTCCCCCGACCCGGACCCGCTCGACGTGCGGCAGCACCACCACGAGCCCGACGAAAGGACCCCGGTGCCCACGGCACCCACACTCACCAGCACGGCATCGACAGTGGCCACCACGGCCGACGCGGACACCGACTCCGCCGGTTCGGAGGGTTCCTCTAGCAAGCCGGGTGACCGACCCGGCGGAAATGAAACCCGACAGGAGCGGGGATGATGTCCGTCCTGCTGTCGATACTGTCCCTCATCGGCTTCGTCGCACTGACCGCAGGCACAGCACTGTTCGTGGCCGCGGAATTCTCCCTGACCGCACTCGAACGCAGCACCGTCGACGCTCATGCCCGCAACGGCGACCGACGCGCCCGCCAGGTCCAGCGCGCCCACCGCACCCTCTCGTTCCAGCTGTCCGGAGCACAACTCGGCATCACCATCACCACCCTGATCACCGGCTACCTCGCCGAACCGGTCCTGGCCCGATTCCTCGACCCGCTGCTGCGTGCCCTCGGCGTCGGCGAATCCACCGCCTCCGGCATCTCGCTGGCACTCGCCCTGATCATCGCCACATCGTTCTCGATGGTCTTCGGTGAACTCGTCCCGAAAAACCTGGCGATCGCGCATCCGCTCGGCACCGCCCGCGCCACCGCGGGACTGCAAGCCGCGTTCTCCCTGATCTTCCGATGGGCCATCCGCGGCCTCAACGGATCCGCGAACTGGGTGGTGCGCCGACTCGGCATCGAACCCGCCGAAGAACTTCGCTCGGCGCGGTCCCCGCAGGAACTTGGCTCCCTCGTCCGAGTATCGGCGGAAAGCGGCGCCCTCGACGAACGCACCGCGCTGCTCGTCGACCGCTCGCTGCGATTCGGCGGCCGCACCGCCGAAGACCTCATGACTCCGCGGGTCACCATCGAATGCCTCGACCAGCACGACACCGTGTTGGACCTGATCGACATGTCCGCCCGCACCGGCTACTCGCGGTTTCCCGTCATCGACGGCGACCTCGACGCCACCATCGGCGTCGTCCACGTCAAACACGCGTTCACCGTGCCGGGTCCGCGCCGCGCCGACACTCCACTGCACGAACTCGCCCGGACCGTTCCGGTCGTCCCGTCCACCCTCGACGGCGACGAAGTGATGGAACGTGTCCGATCCGACGGCATGCAGGTGGCTCTCGTCGTCGACGAATACGGTGGCACCGCCGGCATCGTCACCATGGAGGACCTCGTCGAGGAAATCCTCGGCGACGTCCGGGACGAGCACGACGAACCACAACCCGACGCGCAACGCCTCGACACCGGCTGGTCCTGCTCCGGGCTGCTGCGCACCGACGAGATCGCCCGCATCACCGGCTACCACGCCCCCGACGGCGACTACGAAACACTCGGCGGGCTGATCCTCACCGAACTCGGCCGCATCCCCGAGACCGGCGACGAGATACTGCTGCCGACACGTCCCGGCGACGACACCGAACGCTGGTGTGCCCGGATCCTTGTGATGGACGCGCACCGCATCGACCGGATCCTGCTCGCTCCGGCACCCCCGCCCACCGCCGGCGGCGACGCGACCTCCGACGCCACCCCCGCCCACCGCACGGACGGAGACGAGCGATGAACGACTGGCTCGGCGTCCTGCTCACCGTGCTGCTCCTCGCCGGCAACGCGTTCTTCGTCGGCGCCGAATTCGCGCTCATCACCGCCCGCCGCGACCGACTCGAGGCACTGGTCACCCACGGCAAGAAACGCGCGCAGACCGTCATCGACGCCGGCGAACACCTCTCGCTGATGCTCGCCGGCTCCCAACTCGGCATCACCATCTGCTCGATCCTCCTCGGCCGGGTAGGGGAACCCGCCATCGCCCATCTCATCGAGACACCGCTCCACGCGATCGGACTCCCGGATTCGCTGCTGCATCCCCTCGCGTTCACCATCGCCCTCGCGTTGGTGGTGGTCCTGCACATCCTGCTCGGCGAGATGGTCCCCAAGAACATCGCCATCGCCGGACCGGAACGCACCGCGATGCTCCTCGTCCCCCCGCACCTGCTGTTCATGCGCCTGGCCAAACCACTGATCGCCTTCTACAACCTGTGCGCCAACCTGACCCTGAAGCTGATGCGGGTCGAACCGAAAGACGAACTCGAGGTCACCGTCACGGCCATCGAACTGTCGGAGATGATCGGTGAATCCCGCTCCGAAGGGCTGCTCGACGCGGAAGAACACCGCCGCCTCACCCAGGCACTGGAAACCAGCGGCCGCACCGTCACCGAAGTGATGATCCCCATCGAGCGGGTCCGTACCGTGCCGGTCACCACCGAAGGAACCACCCTCGGTGCCGTCGAACAAGCCGTCATCGACACCGGATTCTCCCGCTACCCGACCGTCGACACGGCCGGGAAGGTCACCGGCTACCTGCACATCAAAGACGTGCTGGACCTGGTGCGCGACGAGAACGCCGGCCCCGACACCGACATCCCCGCAGGCGAGATCCGCGCACTTCCGCAGGTCACACCGGCCAGCGGACTCCACGATGCGCTCGCGTTGCTGCGGCGCACCAGTTCGCACCTGGGTGGGGTCGTCGGACCGGACTCCGCCGTGATCGGCATCGTCGCCCTCGAGGACCTCGTCGAAGAATTCGTCGGTACCGTCCGCGACGCCACCCACCGCACCGCTGATCCGACCACGGGGCAACGCTCGGCATGAACAGCGAACTCACCGACAGTGAACTCACCGACAGTGAACTTCCAAGGCCGGTCGTCCTGCTCGAATCGGACTGGACCACCCGCCGCGACCGGCATCGCACCGCCGTCGACGACCTGCTCACCGGACATATGCGCCGGCGCGCGGCCCGGCAATCACATCCGGTGCACGACTTCCTGTTCACCTACTACAGTCACCGGCCCAGTCAGCTGCGCCGCTGGCATCCCGGAGCCGGCGTGGTCCTGATCGGCGGGAAGGCCCGCGCGTATCGCGACCACCCCGCCTACGAACAGGTGGTCACGGGCGGACAGCCGGGTGTCACGGTGTCCCGGCGCGCGGCGACCGATCGCCGTGACACCATCCGGTTCGTGCGGGATCTGCTGGCCGCCACCGCGTCCCGGCCGCCGCAGTTGGGCTGCTTCGGGCTGCACGAGTGGGCAATGGTGTATCGGGCGGACCGAACCGGGGTGCGGCACGGCGCGGTACCCCTGCGGCTCGGCCACGACGGCACCGATCACGTCGTGGAATCTTTGCAGTTGCGGTGCACTCACTACGATGCGTTCCGGTTCTTCACGCCCGATGCGGTCGTCCGCAACAGCGACCCCCTGACCCGGCCGTCCCAGATCGATCGGGAACAGCCCGGGTGCCTGCACGCCGGGATGGACCTATACAAATGGTGCTACAAATTGTCCCCGTTGATCGATTCCGACCTGCTCCTGGAGTGCTTCCGACACGCATGGGCGGCGCGTGAACTCGACATGCGAGCCAGCCCGTATGATCTGATCGATTACGGCTACTCGCCGATCACGATCGAGACTGCCGCGGGACGTGCACAGTACGTCCGCGAGCAGACGGCGCTCACCATCCGCGCCGCAACCCTGCGACAGGAGTTGCTGAATCGATGCACCGCCGCCCTGGCGTGTCACACCGGCACCCACGGAGCTACCGGCGGGTAACATGATTGGTGTTTTTCGTGCGGCCGCGTCGGCTCGACCGAACCGGGTGCACAGCTACCGGAAAGAGTGAGGCAATGACAGAACGCGTTCAGGTCGGCGGACTCCAGGTCGCCAAGGTGCTCTACGATTTCGTCAACAACGAGGCCATCCCCGGGTCCGGCGTGGACGCGGAGACATTCTGGGCCGGCGCCGACAAGATCGTCCACGATCTCGCTCCCCGCAACCGCGAACTGCTCGCCATCCGCGACAACCTCCAGCACACGATCGACACCTGGCACCGCGACCGGGCCGGCCAACCCCACGACGCGGCCGCCTACAAAGCCTTCCTGCAAGACATCGGCTACCTCGTGCCGGTCCCGGCCCCGTTCGAGGTCACCACCACAGGCATCGACACCGAGATCGCGACCACCGCCGGACCGCAGCTCGTCGTCCCGGTGCTCAACGCCCGCTTCGCACTCAACGCCTCCAACGCACGCTGGGGTTCGCTGTACGACGCGCTGTACGGCACCGACGCCATCTCCGAGGACAACGGCGCCGAGAAGGGCACCGGCTACAACAAGGTCCGCGGCGACAAGGTCATCGCCTGGGCCCGCGACTTCCTCGACAAAGCCGCACCACTGGCGACCGGCTCACACACCGGCACCACCGCCTACCGCATCGACAACGGCGCGCTGACGGTCACCCTCGCCGACGGCACCGGCACCACCCTCGCCCAGCCGGACAAGCTCGTCGGCTACCTCGGCGAACCCACCGCCCCGACCTCGATCCTGCTGCGCAACAACGGCCTGCACATCGACATCCAGATCGACCCGCAGTCCCCCATCGGCAGCACCGACACCGCAGGCATCAAGGACCTCGTCCTCGAATCCGCCGTCACCACGATCATGGACTTCGAGGACTCCGTCGCCGCCGTCGACGCCGACGACAAGGTCGTCGGCTACCGCAACTGGCTCGGCCTCAACCGCGGCGACCTGTCCGAATCGTTCACCAAGGGCGGCACCACCCACACCCGCACCCTCAACGGCAACCGCGTCTACACCGCGATCGACGGCGGCGACCTCGAACTGCACGGTCGCTCGCTGCTGTTCGTCCGCAACGTCGGTCATCTCATGACCAACCCCGCCGTCCTCGACAGCGACGGCAACGAAATCCCCGAAGGCATCCTCGACGCACTGATCACCAGCCTCTGCGCCGTCCACGGACTGCACACCGACGACGCCCACGGCCCGCTCGGCAACAGCCGCACCGGCTCGATCTACATCGTCAAGCCCAAGCAGCACGGCCCCGACGAATCGGCGTTCACCACCGAACTGTTCGGCCGCGTCGAGGACGTGCTCGGGCTGCCCCGCAACACCCTCAAAGTCGGCATCATGGACGAGGAACGACGCACCACCGTCAACCTCGCCGCCGCCATCGAAGCCGCATCCGCACGCATCGCCTTCATCAACACCGGATTCCTCGACCGCACCGGCGACGAAATCCACACCTCCATGGAAGCCGGTGCCGTCGTCCGCAAGGCCGCCATGAAGCAGCAGAAGTGGATCGCCGCCTACGAAGACTGGAACGTCGACACCGGCCTGGCCGCAGGACTGCAAGGCAAAGCCCAGATCGGCAAGGGCATGTGGGCCATGACCGAACTCATGCACGACATGCTCGTGCAGAAGATCGGCCAACCCAAAGCAGGCGCCAACACCGCCTGGGTGCCCTCACCCACCGGCGCGACACTGCACGCCACGCACTACCACGAGGTCGACGTCTTCGCCGTCCAGGACGAACTCAAAGGCAAGGTTCGCGCCACCGTCGACGACATCCTCACCATCCCACTCGCCGAGAACACCGACTGGTCCGACGCCGAGAAGCGCGAAGAACTCGACAACAACTGCCAGTCCATCCTCGGCTACGTGGTGCGCTGGATCGACGCCGGCGTCGGCTGCTCCAAGGTCCCCGACATCCACGACGTCGCACTCATGGAAGACCGCGCCACCCTGCGCATCTCCAGCCAGCTACTCGCCAACTGGATCCGGCACGGCATCGTCACCGAAGCCGACGTCGTCGCCGCCCTCGAACGAATGGCCCCCGTCGTCGACCGCCAGAACGCCGGAGACACCACCTACCGTCCGATGGCGCCGAACTTCGACGGCAACATCGCCTTCCAGGCCGCCAAGGACCTGATCCTCGACGGCGCTGCGCAGCCCAGCGGCTACACCGAGCCGATCCTGCATCGCGCGCGCCGCGCATACAAGGCAGCCAACGCCTGATCTGCACCAAACCAATGCGGGGCCCCGTCCGACCCGGACCGGGGCCCCGCCTCGTTTTCCGTACACTGCGAAAGCCGGACAGAGAAGAAACGAGGCAGACGAACACGTGAGTCGACATCGCGGCACCGGCGGCATCAGAGGCATCAGCAAAGGCCCGATCATCGCCGTCGTCACCATCATGCTGCTCGTCCTCGGCACCATTGGCTGGTTCCGCCTCCGCGACCACATCGACGACCAGGGAATCCAAGCCGCCCAGGCATGCGTCGAAGGCAACGCCGTCCTCGAGATCAGCGCCGACCCCACGATCGCGCCCACCCTCACCGCCCTCGCTCAGCAATGGACCGCCGACACCCCCCGCGTCATCCGCGACCACTGCCTCACCGCCCAGGTCACCGCCACCCCCAGCGCCCCGGCCGCGACACTCCTCGCCGCCGACGCCCCCTGGGACCGCACCCTCGGACCGCCACCCGCACTCTGGGTGCCCCTCGACACCCGGGCCACCGCCCGCGCAGCACACGCCGTCGCCGGACAACCCAAATCCCTCGCCACCTCCCCACTCCTTCTCGCCGTCCCACCGGAAGTCGCACGAGCACTGACCACCGCAGGCACCGACTGGACGGACCTACCGAAACTCCAATCCCGCCAGGACTCGCTCGACGAACTCGGACTACCCGGCTGGGGTGCCCTACGCCTCGCACTCCCCACCGGCCCCGGCACGGAAGCCACCACCGCGGCCCTCGAAGCCGTCGCCGCCGCCGTCACCGGCGCGGGACCGCACGCCCTCACCGTCGAGCAAGCCGACTCCCAACCCGCGGTCGCCGCGCTCACCGCGCTGGCACTCGGCGCCGACGCACTCGGCACCGGAGCCGGGCCCACCACCACCGACGCCCTGACCGCCGTCGCGACCGCACCCATCGCCACCGGAACCGTGCATGCCGTCCCGATCATCGAACAATTCCTGTACGCCGCGGTGAAAAACCACACCATCGCCGGTGTCACCACCTACCGGCCCGCCGGCCCCGCCCCGGTCGCCGACTACCCGGCCGCGATCGTCGACACCCCCTGGGTCGACGAAACCCTCGCGCGCGCGGCAGCCGAATTCGTCGACTACATCCGCCAACCCGAGCAGGCACGAACCTTCGTCGCCGCCGGATTCCGCGTCGACGGTGAACCCGCACCCACCGGCGTATCGCTGCCGTTCGAACCGCTCACCACGACGCTCGCCGCACCGGATGCCGCAACCGTCGACGCCCTGCTCCACACTCGGCTCAATCCCGTCCCGACCCGCTCGACCACCCTCCTGATCGGCACCAGCACATCCGGCAGTTCGTCATCCAACACTGCGGTGCTCACCACCGTCACCACCACGCTCGCGGCGATCCTCGACCGTTCACCCGACGACACCGCCATCGCACTCCGGTTCGCCCCGAACAGCAGTGCCACCTCGAGCACAGGCAGCGCCACCGCACTCGGCGACCTCACCCCCGAGCAACGCACGGCACTCACCGAAGCACTCACCGACGCCACCCCCGGCACCACCCCGATCACCTACGACACGATCGCCGATACCTACCGCGATGCCACCGACGGCTACGCCCCCGACCGCCCCAATTCGCTGCTCATCATCACCACCGGAACCGACGACGACACCAGCGCCCGCACGGAACTCCTCGATCTCGTCGCTGAGGAACAAGGCCGCGACCGGAACGTCCACATCGACGTCCTGATGCTGGACAGCGCCGCAACGACCACAACCCCAACCACAACGGCAACCGACAACGAAACCCTCGAAACCCTCGCAGCGGACACCGGCGGCACCTTCACCACCGTCGACCCGGAAGACACCACCACCCTGTCCGACACCCTCCGAAAGCTGATGTCGACCCCGTGATCCGACTCCTCGTCACCGGCACCTTCCTCGCCCTGCTCACCTTCTGGCTACACCGCCGCTACGTCCGCGCCCCCGAACTACGCGGCGCCGCAGCCATCACCGCCACCACAGTCCTCGTCGCCGGGGCCGCCCTCGCCCTGATCGGATCGCTCGTCGGCACCACCCTCGACCCCCAATGGTCGCGACCACTCGGCTTCCTCGGCTGGACCTGGCTCGCCGTAGTCCTCTACCTGGCGCTCGGCGCAATCGTGATCGGCCTGACCCGGCTCGCGAACCGACTGACGTGGTCACTGCGAGGGACCGAGCGTCCCACCGAACCGAACCGGCTTCGAGCACTACGCATCACCACCGCCGTCGCGGCAGTCCTCGCGTTCGGCGCCGTCGCATACGGCACCGTCGAAGCGTCGAACCCCAAGATCGAACGAGCCCAGGTGCCGCTGGAACGGCTACCGGACGGATTCGACGGAATGCGAGTCGCCCTCGTCACCGATCTGCATGTCGGCCCGGCACGCGGCGCCGACTTCACCCGCAAAGTCGTCGACCTGGTCGCCGCCGAGAAACCCGATCTGATCGTGCTCGGCGGCGACCTCAGCGACGGCACCATCGCGCGAGTCGCCGCGGACATCGAACCCCTCCGCGATCTGGACGCTCCACTCGGAGTGTTCGGGGTCAGCGGCAACCACGAGTACTACTCCGACGATGCCCTGTCCTGGCTCGACCACTGGGAAACCCTCGGTGTACAGACCCTGCGCAACGAACACGTGACGCTCACCCGCGGCACCGACAGCATCGACATCGCCGGCGTACACGACTGGACCGCCCCCGCCCCGGACGAAGCGGACCTGGCCGCCGCACTCGACGGGCGCACCCCCGACCGTTTCGTGCTGCTCGCCGCACACCAACCCCGGCAGGTGCTCGACGCCGCCGACCTCGGCGTCGACCTGCAACTGTCCGGGCACACGCACGGCGGCCAGATGTGGCCGCTCGGCGTGTTCGTTGCCCTCGCCAACCCGAGTGTCGCCGGCCTCGACCAGTTCGGCGACACCACCCTCTACACCTCACGCGGTACCGGCGCGTGGGGCCCGCCCGTCCGGGTCGCGACCCCACCGGAAATCACGATCCTCGAACTCGTCTCCGCCCCTGCCTAGCGGTACCGACCGGGGACATCGATCGAGGACATGGTTGACCTTGTCGTAACGGCAATGTCTACGGTCGCTTGTCATGACCATTTCAGTGATCGACAGTGCCTCGGATATGAGCCGAGTCCTGACGGCGGACGAGAAGGATCGCGCCGACCTCATCCGTGACATGTGGGCTCCGATGGCGGGGATGTACCACTTCATCCCGGCGGCGTGGACATGGCCACCGTGCACCAGCAGAACTTCGGCTTCCGTCCGGACTCTGCAATCGAGCAGGTCCGCGAAGGTCTGGAGTCCCTTGTCGCGGCCGATGCGTGGACCCGCATCGGAACGGCCCTCGAGGACGGCGTCGCAGCGTTGGCGTCTGCCGATCCGGGTGTGACGATCCCCGACGTGAACGCGCTGCTCGTCCTGGGGGATCCGGCCAGCAAGCACTTCGTCGACGAGGTGCAGGGAATCTCAGGATTCGGCGGTATCAGCGGCTACATCGCCATCACCGTCTGGCCCACCTCGCGCGTCCTCGATCGCCTCGAGGCGATCGCGGTCCACGAACTGCACCACAATGTGCGTTACTCACCCGGCGGGATCGTGTGGGACCCACAGACGGTGATGGTCGGCGAGCACGTTGTGGCCGAAGGGCTCGCCGACGTTTTCGCATCCGAACTGTACGGCGACGCCGGCTACACCCACTTCGTGCACGACGACACCCGCTCCGACGACCAGGTTCTGGCGAAGGTCGCCGGAGGCCTGGGCGTCACCGGAATGGCAGACTTCGCCGCCTGGGTGCTCGGCGACTCCAGCGCACAACTGTTCGGTGCCGAGCCCGTCGGCCTGCCGACCGGGGCCGGCTATGCAGCCGGCGCTCGGCTTGTCCGCGCATACCTCGACGCCACGGGCACCACAGCCGCCCGAAGCGTCCGCACTCCCACGTCCGAGATCCTGCGCATTGCGCTGCCACGGCTGGGCCTGACCACAGAAGCGGCACACTGAGCAGCACCTCGAACGACAGGAGCCCGGTGATGGAATGGACGGTGCACGAGGTCGCTGAACGCGCAGGCATCAGCGGCCGCACGCTGCGCCACTATCACCGCATCGGGCTGCTCGAGCCCGATCGCGTCGGGTCCAACGGCTACCGCTACTACGGACTCGACGCGGTCACGCGCCTACAACGCATCCTCCTGCTCCGCGACACAGGTATGCCACTGGCCGACATCTCCGCAGTCCTCGACGCACCCGAGACGCCGGCGGCCGAGGTCGAAGCACTCCAGGCACACTTGACACAGCTCGCCGAGGACCGCGCGGCCCTGGACCGACGTATCAGTGCGGTCGAGCACACCCTGCAGATGCGTCGAGAGGGCCGCGAGCCGCGCATGGATGTGATGCTCGAAGGCTTCAACGACCGCTACGAGGCCGAGGTCGTACGGCGGTGGGGGCGCGAGGCCTTCGACGCGTCGAACCGGTGGTGGCATGCCAAGTCCGTGGGACAGCAACGCGACTGGCAGGCCAGCGCGCAGACTCTGCTCACACGGTGGGCCGAGATCCAGCAAGCCGGCCACACACCCGGCTCACCAGTTGCTCGAGCACATGCCGCCATCCACATGGCCTGGTTCGCCGACATCCCCGGAACACCCACCCACGCCGGCGATGCCGAACGATCCGCCGCAATGGTGCGGGGCATGGCCGACCTCTACGAGACCGACCCCGACTTCCACCAGACCTTCGGCAGCCCAGAGGCTGCGAAGTTCGCCGCGAACGCCCTACGCATCCACGTGCAGCGTCCGGCCTGAACGAGGCGGGTGCCGCCGCCCGTTCGAGTCATGGCTGCACCACGACAAGTATCACCGACCCCACGAACCAACCCCCTTCACCGACCGACATACGCGGCGAGATGCTCGCCGGTCACCGTCGAACACTCGGCGACCAACTCCGCCGGTGTGCCCTCGAAGACAACCCGGCCACCGTCGTGACCGGCACCGGGACCGAGATCGATGATCCAATCTGCGTGCACCATGACCGCCTGGTGATGCTCGATGACGATCACCGACTTCCCCGAGTCCACCAGCCGGTCCAGCAGCCCGAGCAGATTCTCCACGTCGGCAAGGTGCAATCCGGTGGTCGGCTCGTCGAGGATGTACACCTCCCCCTTCTCACCCATGTGCGTGGCGAGCTTGAGCCGCTGCCGTTCACCGCCGGACAACGTCGTCAACGGCTGCCCGATCTTGAGGTAGCCGAGGCCGACGTCCGCGAGCCGTGACAGAATCTTGTGGGCCGCCGGAAGCTTCGCGTCGCCCTCGGCGAAGAACTCCTCGGCCTGCGCCACCGACATCATCAGCACCTCGCTGATATCCTTGCCTCCGAACGTGTAGTCGAGCACCTCCGCCTGGAACCGCTTTCCCTCACACACCTCGCAGGGTGTCGACACCCCGGCCATCATCGCCAGGTCGGAATACACGACGCCGGCACCGTTGCAATTGGGACATGCACCATCGGAATTGGCACTGAACAGGCCCGGCTTGACACCGTTGACCTTCGCGAACGCCTTGCGGATCGGATCGAGCAGACCCGTATACGTTGCGGGATTGCTCCGCCGCGAACCCTTGATCGCGCCCTGATCGATCGACACCACACCGTCCCGTGGCGCGACCGAACCGGAGATCAGGGAACTTTTACCCGACCCGGCAACACCGGTCACCACACACAACACCCCGAGCGGAATATCCACATCGACGTCCTGCAAATTGTGTGCGCTTGCCCCGCGAACCTCGAGTGCCCCGGTTGCCGATCGCACCGACGGTTTCACCGAAGCCCGATCGTCCAGATGTTTGCCGGTGAGGGTGCCGCTCGACCGCAATCCGTCGACGGTGCCTTCGAACACGATCCGCCCGCCGTCGGTGCCGGCGCGCGGCCCCAGGTCGACGACGTGATCGGCGATCGCGATCGCTTCCGGCTTGTGTTCGACGACGAGCACGGTGTTGCCCTTGTCCCGCAACGCCAGCAGCAGATCGTTCATGCGCTGCACATCGTGGGGGTGCAAACCGATCGTCGGTTCGTCGAAAACATAGGTGACGTCGGTGAGCGACGATCCGAGATGCCGGATCAGCTTGGTGCGCTGCGCCTCGCCACCGGACAGCGTTCCGGCCGGCCGTTCGAGGCTCAGGTAGCCGAGACCGATGTCCACGAACGAGTCGAGTGTCTCGCCCAGCGACTTCAGCAGCGGTGCGACGGTCGGCTCGTCCAGACCCCGCACCCACACGGCGAGGTCGCTGATCTGCATGGAGCAGACGTCGGCGATGCTCTTGCCGTCGATCGTCGACGACCGTGCTTCGGCACTGAGTCGCGTTCCCGCGCAGTCGGGGCAGGTCTGGAAGGTGATCGCACGGTCCACGAATGCCCGGATGTGCGGCTGCATCGCCTCGCGATCCTTGGACAGGAACGACTTCTGGATCTTCGGGATCAAGCCCTCGTAGGTGACGTTGACTCCCTCGACCTTCACCTTCGTCGGTTCCTTGTACAGCAGGTCGTCGAGTTGCTTCTTCGTGAACTTCGCGATCGGCTTGTCCGGATCGAAGAAACCGCAACCTCGGAAGATCCGCCCGTACCACCCGTCCATGCTGTAGCCGGGGATCGTCAATGCACCGTCGTTGAGCGACTTGCCGTCGTCGTACAGTGCGGCGAGATCGAAGTCGGAGACATTGCCCATCCCTTCGCAGCGGGGGCACATTCCGCCGGTGACCTGAAAGCTGCGGCGCTCCTTGACGGTGCGGCCACTCTTCTCCACGGTGACCGCACCGGCTCCGCTGATGGACGCGACGTTGAACGAGAACGCCTGCTGAGAGCCGATGTGCGGGGTACCGAGCCGGCTGAACAGGATGCGGAGCATCGCATTGGTGTCGGTAGCGGTCCCCACCGTCGACCGCGGGTTGGCGCCCATCCGTTCCTGGTCGACGATGATCGCCGTCGTGAGACCTTCCAGGACGTCGACGTCGGGCCGCGCCAACGTCGGCATGAAGCCCTGCACGAATGCGCTGTACGTCTCGTTGATCATTCGTTGGGATTCGGCGGCGATCGTGCCGAACACCAAAGAACTCTTGCCCGAGCCGGAAACTCCGGTGAACACCGTCAAGCGCCGCTTCGGGATCTCGACGTCGACGTTGTCGAGGTTGTTCTCGCGTGCCCCGTGCACACGAATCAGGTCGTGACTGTCGGCAAGAGGAAGTTCGGCCCGTTCAGCTCTGGTAGCAGTGCTCACCCTGTCTCCGTTCCGGTTGTCTGCGACCGCGCAACTCGCAGCCGTCGCGTGTCCACACAGCCCACGGTAACCGGGGCGGACCGGCCGATGCTTCTCGATTCCTGATCAGCCGCGCCGCCTGCTTCTCCCACGCGGTTGCCCGCCGCTCGTCGTCGTCGCGCATCCGACCCGCGTGGTCTGAGTTGTTTTGGGTGAGATGGAGTTGCCAGAGAGTATTTCTGTAATTCTCGCTGTTCCGTATTGCACAGAATTTGTACGTGGTGACCTTTTTGGGTCGACGGCCATGCCGTCGACCCAAAAAGTGAACTAGCTGCTGTAGGCCTCCAACGGAGGGCACGAGCACACCAGGTTGCGGTCACCGTGCGCGCCGTCGATGCGCCGGACCGCAGGCCACACCTTGGCTCGGCCCTTCCCCAGCGGATACACCGCGATCTCACGCGAATACGGGTGGCTCCACTCCCCCACCAGGCATTCGGCAGTATGCGGCGCGCCGCGCAGCGGATTGTCGTCGACCGGCCACTCCCCCGCCCCGACCCGATCGATCTCCCGCCGGATCGCGATCATCGCGTCGATGAAGGCATCGAGCTCGTCGAGATTCTCGCTTTCCGTCGGCTCCACCATGAGTGTGCCGGCAACCGGGAAACTCATGGTCGGCGCGTGAAAGCCGTAGTCGGCGAGACGCTTGGCGACATCGTCGACGGTGACACCGGTGTCCTTGGTGATCGGGCGCAGGTCGAGGATGCACTCGTGCGCGACCATCCCGTTCTCCCCGGTGTACAACACCGGGAAGTACTCGTCGAGCCGGCGCGCAATGTAGTTGGCGGAGGCGATGGCCGTGAGCGACGCACGCCGCAGACCCTGCGCGCCCATCAGCTTGATGTACGACCAGGTGATCGGCAGGATCGACGCCGACCCGTACGGTGCGGCCGACACCGGACCGACGCCACCGAGTTCCGGTGCCGCCGGATGACCGGGCAGGAACGGCACGAGATGCTCGCGCACACCGATCGGCCCGACACCCGGCCCGCCGCCACCGTGCGGAATGCAAAACGTCTTGTGCAGGTTCAGGTGGCTCACATCCCCACCGAACTTGCCCGGACGCGCCAATCCGACGAGCGCATTGAGGTTCGCGCCGTCGATGTACACCTGCCCGCCGGCATCGTGAACGGCCCCGCAGATCTCGGCGATCTCGTGTTCGTACACGCCGTGCGTCGACGGGTAGGTGATCATGATCGCCGCCAGCCGCTCGGCGTGATCGGCGATCTTCGCACGCAGGTCTCCCAGATCGACGTCACCGTTCGCGCGGCACGCGACGACCTCGACGCGCATCCCGGCCATCACCGCGGACGCCGCGTTGGTGCCGTGCGCGCTCGACGGGATGAGGCAGGTATCGCGATGGTCGTCGCCGCGCGCGAGATGGTAGTGCCGGATCGCCAGCAGACCGGCGTATTCGCCCTGGCTTCCGGCGTTCGGTTGCATGCTGACACGGTCGTAGCCGGTGATCGCGGCAAGCCATCCCTCGAGGTCCGCGATCAGCCGTCTGATCCCGACGGTCTGGTCGGACGGCGCGAATGGGTGCAGGTTCGCGAACCCGGGCCAGGTGATCGCCTCCATCTCGACTGCGGCATTGAGCTTCATCGTGCACGAACCCAGCGGAATCATCGTCCGGTCGAGTGCCAGATCCTTGTCGGAGAGCCGCCGCAGGTACCGCATCATCGCAGTCTCGGTGCGGTACTTCGTGAACGCCTCGTGCTGCAGAAACTCGGTCACGCGCGCAAGCGTCGCCGGAATCCCCTGCCCGCAACTCCTCTGCCCGTAACTCCCCGACACCACCGTCCCCGACGGCGCAAACACACCGATCACCGTCTCGATGTCTGCGGCGGTGGTCGCTTCGTCACACGAGATGCCCACATGATCGTCATCGACGAGGCGCAGGTTGATTCCCGCGGCCCGGGCCTTCTCGACGATCTGCGCGGCACGGCCGGGAACCGTGGTCAGGACCGTATCGAAGAACTCGGCGTGCACGACCTCGACACCGGCGGCGCGCAGGTCGGCAGCGAGCCTATCCGCGTGGCGGGCGACGCGGCGGGCAATCGCGGTGAGACCGTCGGCACCGTGATAGGACGCGTACATCGCCGCCAGGACCGCGAGCAGAACCTGCGCGGTGCAGATGTTGCTCGTGGCCTTCTCGCGGCGGATGTGCTGTTCGCGCGTCTGCAATGCCAGACGGTAAGCGGGATCACCGTCGGCGTCGACGGACAACCCGACCAGCCGGCCGGGAAGGTTCCTGGTGTGGGCGTCGTTCACCGCGAGATATCCGGCGTGCGGGCCACCGAAACCCATCGGGACACCGAAACGCTGTGTGGTGCCGAAGCACGCGTCCGCGCCCTGCTCGCCGGGCGGAGTGATCAAGGTCAGGGCCAGCAGGTCGGCGCCAACCGCCACGAGCGCACCGCGACCGTGGGCGGCGTCGATGATCGGGGCGGCGTCGAACACCCGACCGGACGCCCCCGGGATCTGCAGGATCACACCGAAGAATTCGCCGTCCGGCAGTCCGTCGTCGACAAGGTTCGCGGTGACGATCTCGATGCCGAGCGGCTCGGCGCGGGTCTCGAGGACGGCGGCGGTCTGGGCGAAGAGATCGGTGTCGACGAGCACACGCGGGCTCGTGCACTTGCGGTTGGCACGGCGGAGCAGGGTCATCGCCTCGGCGGCGGCAGTGCCCTCGTCGAGCATCGACGAGTTGGCGACCTCCATGCCGGTGAGGTCGGAGACCATCGTCTGGAAATTGAGCAGGGCTTCGAGTCGGCCCTGGCTGATCTCGGGCTGATACGGGGTGTACGCGGTGTACCAGGCGGGGTTCTCGACGATGTTGCGCAGCAACACCGGCGGCGTGAGGGTGCCGTAGTAGCCCTGGCCGATCATCGACGTCGCCACCGTGTTCTGGGTGGCGAGTTCGGTCAGCGCGGCCAACACCTCGTGTTCGGAGAGAGGGGCATCGAGCACATCGAGCCCGGCGGCGATGCCACTCGCGTCCGAATCCAGGATCCCGGCCGGCAGTGCCTTCGTCGCGAGTGCGTCCAGTGAATCGACGCCGACGACGTCGAGGATGCGACGTAGCGCCTGCTGATCGGGTCCGACGTGACGGTCGGCGAACGCGGAGGTGGCAGCAGCTGTCATGTGCGATTCCCGGGGTTCGGAGGTTCACATCCGCGCGCGGTCGCGCGGTGTGGTTCCTCCCCCTCTGTCGCGAGCTCGGCAGGGCGAGCGCCTGAGAGATTCGGTGTCCGGTCTGTCGGGCACCTTTCCCCGTGGGCGGGTGGGTGCTCCCACCGCTTTCCAGAGGCGTCGAAGCCCGCACGGTCCTCGGTACCTGAGAGATCGACGGGGAGGTGCTGCTCCTTCGGTGCCCGGATCGGATCCGGAACTCTCCCGTGCGACGGCGACGCATCAGCGATTGTAATGCACGGCACCCAGCGCGAACACCGTCATCGGCCGGCTTCGCGGTGTGACGAACGTCTACAGTCGTTTTCCCTAGCCCGTTTCCCTAGCCGATACGGCGGTCGATGCGGTTCCGGCGACGCGACGCGAGTTCGTCCTCCGGACGCTGCTCCACCTCGCCACCGTCGACGCGTTCCGCCGGGAAGTCCGCGATGCTGCCGGTCAATTCCCGCATGGCGCCACCGACCGCGATTCCGAACACGCCCTGTCCGCCCTGCAGTAGATCGACCACTTCCTCGGGTGAGGTGCATTCGTACACGGTGGTTCCGTCGGAGAACAGGGTGATCTTCGCGAGGTCACGAACGCCGCGTTCACGCAGGTGATCGACCGCGACGCGAATGTTCTGGAGCGAAATACCGGTGTCCAGCAGCCGTTTGACGATTTTGAGGACGAGGATGTCCTTGAACGAGTACAACCGCTGGCTTCCCGACCCGGCAGCCCCACGGATCGAGGGGACGACCAGGCTCGTCCGAGCCCAATAGTCGAGTTGGCGGTAGCTTATTCCGGCGATCTGACAGGCGATGGGAACGCGATAGCCGACAAGTTCGTCGGGAACTGAATCGTCCGGGAACAAACCCGGTTGAATGTCGTCCGCACCGTGTCTCGGCGACACCGAGGTCGAGTAGGTTCCGTCGTCGATATCGACGTGACGCTGTCCCTGCGGCCGATCTCGCACTGTGTGACTCCCTCTCGCGTGCCCATCCGTCGCCCCGAAACAACCGACGGGCGGATTCCCCCCCACCCATCCGATCGTCGCGTGCTCTCAGGCCCGTCGAGCAGATCCGAACTGCGGATTCACTCAGGGTACGCTCCACGTCGAGCGTTGGGCAGCAACACGCCGACAGGGTGCAACTTCGATGCCGCACCCTATGCGACGAATAGGCGCATCGAACCGTGACACAGTCGGCGGATTCCGGTGTCAGCCGTCCGTCGCCTTGAAATCGTCTGGAGACACGGACTCGAGGAACTCTTTGAACTTCTCGACCTCGTCCTCCCGTTCGTCGGGCATGACGAGGCCGGCCTCCGCAAGCACCGGCTCCTCCACAAAGACCGGCACACCGACGCGCAACGCGATCGCCACCGCGTCGGACGGACGGCACGACACACGCCGACCGCCTTCGAACACCAGATCCGCGTAGAAGGTCCCTTCCTGCAGATCCACGATCCGAATCTCCTGCAGGGTATGACCGAACGCTTCCAGGAGATTCTTGATCAAGTCGTGTGTCAGCGGTCGCGCCGGTTCGACACCCTGCTGCTCCAGCGCGATCGCGGTCGCCTCCATCTGACCGATCCAGATCGGCAGATATCGTTCGCCATCGGACTCACGCAACAGCAGGACCGGCTGGTTCTGCGGCTGTTCGACCCGAATGCCCACTATCCGCATCTCGCTCATGCCGGTGCCTCCATCCCGCTGCCCGTCCGGGGGTGAACCCCGCATGACAATCCTGCCTGAATTCTAGTTCGCTCCGGCAGACGCGTCAGGTACCCGCCGGCAGCGACCACAGGCGGCGCGCCGCTACCGATCCAGGGCGCCGTGCACCGCTGCCTTCACCAGGCAGGTGTGCAGCGTCAACGACAACGCCGCCAACTCCCTGACCATCTCGTCCGCCCGTGCCCGTGCACCGGCATCACGTCCCTTCGCAACCGGTCCGGCGATCTGTGCGACCAGGCTCGCTTCGCGATCTGCGGCGAGCTTGAAGGCCCGCAGGTGCCGCACCTCCAGACCGAACTCCGACATGGCCTTCGCAGTGCGCGCCAACAGCACCGCATCCCCGTCGAAGAAACCTGCCGCGCCCGGAACGATCAGTCCTGCCCGGACAAGTTCGGTCAGGAAGGCTCCGTCGATCGCCGCACTCTCACACAGGTCGTCACGGCTCATCCGGACTTCCCGATCGGTGCGCAGAACCTCCGGCGAGACCTCGCCCGGCGCCACCGCCAACGGCCGTGGACGCTTCGGACGAGAGTCCCCTGTGCCCACCGCCGCAGCACCTCGGTCGATCGCCTCGAGTTGCTCCTTGATCACCTTCAGAGGCAGGTACTGATCGCGCTGCGCGGTCAGCACGTACCGCAGTCGCTCGCAGTCCTCGATCGAGAAGCGTCGATATCCCGAGGGCGTACGTTCCGGGCTGATGAGCCCTTCGGCCTCGAGAAACCTGATCTTCGAGATCGTCACGTCCGGGAATTCCGGACGGAGCCGATCGAGAACCGATCCGATCGACATTCCGCCCGGCGCCGGTTGGCGGGCAGCAGCGGTCATCAGCTACCCGCGCCCTGGTTTCCTCGCGGACCGGTGAGAAACACCAACCGGAACTTTCCGATCTGGACTTCATCCCCGTTCGCCAGCACCGCCGAATCGACCGGCTCGCGGTTGACATAGGTGCCGTTGAGGCTTCCGACATCGACGACCTGGAACTCTCCCTCGTCCTGACGGAACTCGGCGTGCCGGCGGCTGACGGTCACGTCGTCGAGGAAAATGTCACTGTCGGGATGCCGCCCCGCGGACGTCGTCGGCTGGTCCAGCAGGAAGCGCGATCCCGCGTTCGGCCCGCGCTTGACGACGAGCAGTGCCGATCCGGCGGGTAGTCCCTCGACGCCCGATACCGGGGCTTCCGAGGTAGCTGCTCCCGAGCCGGCGTTCTCCAATTCACTCAGGAAGTCGGCGCGAAACACCGAAGTGGTTTCCGCAGGGCTTTCCTCGTATCCCGCGTTGCCGTTCTCGCTCACCGTTACTCCTTATCCGTTCGGCCGATCAGGGCAGCTTCCCCGATCGGCCGTAGTTTCGTTCAGCCACGATCACTTTCGATACGGACCCGCGCCCCGACAACGGCACACGCCTGCCACGACCGTACCCTGCGCCGGCTCCCCGGCGTAGGCGGACGCGGTTGTCGCGCACGGGAACCGTCAATTCTCGGTGAGAGCGCGGTAGCCGTCGGCATCCATGGTTTCACCGAGCGCCGCGTCCAGCTCGCCCGCACTGCCCACCTCGACGTCGACGAGCCAGCCCTCGCCATATGGAGCGGTGTTCACCAACTCCGGGGTTGCCTCCAGATCTGCGTTGACGGCTACCACTTTCGCGGTGAGCGGCGCGTACACGTCCGAGACACTCTTGGTCGATTCCACCTCGCCGATAGACTCGCCTGCGCTCACTTCGGTTCCCGCTTCCGGCAGTTGCACGAAGACCACGTCGCCCAGTTGCGATTGCGCGTACGCGGTGATGCCGATCCGCGCTGTGGTCGCGCTCGTCCGCTGCACCCATTCGTGCTCCGCCGTGTACCGCAGATCGACGGGGGTCTCGAACTCACTCACGGCAGGGTCCTTTCGGCGACGACATTCGTCATGAACGTCGGATTCAGTTTCCGGGCTGAGAGTATTGGCGCGCTTCGATCTGCCGCAAGGCGGACACAGTGACCTGCGACGACTGTGCGATCGTCAATGCTCCTCCCGTCCGCGCGACGGTGTCCACCACTCCGCCAGGGATGTTCAACGCGGCCGCCAAGGTCGGCCCGTCCCCGATCGCGGTCACCGTGTACGGGGCGACGAGCGGAACATCGTCGACCACGACGGAACCACCTGGTCCGGTCACCCAGGAATCGACACCGATCCGAAGGGGTGCCGCGTCTGCGCCTGCGATCTGGATCGCCTCCGCTCCGGCCGCGCGCAATTCCTGGACCATGTCGAGGACAACCTCGGAGCCGACGCCACGCACCGGGTCCGTCACGGTCAGCACGACACCCGGGCCGGCCGCAGGGACTGTTCCGACCTGTATGGAGAGGTCGGAGAGTCGCGCACGGGCCTCGTCGAGCGCGGCCTCGGATCCGTTCTGCTCGAGGCCGGTCAGCGTCGATTCGAGCGCGGTGATTTCCTGGCGCAACGCCGCCTCGGTGCGATTGAGGTTGTCGAGCAGCACGAGCAGATCGGCCGGGCGTGCCGAATCGAGCGCATCACCGGATCCGGTGTCGCGGACCTGCGCGGCGATCGCAACACCGAGCAGCACGATCAGCAACCCCGCGAGAATCGGGAACAGTAACCGCGGCCTTCGCGACGGTGCCACGTTCGCGGCCTCGGGCAATTCGTGCCGCCCTTCGTGTTCCACGTCATGCTCCGAACAGGCGGCGGCGCAGCGCGGACGCGTTACCGAAGATGCGGATGCCGAGGACGACGATGACGGCCGTCGACAATTGGGTACCGACACCGAGTTGGTCGCCGAGCCACACGATCAGGGCTGCGACGAGCACATTGAACACAAAGGACACGACGAACGTCTGGGCGTCGAAGATGTCGTCGAGGTACGCGCGCAGACCACCGAACACGGTGTCCAGGGCCGCGACGACCGCGATCGGAAGGTAAGGCTGGATGATCTCCGGAACTTGCGGGCTGAAGATCACCCCGGCGACGATCCCGATCGTCAGGGCCAGGACCGCGTAGAGCGCATGGCCGTGCCTGAGGACGTTCCTGTTCAACGATTTCCTTCCAATGCAGATTCGACGTCGCGGACGGCTGCGGCAGGCATGGTCACGTCGTCGGCTTCGGCGATGGTGAAACCCACCCCGTACAACTGTTGGACACCGGCCATCCGCAGGTACGCGTCGCTGACGACAAAAGAAGTTTGCAGTCGGCTCGGTGACCCGACGGCCGACACTGTGTACGGGGAGAACACCGGTCGATTGTCGACGAGCATGGCTCCGCCTGCTTGCCGGACCGTGACGCCGGGTCCGATGCGGACGTCGTTGATCGCGATCGCTTCGGCGCCGCCTGCCCACAGCGCATTGATCACCGATTGCAGGTCACGGTCGAGCAGTACGGCTGTCCGTGGATCCGTGCGCTGCCCGGAGTCGGACAGGTTCGGTTTCGCCGCCGGGTCGCTCAGCGTCACCGTGATACCTGGACCGTGCACCTCGGTGGCTGCGGCGGCGTCCTCGGTGCGTCGAAGCACGTCGAGGACGCCGGTGCCGGTGGTGTTGTCGGCGAACAGTTCTTCGCGGCGCCGGTCGATCTGGACGGCGAGGTCGTCGCGGGTCGCGGTGAGCACTTCGGCCCGTTGGGACGCCGCGCGTACGCCGGCGAGCATCTCTGCCTGGACGCGGTCGGAACCGGGACCTCGATCGCTGGTCTCCGCGTAGGCGATGCCGATGGTGAGGCCGACGAGCAGCGCTCCGACCGTGATCCAGACGAGCACGCCCTTCCGAACAGGCCTGGCGTGACTGGTGGTGCGGTCTCGGGCTGCAGCCGCGTATCCGGGGTCGAGGTGGTCCTCGAGGAGCGCGGTCAGAAGCGACGGTACCGGGTTGCGGCGGATCTGCTCCCAGTGTCGGTTCATGTCGGGGTGTGCCGCGCTCGCCCGGGTCCCGGCATGACCCGGGCTGTTTCGACGGCGCGATAGAGGTAGAGCGCTCCGGTCCAGAGGTAGAGCGCTGTCCCCCAGATGAGCGCGGCCCACCCCAACGGCTCGACAACATCGGCGGCAGCCGGGACAGCGAGCGCGAACAGTAGCAACGGGAGCGCGCACATGAGCAGGAAGGTCGCCCCTTTCCCGAGGTAGAGCACATCCGGTGGCGGCAGTCCGCGCCTTCGATACACCGCCAGCGTTGGGGCGAGAACCAGTTCGCGGCCGATGAGGACGGCGGCGATCCACCAGGGGACGATGCCTCGTGCGACGAGCGCGACGAGGGTGGTGACGATGTAGAGGCGGTCGACGAGTGGGTCGAGAAGTGCTCCGAGTCGCGACGTCTGGTCGAGGAGCCGGGCGAGTTTGCCGTCGGCCCAGTCGGTGACGCCGCTGAGGACGAGAACGGCCAGCGCCCAGCCGTCGGCGTGTTCGACGAGGATCAGCCACAGGAACAGCGGTATTCCGAGAAGGCGGACGATGCTGAGCACGTTGGGAACGGTGAGGATCCGATCGGACGCGACCGGAGCGGCACCGGTGGTCGTCACGTCGTTCATCGTCGAACCTGCTTCGTTGTCGTGTGGGCGGTCCCGCCAGCCTTCCACACCGGTGGTCCGGTTCCCTCCTGCCCGGTCAACGCCACGCGAAGACCGGCTGTTCGAGGTCGTCGATGCGGGTGTGCCGTCCATGGAGCGCGATTTCGCGGAATTGGTACACGACGGCGGCGGTGGGTGCGTGGACGAGGTGACCGCGGAACGGCCATTGGATGACGGGTCTATCGGATTCGGGGATCGGCACGAAGCGTGGTTCGCTGTCGATCTCGGCGGGGGTGACCGCGAAGAGTTCAGCGACTTCGTCGGGGCTCGGCGTCAGCTCGGCGATCGCGGTGTCGGACCACACGACGAACGGCGACATGATGTATCCGGAGCGGGTGGGGTAGTCGTCGAGCCGGCCGATGATCCGGTCGGGTCCGGCGAGCAGGCCGAGTTCTTCGTGCAGTTCCCGCAGGGCGGCCTGTTCGGGGGTTTCGCCCGGGTCCAGGCGTCCGCCCGGAAGCGCGAACTGGCCGGGGTGGGCGCGCAATCGCGTCGGACGGCGGGTCATCGGTACGACCTGATTGCCGTCCCCGTCGTCGAGAACGGCGATGACGACGGCCGCGTGGCGTCGCCCGTCCAGTGGGATGCGCCGGGACTCGAACGTCGTGAATGCTTGTACGAGGGAGTCACGATCAAGAGGTTCGGGTGCCGGCATGGTGTCGACAGTACGGCGTCGATCCGAGGGTGATAAAGGCGTTTCGGATCGTGGCGGTGGAAGCGGGGTTGCGGAAACTCCGAAGTTATTCGGCTTATTTCGCCTTTCCGTATTCTCCGAAATACTTTGCGGACTCCGGATGGCGGCTCCGCAGCACGAGTAGTCTCGCCTACATGCCGCATCCGATCATGTTCGACGAGAACGATCCGCTGTTGGCCCGCGTGCGATCGATCGCTCTCACGTTTCCCGGTGCCGCCGAAAAGATTTCACACGGGCGGCCGTTCTTTCACACGAAGACGGCGTTCGCGGTGTACGGAGGCTCCACCAAGGCGGGCGGTGCGCAGTTTCCACGATCGGTGATCGTCAAACCGGCGCCGGAGGAGCGACTTGCACTGCTCGATGAAGCGCACACCTACCTTCCCGCGTATCTGGGTCCGTCGGGCTGGATGGGCTACGACCTCGACCGGAACGATCTCGACTGGACCGAGGTCGGCGAACTACTCGACATGTCGTTCCGGATGACTGCGCCCGCGACGTTGGTTCGCCGGCTGGACGCGTCCGTGACGTGACGGCCCGGGCCTGTCCCCCGGTCAGCCGCGCGCCGCGGCCTTGACGGCGTAGCCCATGTAGTTGGCGCCCGTGTAGGGCACACGACCGAAGTTGAGGCGTCGGCTGACTTCGCCGTAGGTCAGGCGCCCCTGCCGCGCGCGGTGCATGTCGAGCAACCTCCGCGGGTCGACGGTGCGCAATCCGAGTCCGGTGAGCCCGGCGAGGCGCAGTCCGTGCCGTTCGAGCGCTGCGGTCAGTTCGGCCGGGGTGATGAACATGGACCAGTCGTGGATGGCGGTGTCGAACATCCGGGTCCAGCGCCACTCCTGCATGATCTTGATGACGACGAGTTTGCCCAGCCATGTGCGGTTGATGGTGTCGAAGAAGTAGAGGCCGCCGGGGGCGAGGGCGCGTGCGGTCTCGGCGAGGACGGCATCGAGGTCGTCGACATGTTCGAGGACGTCACAGCAGTAGGCGAGATCGAACGACGCGTCCGGTACGGGCAGGTGTTCACCGACCCCTTTGCGGTAGTCGATGTTCAGGCCGCCCGCGGTGGCGTGCCGGTGCGCGGCCTCGAGCGACACCGCCGACGGGTCGATCCCGACGACGGCGCATCCGGCACTCGCGAATCGCTCGGCGAGAAATCCGCCGCCGCTACCGATGTCGAGGGCCCGCAGTCCGTCGAGGGTCGTGTAGCCGCGGTGCCGCAGCACACCCCGGAAGTAGTCGAATCGCGCCGGAGTGAGACTGCCTTGAAGCAGGTTGAGCGGGTTGGATTCGTCCCACCATCCCGTGCCGATCCGGTCGTAGACATTGTTGTCGATCGGCACCGGTGTCACCGTCCTTCGACTCGGGGTTCCGGTCGCCTCCAGAGTTCCTTGTCCACAACCGCTCTGTCCAGGTCGACGGATTCGACCACGCGTGGATATTCTGTAAATCAAGCGCTTCCGTCCAGTCCGAAATCTCACCACCGCGACTCGACGCCTGCACCCGAAGGCTCATCGAGGCAGGTCGACGACGAGAATCCCCGGCCGGTCCAAACTGCCCAGGTAGAGCCTCGCGTCGTGTTCGACCACTCCCGTGACCATCGGAAAGTCGACGTCGTCGGCCTGCAGGTCGCGCAGGACGCGCCCGTCCTCCCCCACGCACATCACCCACGTGGTGTGCCCCGCTCGGGTCAACAGCGGGGTCGGCAACCGCCAGAGGAGTCTGCGTAGCCACGGCGGCGTCGCGCCGAGCCGATCGAGCAGCCTGTTACGGGGAGTGACCATCGCGATCCACAACCGGCCGCCGCGCGCCCGCGAAACGTTGTCCGGCATGCCCGGCAGGTTGTCGAGCAGCACATCGGGGGCGTGCGGGGCGTCGACCGGGACACGGGTGAGCCGATAGCCGTCGGTTTCGACGAACAGCACCGCGGTTTCGTCCTCGGTGAGCGTGATGCCGTTCGGGAAGTGCAGGCCGTCGAGGACGACGTGGACGGCGCCGTCGGGGTCGCGTCGCAGCAGTCGGCCGCTGCCGCGGTGTTCGAGCAGCGCACCGACGTAGCGGTCGAGGTCGTGCCGGGTGCTCGATTGGGTGAACCAGATCGTGCCGTCGCGAGCGAGGGTCGCGTTCGAACAGAATCGCAGCGGCTCGCCGTCGACCACGTCGGCGATCGTGGTCACGGTGCCGGTGGCTGGATCGAGGCGCAGTAGCCCTCGATAGGCGTCACAGACGAGGATCGACCCGTCGGGGCACATCTCGAGGCCGAGCGGTCGGCCGCCGGTCGCAGCGAGGGTCCGCTCGGTATCGGTTGCGGGGTCGACGCGGAGAATGCGCCCATCGGCGACCCCGCACACCAACCGGCCGTCGGAATCGACGACGACGTCCTCGGGCGCGTGCCCGGTCAACGGAATGATCCGGTGCGCGGGGAACGGTTCGGGTCCGGTGCGCCCCGCCGCGCGCGGCGGGGGCGGGGGCAATCGTCGGACGGTGGGGTCGAGCGGTGGTTTCGGAGAGTGCACGCGGTGATTGTGCCGCGTGGGTGTCACCGATCGCAGCCGATCCGTTCGTCAACTCAAGGTTGACGTGTTGCCGAACGTCAACTTAGAGTTGACGCATGACGACACCACGCTTGGACGACCTCATCGACGGCATCCGGACCGGCTATCCGGACCAGCCACTGGACCAACTCACCGCCGCGGTCCTCGCCGCCGAGCACCTGAGCGAGATCTCCGATCACCTCATCGGTCACTTCGTGGACCAGGCCCGCCGCAGTGGCGCGTCCTGGACCGAGATCGGCGGCTGTATGGGCGTGACGAAGCAGGCCGCGCAACAACGCTTCACCCCCAAGGCCGATGCCAACATGTTCACGCGGTTCACGCCCCGGGCCCGCACCGCGGTCGTGCGATCCCAGGAGGAAGCACGCGCCGCACACCTGACGGAGATCGGTGCCGCACACCTGCTGGTCGGCCTGACAACAGATCCCGACAATCTTGCGATGCGTGCGCTCGCCGAGCAGGGAGCCCCCGCGGACGCGATCCGCGCCGCCGCCGAAGCCACCCTGCCCGCAGGCGACCCCGATACCGACTCCCCCACGTTGATCCCCTTCGACGGACCGTCGAAGAAGGTTCTCGAACTCACCGTCCGTGAGGCGCTGCGCCTGGGCCACAACTACGTGGGCACCGAGCATCTGCTGCTGGCGATGCTCGCCCCCGACAGCGCGACCGCGCCGGTACTCGCCGGCCTCGGCGTCACCACCGAGGCCACCGAACGTTACGTGGTGGCAGTACTCGCCGAGTACGGGAAGTAGAGCGCTACCGTCCGTCGCCGGTAGCGCTACCGTCCGTCGCCGGCGATGTTCACCAGCCACGGGACGCCGAAGCGGTCCGTGCACATCCCGAAGATGTCACCCCACGGCGCCTTCCCGAGCGGCATCGCGACCGTGCCACCGTCCGACAACTTGTCCCAGTAACCGCGTAGTTCGGTCTCGTCGTCACCGCTGAGCGAGACCGAGAAGTTGTCCCCCGGGGTCAGATCCATGGCCGTCGGGGTGTCGGACGCCATGAGTACCAGTCCGTTCGGGGCGGACAGCTGGGCGTGCATGACCTTGTCCTGCTCTTCGGGCAGATCACCGGCATGGAATTCACCGAACGTGCTGACGGCCAGTTCGCCGCCGAACACGGACTGGTAGAAGTCCATCGCCTGCCGGGCGTTGTCTCGGAAACTGAGATACGGATTGAGTTGCGTGCCCATGAACGACCTCCCGATCGGGGTCCGACGGTTCGTGTCGCCATCCGATTCTCGTGGCCGTCACCTGCCCTCGGGCGATATTCGGCTCACGGGGCGACGACCGGGGCCGGATCGCCGGTGACCGCAAGGTGACGACGACGGTGCGGCAGCAGCACGGTCGGATGCGCGATGCTCCACGCCGCCCCAGCGCAGACGAATTCCTTGATCCGCGCCGCGACCCGGCCCGTGACCGCGACGCCGGTGGCCCGGTCGTCGGGGGTCACGCGCTGAATGATCCCGTCGCGCCGTCCCAGGCTGATGCACTGCACGGTGTAGCCGATGGTGGACTCGCGGACCGCGCGTCCGGTCAGGCGGGCTGCGAGCGCGTCCGCCGCTGCCCAGGCCATCGGGATCCCCGACGCGCACGACATCCGCAGCGGTCGTCCGCCGGCGCCGTCGGCGAGGGCCGCGTCACCGATAGCGTAGACGCCGGGATGCGACACCGACCGCATGGTGCCGTCCACCACGATCCGACCGTCGTCTCCGACCGTCAACGCGGTGGCGGCGGCGATCGGGTGCACGGCGAATCCGGCGGTCCAGACGGTCACGTCGCCCGCAATCGTCTCGTGTGTGTCGGTGGCCACTCCGTGCGCATCGACCCGCGTGACGTCGGTGTGCTCGTAGACGGTGACACCGAGTCGGGCGAGGGAGGTGCGCAGGTGCCGTTGGGCCGTGTCGCCGAGCCATCCCCCGACACGATCGCGGTCGACGATCGCAATGTCGAGGCCACGGTGGGATTCGGCGATCTCGGTGGCCGCTTCGATGGCGGTCAGGCCGCCGCCGACGACGAGGATCCGCGCGCCGCGGGGCACATTGTCGAGTGTCGCGCGCAGCCGCAGGGCCGCGGCCGTGCCCGCGATGTTGTGCGAGTGTTCGGCGACGCCGGGAACACCGTGGTCGGCGACGGTGCTTCCGAGGGCGTAGACGAGGGTGTCGTAGGCAGGGGCTCGGTCTCCGAGT
Source organism: Rhodococcus sp. (in: high G+C Gram-positive bacteria) (assembly GCF_049299235.1). Classification (GTDB taxonomy): domain Bacteria; phylum Actinomycetota; class Actinomycetes; order Mycobacteriales; family Mycobacteriaceae; genus Rhodococcus. The sequence goes on along the minus strand of NZ_JBAQXC010000306.1, from coordinate 687 downwards.
GCCTGAGCTCCCCCGGCGTGCGCGAGTTCGACGGTTCGTCGGTCCACGTCCACCGCGGTGACCCGCGCCGCGACCACCCGGATGTTCCGGGGACCGAGGATGTCGGCCAGCACCCGGCGCGGCAGGTCCTGCCCGCTCGCCAGTTGATGCAGGCGCACGCGTTCGACGAAGTCGGGATCGGCATTGACGACCGTGATCTCGACGTCGTCGGGGTGGAGTTGACGGGCGAGTCGGCCGGCGGCGTTGGCTCCGGCGTACCCGGCTCCGAGGACGACGATGCGGTGCTTCATGGCGTGCTCCTTCCAGATGGGGTTCGTCTCCTGAACCGGGCAGCCGCACCGTTACTGACAGATAGGGACTGTGATCTACATCACCAGTGCGCGACGAGGGGTTCGTGCGGGCGCGTCGCCGCCCAGCTCCGTGTGATCCGTTCGAGCTTGTCGGGGTTGGCCTGGATAGTCAGCCCGGCGACCCGGTCGTCGGTCACGTCGAGGCAGAAGACACCGACGACGCGACCGTCCACCTCGACGAGCACGGCGGGCCCGCCGTTGACTCCGGCGGCGTAGACCGCCGGGTTGCCGCCGATGACGGCTCGTTTGGCGTCGGTCGGACGGAACAGTCCGCGCAGGTACTGTGCGACGGCAACCGCGCCGGCGACCGGGCCGCGGCGCACCGGGACCCGCCCGC
>NZ_JBAQXC010000305.1:0-24260 GCF_049299235.1 Rhodococcus sp. (in: high G+C Gram-positive bacteria) | reverse complement strand
GCTGACCGCGGCGCGGGCGGGGGGCGGGCTGCCCCGAGTTGCGGGCGGCGGGCGGTCCTGCACTGCGGGTGACGCGGCCACGCGACGGGCGGCTCATGACAGCACCCCCGCGGCACGAAGATCGGCGGCGAGTGCGTCGATCTGGGAGGTGGTCGGTACGACCTGCGGTAGTCGCGGCTCTCCGACGTCGATACCCATCAGCCGCAGGCCTGCCTTGGATGCGCTCACCCCGCCGAGACGTGCGACGGCCCGCAGGATCGGCACGAGTTCGAGGTTGATTCTGCGGGCGCGGGCGAGATCGCCCGCTTCGAACGCCGTGTGCAGCTCACGCAGCCGGCCGGGAACCAGATGTCCGATGACACTGACGAAACCGACCGCACCGACCGCGAGCCACGGCAGGTTCAGCGGGTCGTCGCCCGAATAGAACTTCAGGTCGGTGGTTCCGATCAGCTCGGCACCGGCGTTGAGATCGCCCTTGGCGTCCTTGACCGCGACGATCCGCGGGTGTTCGGCGAGGCGCCGCAGCGTCTCGGTCTCGATGGGCACCACCGAACGAGGTGGAATGTCGTAGAGCATCACCGGCAGATCGGTCGCATCGGCGACCGCGGTGAAATGCGCGTAGAGACCTGCCTGCGGGGGCCGCGAGTAGTACGGGGTGACCACGAGCAGGCCGTGCGCGCCCGCGCGTGCCGCGTCGCGCGCGAGTTCGACGCTGTGTGCGGTGTCGTTGCTGCCTGCGCCTGCGATGATCTTCGCGCGGTCGCCGACTGCCGCGAGCACCGCGCGCATCAGCTCGAGCTTCTCGTTTTCGGTTGTGGTCGGCGATTCACCGGTGGTTCCGGCGAGAACCAGTGCGTCGCAGCCTCCGTCGACCAGATGCGCCGCCAGGCGTACTCCGGCATCGACATCGAGCTTGCCGTCGGTAGTGAACGGGGTCACCATCGCGGTGGCGATGGTGCCGAACGGAAGCTCGTCGGCTGAAGCGGAATCACCGTTGGTCATGGTCAGAAGGCTACCGCGTGCAGAAGGCCCGGCGACACACACCTGCCCGCGCGTCGCCGCCGAGGGCCGGCCGGCCCCGGTGGTCAGCCCCCGGTGGTCAGCCCCCGGTGGTCAGCCCTCGGTGGTCAGCCGACTGCCGGCGATCTCGGTGCCGTCGGGCAGTGCCGTGATGGTGAAGTCACCGAAGACGTTCGGCGCGACCTCCTGCAGGCGGCGCAGACACTCCACCGCGAGGCGGCGGATTTCGACGTCGGCGTGTTCGGTGGCGCGCATCGCGACGAAATGCCGCCACGCCCGATAGTTGCCGGTGACGACGATGCGTGTCTCGGTCGCGTTGGGCAGCACAGCGCGGGCGGCCTCACGAACTCGCTTCGCTCGTAGCGGGCCCGCGGGTATGTGTGACAGCTTCTCGTCGAGAGCGGTGAGCAGTTCGGTGTAGGCCGCGCGAGCGGCTTCGGCTGCGGCGAGGAACAACTGCTCGAGATCCGGATCGCCCTCGATCGCCGGCGGCACCACAACGGGCGTGTCGCCGCCGGGTACGAACCGCTGAGAGAGCTGCGAGTAGGAGAAGTGCCGGTGACGGATCAGTTCGTGGGTGCAGGATCGGGAGATGCCGGTGATGTAGAAGCTCACCGAGCTGTGCTCGAGCACGGAGAGGTGGCCGACGTCGAGTAGATGCCGGATGTATCCGGCGTTCGTCGCGGTGCGCGGGTTGGGTTTGGACCAGCTCTGATAGCAGGCTCGGCCGGCGAATTCGACGAGTGCCTCACCACCCTCGGCGTCGGTGTCCCACGGCACCTCGTCGGGTGCGACGAATTCGGTTCGGGCGACGAGCCGGATCCTCGGTGTGACAGCTTCGGGTGCCATCGCTTCCTCCTACCTTCATGTATGAAGCGAACGGTATCCGCGCCCATGTATGAAGCGAACGGTATCCGCGCCGCACCGATCCCACCGGTCGATGCCAAGTTGACATCAGCCCGATGCTTGACCGATGTCACTTGTGACGTCACTATGGCGTCATGAACATCGACACCTACACCACCTCCGTGACCGACGCCGTACTCGCCGCGGCGGAACTCGGCGACGACCAGACCCGCCGCACCGCCGCCGCACTGGCCGCCGCGATCGGCGCCCCCGTCCGCCTGGCACTGCTCGACGCACTCTCCGACCTTGCCGCCGAAATCTCCGAACAACTCGAGGACAGCCGGGTGACCGTCCGACTCGACGGCCGCGACGCCGTCGTCGAGGTCCACCACGGTCCGACCCCGGAACCGGAGACCGCCACCCCGACCTTCGAAGAAGTCACCGGAGACATCAGCCGCGTGACATTGCGCCTCGTCGAACAGATCAAGTCCCGCGCCGAGGAGGCCGCGGCACAGAACGGGCTGTCGCTCAACACCTGGGTCGCGCAGGCCGTACAGGGCGCCCTGCGCGATCAAATGCGTTACCAGGCATCCGGATTCGACCGAAACTGGGGTTCGTACGGCCCCTATCGACGCCCTGGGGCATCGCGGTCGGCTGCGGACGAAACCTCGACGGACACTGCAGCGCCGTCCTCCACTCCCGAACCCGACCAATCCCAACCCGCGCCCGACCCCCGCGACACCGGCCGCGACGACGAGTGATCTCCGGCCACGTGCGGTAGATTGCCGACGCACCGCACCTGGACCAAGGAGTAGAACCGGATGGCTGTCAGCAGTTCCCTCACCTCGGAGATCAAGGCGACCCCGGAGCAGGTGATGGCCGCAATCGTCGCGGTGGACCGTCTTCCCGAGTGGTCGTCGGCGCACAAGTCCGTGACGGTCGAGAGCACCCACCCGGACGGTCGCCCGCACCGGGTACGCATGTCACTGTCGGTCATCGGCATCTCCGACGAGCAGGTCGTCGACTACCAGTGGAACGGCAACGAGTCGATGTCGTGGACACTCGTCGAGAGCACTCAGCAGAAGCAGCAGGACGGCGCCTACACGCTGACATCGAGCGCCGACGGCACCCGCGTCGAATTCGCCCTGACCATCGACCCGAAGATCCCGCTGCCCGGGTTCCTCGTGAAGCGGGCCCAGAAGATCGCACTCGAAACGGCAAGCAAGGGCTTGGCGGGGTTTGTCGCCCAGACGATCTGATCCCGTGCCGAAGAGGGCATCCGCTGCAACGGTGATCGCGGTCGTTGCGGCCGCGATCACCGGATGCGGGTCGCCGGTCGACGGGACGGCACGCGCGGACGTGGACGGAGGGGCCGATCCATCGGTCGCGATCCCGGGCATCACGACCGTCGACTATCCGGCGGGCGACCACATCGGCGCGACCCAGCGGGTTGCCTACGAGCACAGTCCGCCGTTCGGCGGGCCCCACGACGCGGTGTGGGCGACGTGTACCGGCGTCGTCTATCCGACGCCGATCCGCAGCGAGAACGCGGTGCATTCCCTCGAGCACGGTGCGGTGTGGATCACCTACGATCCGGATCGGACTTCCGGTGAGCAGCGGGATCTTCTCGCCGACCGCGTGGATGGCGTGAGCTACCTGCTCATGTCCCCGTATCCTGATCTGGCACAGCCGATTTCACTACAGTCCTGGGGTCACCAACTGTTCGTGGACGACGCCGAGGATTCGCGCATCGACGAGTTCATCGGGGCGCTGCGGCTCAATCCGGCGACCTACCCGGAACCGGGCGCCACGTGCGCGACCCTGCCGTCGAGCTTCGATCCGGCGAATCCTCCCGCGTTCGGACCGATCCCGACGGACCTCTCCGATCCTGACGTGGTGCCCGAGCGCTGAACCCGGTCCCGGCCTCCGGCACTCCCCTCACACTTCCATGAGCTGCGCCGCGAGTGTCGCACCGAGTTCCCAGCACGCTTCGAGGTCGCTCTTGGTCGGCTTCCCGGACACCACCACGTAATCGGCAGCTTTCACCCATCCAAGGCCGGTCGTGATCGAACTGACGCCCTTCTCCGCACCCTCGGTGCCCTCGTTGCCGTGGAAATACGCCCCGAACACTCGGCCCCGGGTCGAATCGAGGCACGGGTAGTAGATGACGTCCAGCCCGTGCTTCAGGCCGCCGCTCATGTATCCCAGGTTGGCGGGGGTGCCGAGCAGATACCCGTCGGCCTCCAGCACGTCGGTCGGAGACAGGGACAGTGCGGCACGCCGCACGACCTCCACGCCCTCGATGTCCGGGTCGGTCGCGCCGGACACCACGGCCTCGAACATCGCCTGGCAATGCGGCGACGGAGTGTGATGAACGATCAGCAGTCGCTTCACGCCGTCCTCCCGGTACACGACGTGGATGGGCAGGTACGCACCGTGCGCGCACGCGTGTCGGTCACAGCGTGCACACTACGACGGGTTGCCGTCACGTTCGTGCTTCTCGAGTACTACCGCGCGGCGCATCGTGTCGCGCGCACGGGAGCGGTCACCGGCATGATCATAGGCGCGGGCAAGCCGATACGAGTTGCGCCAGTTGTCCGGGTCCGCTTCCCATTCCTGTTTGACCTGCTGGAACACTGCGTCGGCGGCGTCCCGCTCGACCCGCCCGGAGGGCATCCGCGGCAGGTCGGACACGTCCAACTCCAGACCTTCGTCGTGGATGCGTCGCGCCAGATGCTGATGTTGGAGACCGGCCCGGATCGTCGCGTACACGATCCAGGCGCCGACGAGCGGTAGCAGCAGCACTCCGATGCCGAGCCCGACAGGGACGACGCCACCCGAGCCGATCAGATCGATTCCCACCCTGCCGAGCAGAACGAAGTAGAAGACGAGCGCGATCACAATGAAGGCGATCGGCGCGAGGACCTTGGTCAGTTCGTTCTTCACGAGCCGATTGTCGCAGGCCCCGGTTCGAGGCTCGCGCCCGAACTCCCGGGCAGAGTCACCGAGCATGCCGCCCGGGCACACAGTTGCACCCTTGACGGTCTCCCGGCGAGGGCGTGCACTGGTGTCATGCAATTCGCCGTCTCGGCCGAATACTACGACCGGTTCATGGGCCGATATGCCCCGAGCCTCGCAGTGGCGCTGTGCGATGCGGCGGGTGTGACCGCCGGGCTTCGGGTCTGCGACGTCGGGTGCGGGCCGGGCGGTCTGACCGCGGAAATGGTGGCCCGCGCCGGAGCGGACCGTGTCGCCGCGATCGATCCGGCACCGCAATTCGCACACGCCTGCAAGGAACGGAACGTGGGCGTCGACGTTCGGGTGGGCGTGGCGGAACACCTGCCGTGGCCGGACGACACGTTCGATGTCACCGCGGCATCCCTGGTGATCGGATTCATGGCCGACCCCGATGTCGGTGTGCGCGAGATGGCCCGCGTCACCCGGCCCGGCGGCACCGTCGCCGCGTGTATGTGGGACATCGCCACCGGCGGTATGACGATGCTCCGGGTGTTCTGGTCGGCGGTGCGCGGCGTCGCCCCCGACGCGACCGGCGAATCCACGATGGCCGGAACCGCCGAAGGTGATATCGCCGACCGGTTCCACCGAGCCGGACTCGACGAGGTGATCGCGGGGGCACTGACCGCGCACGCCGCCTACACCGATTTCGACGACTTCTGGGATCCGTTCACGCTCGAGGTCGGGCCCGCCGGCCGGTTCCTGCAGACCTTGACATCGCAGCAGCGCAGCGCCGTTCGCGACGCGTGCCGCGCGGCACTTCCCACGTCGGGCGCTTTCACACTCGACGCGCGCCTGGTATGCGCGAGGGACGATCCCGGCCGGTTGACCGGTCAGAGGTCGAGCAGCGGATCGATCCCGACGGTCAGGCCCGGACGTGAACCGATCCCCCGGACACCGAGGAGCACACCCGGAACGAACGAGGTCCGGTCGATCGAATCGTGCCGGATCGTGAGGGTTTCCCCCTGAGTACCGAGCAGAACCTCCTGATGCGCGACCAAGCCTGCGAGCCGCACCGAGTGCACACGCACGCCGTCGACGTCGGCGCCACGCGCCCCGTCGAGTTCGGTGGTGGTGGCGTCGGGACTGCGGCCCACCCCGGCGGCGGCGCGCGCTTCCGCGATCAGTGCGGCGGTGCGGTAGGCGGTGCCGGACGGCGCGTCGAGTTTGTTCGGGTGGTGCAGTTCGATGACCTCGACAGAGTCGAAGAACCGGGCGGCGGCCTGCGCGAACCGCATGGACAGAACCGCACCGATGGCGAAGTTCGGGGCGATGAGCACCCCGGTCCCCGGCGTTTCGGCGACCCAGCCGCGGACCTGCCCGAGCCGCTCGTCGTCGAATCCGGTCGTGCCGACGACGGCATGAATCCCGTTGCGGACCAGAAACTCCAGGTTCCCCATGACGACGTCGGGATTGGTGAAGTCGACGACGACCTCGGCCCCCGACGTGACGAACGCGTCGAGGCTGTCGTCTTTGTCGACGGTGGCGACGAGTTCGAGATCCGCGGCGTCCTCGACACCCGCGCAGATCGCCTGCCCGACCTTGCCCTTGGCTCCGAGAACACCCACCCGGATCGCTGCTGCAGTCACTTGTCTCGTCACGCCTTTCCGTCGGGTCTGTCGCACACGAGCGTACGCAATCGGGGTGCCGGGATGTGCACCCGGCCGTGCGTCACGCGACGATGCCGCGTACCGATGCGGGTAGGTCCTTGGCCCGGCCGTACGGTCCGACGACGGCCGCCGCGAACGGCCGGTTGAGCAATTCCGCCGCGACCGCACGTACCTCGTCGGAGGTGACGCCGGCGATCCGTTCGAGGGTGGAACTGACACTCCAGTGCGTGCCGTAGCTGAGCTCACTGCGGCCGATGCGGTGCATCCGGGCGCCGGTATCCTCGAGTCCCAGCACGAGACCGCCACGCAGTGAACCCTTCGCCCGCGCGCATTCGGCGTCGGTGATGCCGTCGTCCGCCACGTCGCGCAGCACGTCCCGGACGACAGTGGTGACCTCGCCGAGATTCTCCGGCTGGCAGCCGGCGTAGATCGAGAACGCACCGGTGTCGGCGAATGTGTCGACCCCGGAGTACACGGAGTACGCGAGGCCTCGCTTCTCGCGGACCTCCTGGAACAGACGCGAACTCAGTCCGCCGCCGATCGCGGCGTTGAGCACCGACAGCGCCCAGCGTCGACCGTCGTGACGCCCGAAGGAACGTACCCCCAACGACAGGTGTGCCTGCTCACCGTCGTGGTCGGTGATGCTCAGTTCGGGTGCCGTGCGCAGCCGCGCGGTGCCCTCGCGCCGTGGCGCGGGCGAGGAATCCGGGTCGAGGTGCGGGCCGAACGCTCGCCGCACGAGATCGACCGTGTGATCGTGATCGACATTGCCCGCGACCGCGACGACCATCCGCTGCGGCGTGTACCGCCGCACATGGAACGAGTGGAGTTGCGCGCGGGTCATCGACTCGATCGACTCGATCGAGCCGATGACAGGCCGCCCGATGGGATGGTCACCGTAGAGGGCGGTGAGGAAACTGTCACCGAGCAGATCTTCGGGGTCGTCGTCGCGCATGGCGATCTCTTCGAGCACCACCTGCCGTTCGACATCGACGTCGACGCTGCGGCACAGGCCGCGGAGCACCACGTCGGCGACCAGATCGACGGCCAGCGGCAGGTCGTCGTCGAGGACATGCGCGTAGAAGCAGGTGTGTTCTTTGGACGTGAACGCGTTGAGTTCACCGCCGACACCGTCGACGAGTTCGGCGATGTCGAGTGCGCTGCGCGTCGGAGTCGCCTTGAACAGTAGGTGTTCGAGGAAATGGGCGGCGCCGGCGACGGACGGTTGCTCGTCACGGGAACCGACTCCGACCCAGACGCCGACGGCGGCGGATCGTACCCCCGGCACGTGTTCGGTGACGACGCGGACACCGCCCGGTAGGACGGTGCGTCGCACACCGGAATCCGCAACGGCTGCGGCGATGTCGGCGGAGGTGACGGAAAGAGTACGGCGGTTGGAAGCCATGAATGTGTTCTGCGGTCCTGAGGCGATCGGCACGTGGGTATGAAGTAGGAGAAGCACACCCTACACGCGACGCCTCAGGACCGACGATCTCACCGGTGGTGACCGGAATTCACCAACCGCGTCGCCGCGGCTGTGCTCACCAACCGCGTCGCCGCGGCTGCGACCCGATGAGTTCCCCACTGGCAGCCTTGTCCCGGCTGCGGTAGACGACATACGGACGGAACAGGTACCCGAAGGGGGCACTGAAGGCATGCACGAGGCGGGTGAACGGCCACAACGCGAACAGAATGAGCGCGATCGTCACGTGGATATGGAACGACAGCGGAGCCTCCGCCATCGCCGCCCCGTCCGGCTGCAAAATCCAGATGGACCGGAACCACGGGGACACCGTCTCACGGTAGTTGTGCGCCTCGTTCCCTTCGAACGCACCGATCATCGTCGTCGCCAAGCCTGCCACGATCGCGGCCACCAGCACGACGTACATGATCTTGTCGTTGATCGTGGTGGCCGAGAACACCGGACCGGTTGCCCGGCGCCGGTAGATCAGCAACCCGATTCCGATGAGGGTCGCGATTCCCGCGATCACGCCGGGGATCGCGGCCATCCAGTGGTAGGCGTGCTCGCTGATCCCGACTGCCTCGGTCCACGATTCGGGGATCACCAGACCGATGATGTGCCCGATGATCACCACCAGCATGCCGAAGTGGAAGACCGGGCTCGCGATCCGCAGCAGGCGCTTCTCATACAACTCGGAGGAGCGTGTCGTCCACCCGAACTTGTCGTACCGGTACCGCCACCACGTCCCGACCACCAGGACCGCGAGGGTCACGTACGGAATGACGGACCAGTAGATTTCGGCGGCGGGCATGTCAGTGCGCTCCTTCGCTTCTGCGGGGTGGAACGGTCAGGGTGAACGGCTGCAACCCGATCGATTCGGCGGGTGGCCCGGCCTGTGCGAGCCGCTCCGCGCGCCGCGCCTCCTGGTCGGTCGCGGCAGGCAGGGTCGCGCACACCGCGTCGATGGTGTGTACGTAGGGCGAGCCCGCTTCGCGCAATGCCTCGCACAGCACGTCGATCGGTACCCGATGCTCGACCAGCAGTCGCCGTCCGGCGTCGGGATCGACGGTTGCCGCGAATTCGAGGACCACGGGCAGATGATCGGGTGTCTCCCCCACGGGTGGTTCGACACCCGAGTCGCGGTACACCTGCGCGAACGCGTGGATCTCGGTGCCGCGGTTGCGGGTGTCGCCGCCGGTCCAGTAGGTCAGGTACATCGTGGAGCGGCGCCGCAGGTCGAACACGTCGACGTAGGCGGTGGCCGCGGCCACCGGGTCGGCGTCGCGCAGCGCGGCAACGGTGCGGCCGAGCAGTTCGCCGGTACGTCCGGTGATGTGTGCACGCAACTGCTCGACGGTGTCGAGTCGCTCCTGCAACGCATCGTCCGGATAGGCCAGCAGCAGTGATGCGGCCTGCCACACCAGCCGGTCGTGCCCGGTGGCCCCGACCTTGGCGGGCCGGGCGCGGGAGAGCAGTCTCATCACCGGTCTCCCTTCGACTCGTCGTCACGGTGCGCGCCCGGGAACATGCCGGCGGGCGCACCCTTACCGTCCCAGTTGAGCAGGTTGACCCGCGACGGGTGGCTGGCGTTCGCGGCCATCCCGTCGGTGGTCTGCCGTTGCTTGAGCGCATGGAAGGTTTCGACAGCCACCGGAACGGGCCCACCGCTCGCCTCACCGAACGGCCCCGATTCGTACATGCCCGGCCCGCCGTCGAACGACAGTGCGCAATCGGTCACCGTCTCTTCGAGCCGGTGTCCCTCGGCGGCGTACGCGGACGGAATGACATACCGATCCTCGTATTTCGCGATCGCCAGCAGCCGGTACATGTCGTACATCTGCTCCTCGGTCATCCCGACGAGGTCGGGAATGTGCGGTTGCGTTTCGCGTCCGAGGTTGATGTCGCGCATGTACGAGCGCATCGCGGCGAGTCGGTGCAGCACCGCTGCGACAGGATCGACGTCACCGGCGGTGAACAGTTCGGCGAGGTACTGGATCGGGATGCGCAGTGCATCGAGTGCGCCGAACAGGTTGCCGATGTCCTCCCCGTCGTGTCCGTCCCGGCTGACGGCGTCGACGACCGGCGACAACGGCGGGATGTACCAGACCATCGGCATGGTGCGGTACTCCGGATGCAGTGGCAGCGCGACCTTGAAGGTGTGGATCAGCTTGTACACCGGCGATCGCTGCGCCGCCTCGATCCACTCGTCGGAGATGCCTTCGGCGCGGGCACCGGCGATCACCTCGGGATCGTTCGGATCGAGGATGATGTCGCGCTGCGCCTCGTAGAGGTCCTTCTCGTCCTCGACCGAGGCAGCCTCGAGGACCCGGTCGACGTCGTAGAACACCAGCCCGATGTACCGCAGTCGCCCGACGCACGTTTCCGAGCAGACGGTCGGCAGACCCACCTCGATGCGCGGATAGCAGAACGTGCATTTCTCGGCCTTGCCGGTCTTGTGGTTGAAGTACACCTTCTTGTACGGGCACCCGGACACGCACATCCGCCAGCCACGGCACTGGTCCTGGTCGACGAGCACGATGCCGTCCTCGACGCGCTTGTACATCGCGCCGGACGGGCACGACGACACACAGGACGGGTTCAAGCAGTGCTCGCAGATACGCGGCAGGTAGAACATGAACGTCTGTTCGAGTTCGAGTTTGACCTGGTCGCCGATCTTCTTCAGGATCGGATCCTCGGGCAGGATCTCCGGCGAACCGCCGAGATCGTCGTCCCAGTTCGCCGACCACGACACCTTCATCGGCTTGCCGCTGATGAGGCTGCGCGGCGGCGCGACGGGCATGTGCTCACCCAGTGGCGCCGACGTCAGGTTCTCGTAGTCGTACGTCCACGGCTCGTAGTAGTCGTCGATGGACGGCAACTTCGGGTTCGAGAAGATCCGCGACAGCTTGTGCAGGCGACCTCCGTCGCGCAGCCGCAACCGGCCCTTGCTGTCCCGGATCCAACCGCCCCGCCATTTTTCCTGGTCCTCGTAGGTGCGCGGATAACCCTGCCCGGGACGGGTTTCGACGTTGTTGAACCACACGTACTCGGTACCGGCCCGGTTCGTCCACGCCTGCTTGCAGGTGACCGAACAGGTGTGGCAGCCGATGCACTTGTCGAGGTTCATCACCATCGCCATCTGTGCCATTACCTTCATGACGTCCTCGCTTCCCCGGATCCGCTCACGTTCGTTTCGACGCTCACGTTCATGTCAGTAGGTCACTTCCTGCGACCGGCGACGCACCACGGTCACCTCGTCGCGCTGATTTCCGGTGGGGCCGAGGTAGTTGAACGCGAAGGCGTTCTGGGCGTAGCCACCGGCCAGGTGTGTGGGCTTGATCAGCAACCGGGTGAGCGAATTGTGGATGCCGCCGCGGGTGCCGGTGGTTTCGGTGAGCGGAGTGTCGATGGTGCGTTCCTGCGCGTGGTAGACGTACACGACGCCCTCCGGCATCCGGTGCGAGACGATCGCGCGGCACACCACCACACCGTTGCGGTTGACGGCCTCGACCCAATCGTTGTCACGCACCGAGATCTTCTCCGCGTCCACCGGACTCATCCACATCGTCGGGCCGCCGCGCGAGAGCGACAACATGAACAGGTTGTCCTGGTACTCGGAATGGATCGACCACTTCGAGTGCGGTGTCAGGTAGCGCACGCTCAGCCCGATGCCGTCGCGGCCACTCTCCCCGACGGCGGGCTCACCGAACAACCGGTTCATGTCCAGCGGCGGCCGGTAGACGGGCAGTTGCTCGCCGAGTTCCTCGATCCAGTCGTGATCGACGTAGAAGTGCATCCGGCCGGTGAGGGTGTGGAACGGTTTGAGTTCCTCGATGTTCACCGTGAACGGCGCGTAGCGGCGGCCCCCGGTTTCGCTGCCGGACCATTCCGGGCTGGTGATCACCGGGACCGGACGAGCCTGGGTGTCCGCGTACGTGATGCGACGCTCCTCGCTGCCCTCGGCGAGATGCACGAGGCGCCGGCCGGTGCGCTTCTCGAGTTCCCGGAAACCCTCGACGGCGAGGCGGCCGTTGGACGTACCGGACAACGCGAGAATGACATCGGCCATCCGCTCGGCGGTGGTCACCGCCGGACGTCCTGCCGCCACACCGGAGTTCATCACCCCGAACTTCGAGGCCAGCTCGGCGACCTCCTCGGTCGGATGCGTGGTGATCCCCTTGGTGGTCAGCCCGAGCTTGTCGACGAGCGGGCCGAGCGTCGACCACTTGTCGGCGATCGCCGCGTAGTCACGTTCGACGACCGCGATCGGCCCCATCGTCTTGCCCGGCACCGGAACTTCACCGGTGACCCGCCAGTCGTGTTCGGTGCCACCGGGATACGCCATCGCACCGGGGGTGTCGTGCTGCAACGTGCCGAGCACGACGTCGGTGCGGGTACCGAGATGGCGCGCGGCCAGGGTGCTGAAGGCGCGCGCGATCGTCCCGAATGCGTCGTAGTCCGAGCGGGTTTCCCACGGCGGGTCGATCGCCGGGCTGAACGCGTGAATGTACGGGTGCATGTCGGTGCTCGACAGGTCACCCTTCTCGTACCACGTGGCGGCAGGCAGCACCACGTCGGAGAGCAGCGTCGTCGAGGTCATCCGGAAGTCGATCGACATGAGCAGGTCGAGTTTGCCCTCGGGGATGTCGTCGGACCATTCCACATCGTTGGGCCGCAGGTCTTCCTGAGTGGGCTGCGCCTGCACATTGGACGTGGTGCCCAGCAGATGCCGCAGGAAGTACTCGTTGCCCTTGCTGGAGGAGCCGAGCAGGTTCGCGCGCCAGACGCTCAGCACGCGCGGCCAGTTGCGCGGGTTGTCCGGGTCGGTGACGGCCAGTTTCAGATCGCCCGACGCGAGCTGATTCGCGACGTAGGCGGGGATCTCCTGCCCCGCCGCGCGGGCGTCGTCGGCGACGTCGAGGCTCGACCGGTCGAACTGCGGGAAGAACGGACTCCACCCCATCGCAGTCGCCGAGGCCAGCACATCCATCGTGTGCTTTCCCGCGAACCTGCCGCGGCCGAGCGGACTCGACAGGGCATCGGCACGGTAGCCGTCGTAACGCCACTGCCCGGTGTGCGCGTACCAGTAGGACGTGCCGGCCATCTGCCGCGGCGGACGCGACCAGTCGGTACCCATCGCCATCGCGGCCCAACCGGTGACCGGGCGGCATTTCTCCTGACCGACGTAGTGCGCCCAACCGCCACCGTTGCGGCCCATCGAGCCGGTGAGCAGCAGCAGCGCGAGCACTGCCCGGTAGGTGGCGTCGCCGTGGAACCACTGGCAGATCCCGGCGCCCATGATGATCATGGACCGGCCACCGGATTCCTCCGCGCTGCGCGCGAACTCCTTCGCGACGCGGATCGCCTGCGCCGCGGACACTCCGGTGATCGATTCCTGCCAGGCCGGGGTGTACGCACCGGACGGATCGTCGTATCCGGTCGGCCAGGTGCCGGGCAGACCCGGTCGTGCCACACCGTACTGGGCGAGCATCAGATCGAAGACGGTGCACACGCGGTGCTCGCCGACACGCCGGATCGGCACGCCGCGCTCCACGGCTTCGCCGTGACCGTCGACGGTGTCGAAGCTCGGGAGGTGGATCAGCGCGCTCTCCCCCACCGCTCCGTCGTGCGCGGCGACGGTCAGCGCCGGAACGAGGTCACCCAGGTCGAGATTCCATTTGCCGACCCCGTCGTCGCCGTATCGGAAGCCGAGCGACCCGTGCGGTACCGCGACCTCGTCGGTGGCGCCGTCGAGCAGCACCGGCTTGAACGAGGCGTTCTCGACGTCCTGCCCGAGATCGGCCGCGGTCAGGTTCTTGCCGGGTACCAGTCGGCCGTCGCGTTCCTCGAGTTTCACCAGGAACGGCAGGTCGGTGTAGCGGCGCACATAGTCGACGAAGAACGGCACCCGGTTCTGCACGAAGCACTCGTTGAGGATCACGTGCCCCATCGACATGGCGAGGGCACCGTCGGTGCCGGCCGCGCACGGCATCCACTCGTCGGCGAACTTCGTGTTGTCGGCGTAGTCGGGACTGACGGTCACCACCTTGGTGCCGCGGTATCGGACCTCGGCCATCCAGTGCGCGTCCGGGGTGCGGGTGACCGGCACGTTCGAACCCCACATCATGAGGTACGCGGCGTCCCACCAGTCCCCCGACTCGGGGACGTCGGTCTGATCCCCGAACACCTGCGGTGAGGCCACCGGCAGGTCGGCGTACCAGTCGTAGAACGAGGTCATCACACCGCCGAGCAACTCCACGAATCGGGAACCGGCGGCGAACGAGACCATCGACATCGCGGGGATCGGCGAGAATCCGGCGACCCGGTCCGGCCCGTACTCCTTGATCGTGTGCACGTGGGCCGCCGCGATCATCTCGGTGGCTTCCGCCCAGGTGACCCGCACGAGCCCACCCTTGCCGCGTGCCCACTGGTAGCGGCGGCGCCGCTCCGGGTCGGACTGGATATCGGCCCACGCGAGGACCGGATCACCGAGGCGCTGTTTCGCTTCGCGGTACATCTCGACGAGCACGCCGCGGGCGTACGGGTAGCGCACCCGTGTCGGCGAATAGGTGTACCAGGAGAACGCGGCGCCACGAGGGCATCCGCGCGGTTCGTACTCGGGACGGTCCGGGCCGACGGACGGATAGTCCGTCTGCTGGGTCTCCCAGGTGATGATGCCGTCCTTGACGTAGATCTTCCACGAGCACGACCCGGTGCAGTTGACGCCGTGCGTCGAGCGCACCACCTTGTCGTGGCTCCAGCGGTCGCGGTAGAAGATGTCGCCCTCGCGACCACCTTGCTTGGTGACGGTGCGGCCGTCGCCGGAGACCTCACCCCGGGTGAAGAATCGTCCGCTGCGTTGCAGCAGTTCGTCGACGGGTCCGCCGATCTGGGGGGCGTTCACGATGGTTCCTTTCGGTGGTGGTCGTCAGGCGGCGGGTTCACGCGCGGGTTCACGCGCGTGCAACCGCAGTGCGGTGTAGACCAGGGCGATCAGGGCGGTGGCCACCAGGAGCAGCAGGCCGACGGTGTAGTCGTTGTCGGCGCTGTCGTAGGTCGCACCCATGACGAGCGGCGGGAAGTAGCCGCCGAGGCCGCCCGCTGCGGCGACGATGCCGGTGACCGATCCGACGGACTTGGCGGGGGCACGGCGGGCGACCCAGGCGAACACGCCGCCGGTACCGACACCGAGGAACAGCGCGAGCATGATGAACGTTGCTGCCGACCAGACGTCCGCGGGCGGTTGGAACGTCGCGACGAACGCCATCACGGCCGTACCCGCAAGCGAGGCGAGCACCACGTACTTCGGTGGGATGCGATCCGAGAGCGCGCCACCGACCGGTCGCGCGACGACCGCGGCCAGCGCGAATGCCGCGGTGCGGGCGCCGGCGTCGACGGCAGAGAAGTCGTAGATCGTCTTGATGTAGGTGGGCAGGTAGTTGCTGAAGGCGACGAAGCCACCGAAGACGATCGCGTAGAGGAACGACATCTCCCAGGTGACCCCGAGCTTGAGCGCGGCGACCAGCTTCGGCACCACCGGTTCGGTGTTGGGCGCGAATGCGGGCGAGTTGCGCATCGCGAGGACACAGATGCCCGCGGTCACCGCAAGCGCGGCCGCGATGATCACGTGGGTGGCGAGCAGGCCGACCCAGTTCACGAACCGCGGCGTGAAGAACGCCGACAGTGCGGTGCCGACCATGCCTGCGCCGAACACGCCGGTCGCGAAGCCGCGCCGGGACGGTTCGTACCAGTTGTTGGCGAACGGGATACCGACGGCGAAGATCGTGCCCGCGATGCCGAGGAAGAATCCGGATACCAGCAGCATCGGGTACGAACCGGCGTTTCCTGCGAAGCCGACCGCGAGGACCGGCAGGATCGATGCCAGGGAGATCACGATGAACATGATCCGGCCGCCGTAACGGTCGGTGAGCGGGCCGATCGCGATCCGGCCGAGCGCCCCGACCAGGATCGGCGTGGCGACCAGCAGCGACGCCTGCGTGCTGCTGAGCGACATGTCGTGGGCGTAGGTGGTCGAGAGCGGCCCGATCATGTTCCAGGCCCAGAAGTTGATGGCGGATACCCAGGTGGCGAGAGCGAGGTTGAAACCTTGCCCGGTCCCTGTACCCGGCGTCGTTGCCGTGTTCACACCCCCACGAAACCACTTCGGAGTGATCTTGGCGCAAATTTGGGGGAAACGTTACACCGCTCGGAATTTGTGAGCTAGGAACCGCTTCGACGGTACCCGTTCCCATCTGCCCGGGTCCAGTCTAGAATCTTCAATTACGTTGCAGCACAAGACAGTACAAGGTCCCTTCGCGTGCGGCACAAGGTCCCTCGCACCACCGACACAAAGCACCCCGCCCCAGCAGGACGTTGGTCCTACCGGGGCGGGGTGCTTCGAGCCGCGTGGTATTACATCGCGAGAACCGATCAGCTCTCGGCGTTCTCGGCGCCCTCGACCGGCGCGGCAGCGGCGTCGTCCTCGGGAACCGGAACCAGGCTGATCTTGCCGCGGTTGTCGATGTCGGCGATCTCGACCCGGATCTTCGAGCCGACGCTCACGACGTCCTCGACCTTCGCGATGCGCTTGCCGTTGCCGAGCTTGCTGATGTGCACCAGTCCGTCACGGCCCGGGAGCAGCGAGACGAACGCGCCGAACGCCGTGGTCTTGACCACGGTGCCGAGGAAGCGCTCGCCGACCTTGGGCAGCTGCGGATTGGCGATGGCGTTGATCTTGTCGATCGCGGCCTGCGCGGACGGACCGTCCGCCGCACCGACGTAGACGGTGCCGTCATCTTCGATGGAGATGTTGGCGCCGGTCTCCTCGGTGATCGAGTTGATCATCTTGCCCTTGGGGCCGATGACCTCGCCGATCTTGTCCACCGGGACCTTGATGGTGGTGATGCGCGGAGCGAACGGGCTCATCTCGTCCGGCGCGTCGATCGCCTCGGCCATGACCTCGAGAATCGTGGCGCGGGCATCGTGTGCCTGGGCGAGCGCTCCCGCGAGGACCTGCGACGGAATGCCGTCGAGCTTCGTGTCGAGCTGCAACGCAGTCACGAAGTCCTTGGTGCCGGCTACCTTGAAGTCCATGTCGCCGAACGCGTCCTCGGCACCGAGGATGTCGGTCAGCGCCACATACCGGGTCTCCCCGTCGACCTCGTCGGAGACCAGGCCCATCGCGATACCCGCGACCGGGGCCTTCAGCGGCACGCCGGCGTTGAGCAGCGACAGCGTCGACGCGCAGACCGAGCCCATCGAGGTGGAGCCGTTGGAACTCAGCGCCTCGGAAACCTGGCGGATCGCGTACGGGAATTCTTCCTGGCTCGGCAGCACCGGCACGAGCGCGCGCTCGGCGAGCGCACCGTGGCCGATCTCGCGACGCTTCGGGGATCCGACGCGGCCCGTCTCACCGGTGGAGTACGGCGGGAAGTTGTAGTGGTGCATGTACCGCTTGCTGGTTTCGGGACCGAGCGAATCGACCTGCTGTGCCATCTTGACCATGTCGAGCGTGGTGACACCGAGGATCTGGGTCTCGCCACGCTCGAACAGGGCCGAGCCGTGCGCGCGCGGAACCAGTGCGACCTCGGCCGACAGCGCGCGGATGTCCGTGATGCCGCGACCGTCGATACGGAACTGGTCGCGCAGGATGCGCTGGCGCACGAGCTTCTTGGTCAGCGAGCGGAAGGCGGCGCCGATCTCCTTCTCACGGCCCTCGAAGTTCGGGGCGACCTGCTCGAGCACGTCGACCTTGACCTCGTCGGTCTTGTCGTCACGCTCCTGCTTACCCGCGATGGACAGTGCCGCCGTCAGCTTGTCGGTGGCGGCTGCCTCCACGGCGGCGTACACGTCGTCCTGGTAGGCAGGGAAGACCTTGTAGTCACCGGTCGGCTTGGCAGCGGCAACGGCCAGGGCCTGCTGCGCGGCGCACAGGCTCGCGATGAACGGCTTGGCGGCCTCGAGGCCCTCGGCGACGATCGCCTCGGTCGGCGCCTGCGCGCCACCGTCGATCATGGCGATCACGTTGTCGGTGGCCTCGGCCTCGACCATCATGATGGCGACGTCACCGGACTCGACGACGCGGCCGGCGACGACCATGTCGAAGACCGCGTTCTCGAGCTGCTCCACGGTCGGGAAGGCGACCCACTGGCCGGCCTTGTTCTCGCCGGAGACATCCCCCGTCGCTCCGCCTGTGATCAGCGCGACACGGACGCCACCGACCGGGCCCGAGAACGGCAGGCCGGCGAGCTGCGTCGACGCCGAGGCGGCGTTGATCGCGACGACGTCGTACAGGTCGTTCGGATTCAGGCTCATCACCGTCACGACGACCTGGATCTCGTTGCGCAGTCCGTCGACGAAGGACGGGCGCAGCGGCCGGTCGATCAGGCGGCACGTCAGGATCGCGTCCGTGGAGGGTCGACCCTCACGACGGAAGAACGAGCCGGGAATGCGACCCGCGGCGTACATGCGTTCCTCGACGTCCACCGTCAGCGGGAAGAAGTCGAACTGGTCCTTGGGATGCTTGCCGGCACTGGTGGCCGACAGCAGCATGGTCTCGTCGTCGAGGTAGGCGACAACGGCCCCGGCTGCCTGCTGAGCAAGCCGGCCGGTCTCGAAACGGATGGTGCGGGTACCGAAGGCCCCGTTGTCGATCGTCGCGGCGGACTCGAACACGCCTTCGTCGATCTCGACTGCAGTATTGCTGGTCATCTCTATGTCTTCTCTTCCCTCTTCGTCTTCGCCGTACCCGCGTGGGCGCCGCGGCCCCCTTGGCCACGGCTGCGCACCGACTCGCGGAGGCGGCCGTCGATCGAAACCCACCGGCCCCGGATCATCGGGTGCGGAAGGTCACTACCGAGGACCGACACCGTCGGTGCATACGGTCTGCCGCGCTCGAGGCGGCACTGCACGCCGGACTTCCGGCGCAAACACCGGTAGCCGACGAGGCCCAGTGTAAAGGCATTCCCGTCGGCTACCGGCGAAGATCAGCGTAAGCAGATCGTGTTGCTCGGGGTCCGCGTCAGCGACGCAGGCCCAGACGCTGGATGAGCGAGCGGTAACGCTCGACATCGACCTTCTCGACGTACTTGAGCAGGCGGCGACGACGACCGACCAGCAGCAGCAGGCCGCGGCGGGAATGGTGGTCGTGCTTGTGCTGCTTCAGGTGCGCGGTCAGATCGACGATGCGCTTGGTGAGCATGGCCACCTGCGCCTCCGGCGAACCCGTGTCGGTCTCGTGCAGACCGTACTCGCCGAGGATCTGCTTCTTCTGCTCGGTGGTCAAAGCCACTGCGATTCTCCTGATCACTGACGTCCGCGCGATGAAAAACGGGCCGGAACCCGACGGCGGTGCCACCGCGAACCACAGCACACACCAAGGATCCAGGTTACCAGAGCGCCGGGCCGCTCCCAGACCGGCCGCGGCGCCGATCAGGTGGGGTCGTCGACGGCGAGGGCGAGAACGTCGCGGGCGCGGGCGGCATCGCCGTGCATCGCCGAGATGAGAGCCTCGACCGAGTCGAACTTTTCCATGCCGCGCAATCGCCGAACGAAGTCGACCGCGACGTGCTGCCCGTAGAGGTCGGCTTCACGATCGAGCACGAACGCCTCGACCGTGCGGGTCCGTCCGGAAAATGTCGGGTTCGTGCCGACCGACACGGCCGCACCGTATCGCTCGCCGGGCGTCACGGTGCCGAGGCTCGGCCCGGGGCCGAGGACCGTGAACCACGCGGCGTACACACCGTCGGCCGGTATCGCCGAATGCATCGGCGGAGCGACGTTCGCGGTAGGGAACCCGAGGTCGCGGCCACGCCCGTCGCCGTGCACGACGACCCCCTCGACCCGATGCGGGCGGCCGAGCGCATCGGCGGCAGCGGCGACATCGCCCGCATCGACACACGACCGGATATAGGTCGACGAGAACGTGACCGCATGCTCGGCGAGCAGGGACTGACCGTCGACCGCGAACCCGAAACGCTCACCGATCGTCCGCAGCATCTCGACGGTGCCCGCGGCCTTCTTCCCGAAGGTGAAGTTCTCGCCCACCACGACCTCGGCGACATGCAGCCGCTCGACGAGGATTTCGTGGGCGTACCGCTCGGGCGTCAACTTCATGAATTCGGACGTGAACGGCATGACGCAGAAGACGTCGACGCCGAGTTCCTCGGCCAGTTCGGCGCGCCGCGCGAGCGTCGTCAACTGCGCCGGATGATTGCCCGGACGGACCACTTCCATGGGATGTGGATCGAACGTCATGAGCACACTGGGGATCCCGCGTTCCTTCGCGGACTTCACCGCGCGTGCGATCAACTGCTGATGTCCGCGGTGCACTCCGTCGAACACGCCGATCGTCAGTACACAACGACCCCAGTCCGCAGGTATTTCCTCGAGGCCTCGCCATCTCTGCACATCGGGCAGCCTACGGCCCCGGCCCGGAGCGGTCACCTCCAACTCGCCGCTCGGTACGGAAATGGACATTCGGGTCTCCGACACACATAATTTCGGTGTGCCGAACATTTTCATTGGATTCATCAAAGTTGGTGTTGCCGCCGTCGCGGTCGCCGCCGTGACATCGTGCGCGACTGCCGTCCCGGCCGAGGACGATCGGCCACTGGCCCTGACCACCTTCACCGTGCTGGCCGACATGGCACGCAACGTCGCCGGTGGGCACGTCCGCGTCGAATCCATCACCAAGGTCGGTGCCGAGATCCACGGGTACGAGCCGACCCCAGGCGACCTTCGATCTGCCGCCGACGCGGACCTGATCCTCGACAACGGACTCGGCCTCGAACGATGGTTCGAGCAGTTCCTCGCCGACACCGACGCCGAGCATGCCGTCCTCAGCGACGGGGTTGCGCCATTGCTGATCGGCGAGGACGCGTACGCCGGTCGCGTCAACCCCCACGCGTGGATGTCACCGCTCAACGCCCGGATCTACGTCGACAACATTTCCGCGGCGCTCTCCCGGATCGCGCCGGAACATACTGCCGAGTTCGCCGCGAACGCCGCTGCCTACAAGGACCAACTCCACCTCGTCCACCAGGAACTCGTGTCGGGACTCGCCGAACTGCCCGAACAACAACGCGCACTGGTCACCTGTGAGGGCGCCTTCGGTTATCTGACACGTGACGCCGGCCTGCGCGAGGCCTACCTGTGGGCGATCAACGCCGATCAGCAGGGCACCCCGCAGCAGATCGCGCGAACCGTCGACTTCGTGCGCGACAACCGTGTTCCCGCGGTGTTCTGCGAATCGACCGTCTCGGACAAGGCGCAACGGCAGGTCGCCGCCGACACCGGCGCCCAATTCGGCGGCGTCCTCTACGTCGACTCGCTCTCCGAGCCCGACGGGCCGGTCCCGACCTATCTCGACCTGCTGCGCCATGACGTCCGCACGATCACGAAGGGACTGGCCTCATGACTGCGCGAACGAACAACATGCGAACGAACAACATGCGAACGAACAACGCCGGAACCGGCACCATCGGAACCGGCACCATCGGAACCGGCACCAGGACAAATCCTTCGGCCACCACGGCGCTCACACTCGACGGCGTCACCGTCCGTTACGGAACGGTCACCGCCCTCGACGACGTCACCCTCGCCCTCGCCCCCGGACGGGTGTGCGGATTGGTCGGCACGAACGGGTCGGGCAAATCCACGCTGTTCAAAACGGTCATGGGCATCGTCCGGCCCAGCGCGGGCCGGGTGACGATCGCCGGATCCGATCCGGCGTCCGCGCGGCGTACTGCGGCCGTCGCGTACGTACCGCAGGCCGAAGCCGTCGACTGGGACTTTCCCATCATCGTGCGGGAGGTCGTGATGACCGGCCGCTACGGACACCAAGGCCCCCTGCGCAGGCCACGACCCGCCGATCACGAAGCGGTCGCGCACGCACTCGATCGCGTGCAGATGACCGAACTCGCAGACCGGCAGATCGGTCAACTCTCCGGTGGGCAGCGCAAACGGGTGTTCGTCGCCAGGGCCATCGCGCAGGGCGCTCCGCTGCTGCTGCTCGACGAACCGTTCGCGGGCGTCGACAAAAGCACCGAGATCGCCTTGACCGCGGTGATCCGTTCGCTCGCCGATGTCGGTCACACCGTCCTGGTAGCCACACACGACCTCGCCGGACTGCCGCTACTGTGCGACGAGGCCGCACTGCTGCAGCAGCGCGTGCTCGTGCACGACACCCCGGAAGAAGTGCTGCGACCCGAGAACCTGGCACGCGCGTTCGGCGTTGTCCCCACCGACTCCGTGCCCCGACCCACACCGTCGACGCGAGAGGACTCGTGATGCTCGAACTTCTCGTCGAACCACTGCAGTACGGGTTCATGCAGCGCGCCCTGATCGTCGCGATCGCGGCGACCGTCGTCTGTGCTCTGCTCAGTTGCTGGCTCGTGCTCATCGGCTGGTCGCTGATGGGCGATGCGGTCTCGCACGCGGTACTGCCGGGCGTCGTCCTCGCCTATCTCGTCGGCGCCCCGTTCACCATCGGCGCGTTGCTGTTCGCCGGCATCGCGGTGGCCCTGATCGGACTGGTGCGCGGCACCACCCGAGTCAAGGAGGACGCCGCTATCGGCGTCGTGTTCACCACGCTGTTCGCACTCGGCGTCGTGTTGATCTCGAAGAACCCCAGCCAGGTTGACCTGCATCACGTGCTGTTCGGCAATCTGCTCGGGCTGGCCGACACCGATGTGTGGCAGGTGTCGTTGCTCGCGGCGATCGTGTTCGCGGTCCTCGTCGTCAAACGGCGGGATCTGACACTGTTCGCTTTCGACCGGGTCCAGGCCCACACGCTCGGGATCTCCCCGGCGCGACTGTCCGCGCTACTCCTGGCATTGCTCGCCGTGACGATCGTCGCGGCACTCCAAGCGGTGGGGGTGATCCTCGTCGTCGCCGTGCTCATCATTCCCGGCGCCACCGCATATCTGCTGACCGACCGGATCTCCCGGATGCTGGTCCTGGCACCGACCCTGGCGGCCGCGTCGTCGATCGTGGGGGTGTACACGAGCTACTACACCGATGCCTCGACCGGCGGTGTCGTGGTGCTCGCGCAGGGGGCGGTATTCGCGATCGCATATCTGTTCGCGCCCCGGCAGGGTGTGGTGACGGCGGCGGTGCGACGCTCCCGCGCGACCTCGGTCGAGGTGATTCCGAGGTGAGAGTTGCCTAAGCTGAGCAGGTGCCTGACAGGAGCGAGACAACCACCACGACGGAAGCATTGACCGCCGTCGCGCAGGACTACCTGAAGGTCGTCTGGACCGCGCAGGAATGGTCCGGCGAGAAAATCTCCACGAAACTGCTCGCCGAGAAGCTCGGCGTGTCCGCATCGACCGTGTCCGAGGCGGTGCGCCGCCTGTGCGACCAAGGCCTGCTCGACCACGAACGGTACGGCGCGATCTCCCTGACGGATTCGGGGCGCGCTGCCGCGGTTGCGATGGTCCGCCGGCATCGACTCATCGAAACCTTCCTGGTCAGCGAACTCGGCTACGGCTGGGACGAGGTGCACGACGAGGCCGAAGTGCTCGAACATGCGGTGTCGGAGCGAATGATCGCCGCGCTCGACGCGAAACTCGGATTTCCCGAACGTGACCCGCACGGCGACCCCATTCCCACGCCCGACGGCACCATTCCCACCCCGCCTGCGCGACCACTGAGCGCGTTCACCGACGGCGAATCCGGTCGCGTCGCCCGCATTTCGGACAAGGACCCGGCGATGCTGCGCTACTTCGACGACGTCGGGATAGCGTTGGACACCGAGATCCGGGTCGTCGAACGTCGCGACTTCGCGGGCACGGTCGCGGTGACCATCGGTGCGCTCCGAGACCGCACGGTCGACCTCGGCCATCCGGCCGCCGATGCGATCTGGCTGGTCTGACCGCTCCCCCGCTTCGACGGACGAACTGCAAGGGACGACGATCCGTCAAAGGTTCGACGGGCGCACCACGAACACCGCCGAAGCACGTTTTCCTTTTTCCTGCAGCAACGCGGCGACGCGGCCCCGCGCGTCGACCGCCGCGTACACCCCACCCAACCCGATCGGCTCGAGCCAACGACCGTTCGCCAGCAACGCGGCCTCGTCGTCGCCGATCGAGCGACTCTCGAATGCGGTACGCGCGGCCGCGTCGATGTCGAGGCTCAACGCCGGATCGTCCGCCAACTGTTCGAGGGTGCGCGCGTGTTCGAGTCCGAACGGACCGACCTTCGTGCGCCGCAGCGCCGTCAGGTGCGCACCGACGCCGAGTGCCGCTCCGAGGTCCCGCGCGAGCGCCCGGACATACGTGCCCGACGAGCAGTCGACCTCGACGTCG
>NZ_JBAQXC010000304.1:0-4218 GCF_049299235.1 Rhodococcus sp. (in: high G+C Gram-positive bacteria) | reverse complement strand
GCCGGCAGGCAGGTCGCCGCCGTCGACGGGTCCGGCCGCACCGGACGTCACGAAGGCGACCCGTCCTTGATCCGCGTCGTCGAGGGCGGTGACCGCGGCGAGCGCGGCCTGCACCGATTCGGCGGCGACCGCGTCGGCGGCGGGACCGAGCGCCGCGGCGATCGCGGTCTCGTATCCGGGTTCGACGTGCAGCCGCTCCGCAAGGGAACCGAGCAGACCCGTATCGGGTCGGTGTTCGAGAAGCCAGGCGGCGCCGTCCTTGCGTTCGAGACCCATCGACAGTGCCTCGATGCGCGCGCCGAGCGACGCCACCTCTTTTCCTGCCGCACGCTCCGCGTCCTGCAGCTCCTTGACACGGCCGTCGGCGATGCGCAACGTCTCGAGCGCGCGTTCGTGCTGAGCGTCCGCATCGACTTCCCCGGCGTCGAGGTCGTCGATCCGGGACTGTGCGGTCTCGAACTCGGCCTGCGCGGCGACGCCACGGAGCCGGGCTTCCTCGATGGCGACGGTGAGCCGTGCGACCTCCGCATCGATGGATTCGGCGCGGGTACGCATCGTGTCGACCTGGCCGGACAGTCGGGCGAGGCCTTCGCGGCGGTCGGCGACGGCACGCACCGCGGCCAGGTGCGCTCGTTCGGCGGTGGCGGCTGCGTCCTCCTGCATCGCGAGGTGTTCCCGGGCGGCCTCCAGGGTGCCGTGTGCGATCTCGACGGCTTCGAGGAGTTCGGCTTCTTCTTCCGCGATGCGGTCGGCGCGTGCCTCCATCTCGTCGGGGTCCTGCTCGGGCCTCGTCGCGGGCGTCTCGTCGAGATGCCGGGCGCGTTCCTGGGCGATGCGTACCGTCGCGCTGAGCCGTTCGGCGAGCGCCGACAGCCGGAACCAGGTTTGCGACGCCGCTTCGGCCCCCGGTGTCAGTCGCGCGACGGCCTGCTCGTGCTGGGCAAGCTCGGCGTTCGCGTCGTCGAAGGCGGCCAGCACGTGGTCGAGGCGGTCACGCACGATCCGTTCCTGCTCGTCCTGACCGGCGAAGTCGGCGCGGCGGCTGACCAGGTCGTCGGCGGCCAGGCGCAGCTTCGCGTCGCGCAGGTCTGCCTGAATGGTGTGGGCGCGCCGCGCGACCTCGGCCTGACGTCCGAGCGGTTTGAGTTGGCGGCGCAGTTCGGCGGTCAGATCTGTCAAACGGGCGAGGTTCGCTTGCATCGCGTCGAGCTTGCGGACCGCCTTTTCCTTGCGGCGGCGGTGTTTGAGAACGCCGGCGGCCTCTTCCACGAACGCGCGCCGATCCTCGGGACGCGACTCGAGGATCGCGGAGAGCCGCCCCTGCCCGACGATGACGTGCATTTCGCGGCCGATGCCGGAGTCGGAGAGCAACTCCTGCACATCCATGAGGCGGCACGAGGTGCCGTTGATCTCGTATTCTCCGGCGCCGTCCCGGAACATACGGCGGGTGACCGATACCTCGGAGTATTCGATGGGCAGCGCGCCGTCGCTGTTGTCGATGGTCAAGGTGACCTCGGCGCGACCGAGCGGTGGTCGTCCGGTGGTGCCGGCGAAGATGACGTCCTGCATCTTGCCGCCGCGGAGTGCCTTGGCACCCTGCTCCCCCATCACCCAGGTCAACGCATCGACGACATTCGACTTCCCGGAGCCGTTGGGTCCGACGACGCACGTGATGCCCGGTTCGAAACGCAGAGTCGTCGAGGACGCGAAGGACTTGAAGCCCTTCAGCGTCAGACTCTTCAAATACATGAGGAAAAACCCTACCCGCGTGCTACCGCTCGACGAATCCGGCCAGATCTCCGCGCGCCGCGTCCCACGATTCGACGACGAGACGAACCTCGCCGGGAGTGTGGTCCGACCGCAACCACGCGAGAAGTCGGTCGAGGTCGGCGCGCGGGCCTTCCGCGATGACGAGCACACGTCCGTCCGGATGATTGGTGGCGTGCCCGACGAGTCCGAGTTCGAGTGCCCGGGCGCGGGTGAACCACCGGAATCCGACACCCTGCACCCGGCCGTGAACCCACGCGGTCAGACGTTCGGCCGAGCCGGATACGGGGGTGTTCATGTGCGCCCTCCTATTCGGACGCGGACTGTTCGACCGCGGGATGTGCTGCGCGCACCGTGCCGTCGAACCCGGTGGTGTAGATCGTGTTCGGATCCCAACCCGGCCCGGTGCCGAACGCGACCGACGACACGAGCGGGATGCCCTCCGCGACGCGGCAGGAGTCACCGGTGTCCGGGTCGACCCGCAGGATGGCGCCGGCCACGTTCAGCGCGATGTACAGCGCACCGTCCGGACCGAGGGCCAGGTCGTCGGGTGCTTGCAGCAGTCCGAAGCCGGGCAGGTCGATGCTCCGGACCGGACCGGTGAGGTCGGCGGCGTCGAGCACGTGCAGCCGGTTGACCTGTTCGAAGGTGGTGACGGTATAGACCGTGTCGCCGTCGACCTCGATGCCGTTGACGGAACCGAGGTCGGTGCGGATCACGTGCGCTTCGCCACCGGCGGGTACGTGGGTCAGGCCGACGGTGCCGATGTCGCGGGACGTGAGCAGCGAGCCGTCGGGCAGCACACCGAGCCCGTTGGGCATGACCAACCCGGTTGCGACGGTGCGGCGTTCCCCGGTGTCGAGGTCGACGGTGTCAATGGTTCCGTCCGCCGTATCGGTCATGCCGGCACTCGTGGTGTTGCCGACGTTCAGGTAGGCGGTGTCGCCGTCGACGACAATCCCGCCCGGCCCGGTGACATCGCCGAGGACGGTGTCGACCGTGCCGTCGGGCGCGACGCGGCGCAGCGCGCCGTCACCGGCCGGCGAACCGTCGGAGACGAGGAGCCCTCCGCGCCCGTCGAATTCCAGATTCTCGAGCACCCCGAGCCCCGACGCCACCGTACCGACGGTGCGTGGCACGCAGGCCGCAGGATCGGCATTCGCCGACGGCACCGCGACCATTCCGAGGACCGTCGCGGCAGCGGCTCCGACCGCCATCCGTAGTGTGTTGTTCCCCATCGTCTCCCCCTTGTGCCCTACTCGTGCCCGATCACTCGTCCGCGGTGATCGTCAGGCTCACCGTCGTTCCGGCCTCGAGCGTACGGCCGACCGTGCACACCTTCTCGACGGACCGCTCGACGAGCGCCACCAGACGCTGCTGCGCGTCGGCGTCGAGCGCAGACAGGTCGAGGACCATTTCCTCCTCGAGATGCGGGTACACCTCGTTCTCGCGGTCCGCGGCACCGGAGACCCTGATGGTGGCGTCGTAGTCGTCGCCGAGCCGGCGCGACAGCGGGAAGTCCGAACTCATTCCGGAGCAGGCGGCGAGTGCGATCTTCAAGAGTTCACCCGGCGTGAACACACCCTCGACGGTGTCGGAGCCGATGAGCACTTCGGCGCCGCGCGAGCTGCGTCCTGTGTAGCGGCGGGTGCCGGTGCGCTCGACCCACAGGTCGGTGGGCGGGGTGTCGGGAGTCTGGTCGGCCATGCCCCGAATCCTGCCACGGCTCCCCGACAGTCTCGTCACCGAGGATCGCCCATCCGCCGTACGTTTCGACATCCGCCGGACACGCGCCGCTGTCCATCCGCTGTGTGGAAGCCGGAAGGAATCAGACGTAGCGGGCCCGGGGCCGCGGCTGACATTTCGGGCAACTGTAGGACGAGCGGTTCATGAACTTCTCCCGCCGGATCGCGGTGCCGCAGCGTGAGCAGGGCTGGTTCTCCTGGCCGTACACATCCAGGGAACGATCGAAGTAGCCGGATTCGCCGTTGACGTCGACGTAGAGCGCGTCGAACGAGGTTCCGCCTTGCGCGAGTGCCTCACCCATCACGTCCCGCGCCGCGTCGAGCACCGTGTTCAGCTTCGGGCGTGACAGCGCGTCGGTGATTCGTCCACCGTGAATCTGTGCGCGCCATAAGGATTCGTCGGCGTAGATGTTGCCGACCCCGGACACCACGGTCTGATCGAGCAGTGCGCGTTTGATTTCGGTGTGCTTGCCGCGCAGTGCTGTCACGACGGCGTCGGCATCGAAGCGGGGGTCCATCGGATCGCGGGCGATGTGCGCGACCGGTGTCGGCAGCAGATCACCGTCGACGTCGACGAGCGGCGCCAGTGCCCAACCACCGAAGGTCCGCTGATCCACGAATCGCAGATCCGCGCCGTTGTCGAGCACGGCGCGGATACGCAGATGCTTCTCGTCGGGCACCGTCGGCGGCTGTACAAGCATCTGGC
>NZ_JBAQXC010000303.1:0-35030 GCF_049299235.1 Rhodococcus sp. (in: high G+C Gram-positive bacteria) | reverse complement strand
GCGCTGCAACCGCCGTTGCCGGATCTGCTCACCGTGTACGCCGGCCGCAACCTGGCCGTCAAATGCGCGCCCGGGCTGGACTTCGGTGCGCTCGACTGGGCGGGGGAGGTCGAGGTGGTCTCCGTCGACGGCGGCGTCCGGGAGGCGTGCCTGTACTCGCCGGGCCTGTCGAGTCCCGGCGTACGTCGCCGGGCGAGCGTGCTGCGGTCGGACGGAACCGGATTCGAGATCACCGACGCGATGCCGGACGACGTCGACGACCGGCCGCCAGGGACGTGGATCGTCGATCCGGACGGCGCGATCGTGCGGGCCGGTCTGGTCCGGCACTGGGCGGCGAGTCACGGTCTGTGGCAACTGGATCCGCGCATCGCCTATCTCACCGGCGACGTCCTGCCGGAGGGGGTACGCGGGTTCCGCATCCTCGACCGGTTCAAGTACACCGAGAAGACCTTGAAGCAGGCTCTCGCGCGGCATGACTGCGGGGCCGCCGAGATCCTCGTCCGCGGCGTCGACGTCGACCCCGCGGTGCTGCGGCCCCGACTCAAACTGCGCGGGTCGCGTTCGCTGTCGGTGGTGCTCACCCGGATCGGGCGCACCGCCGAAGCGTTCGTGTGCGAGGCCTCGCGCTAGCCGGAGTGGGGCCGCAGTGCCATTCCGCTCGTGCGGCTAGTGCGCGGCGATGCGAGCGGATGCGGTGTCGGGAGTGGTGGATTCGGCGTGGACCGGCTTCATCGCGATCAGTGCCACTGCGGCGAGCGCGATGACACCGGCGACCGCGAAGTACAGCTGTTCCGGTGTCCATCCGGAGTCGAGCAGGACACCCGCCGCGGTGGGCGCGAGAATGGCACCAGCGCGGCCGATGCCGATCGCCGAACCGACACCGGTGGTCCGTACCTGCGGCCCGTACAGTGACGGAGCCAGGGTGTACAGGCCCGCCATGCTGCCGTTGATGAGTCCGCCGATCACGATGCCGAGCGCGAATGCGACGGTCAGGGTCGAGATCGACATGATGAACACGGCCATCACGATCGCAGAGGCGGTGGTGAAGGCGATGAGGACGAGGCGGGCGGACCACCGGCTGGTGAGCAGACCGAACAGGACCGATCCGACGGTGCCGCCGAGCGTGAGCATCATGCCCGCGGTGGCACTCTGATCTTTGGTGAGTCCGGCGGTCTCGAGCAGTGACGGCGTCCACGAGTTGACGAAGTAGAAGCCGAACATCGTGGTGAAGAATGCCGCCCACAGCAAGACGGTCGGGCGAGTGCTACTGCCGGAGAACAGATCCGAGATACGTCCGGCCCGAACGAGTCCGGTATCGGACGGGCTGTCGAGCGCCGTGACGGGGGCCTGGCCGATGCGCCGTGCGATGGTGTTGATCCGGTGCAGGTCGGAGGCGCGTCCGCGGCCGGTCAGGAAGTCGAGTGATTCCGGCAGCAGAACGGTGAGGACGACCAGGACCGCACCGGTGAGGACGGCGCCGACGACGAACACCGAGCGCCAGCCGTACTCGGCTTGCAGGCTCACCGCGGCGATGCCACCGAGGGTAGCTCCGACACCGTATCCGGCCGTGTAGATGCTGATGGCGAGGCCGCGCCACCGCGCGGAGGAGTATTCGCTGGCGATCACGGTGGTGCAGGCGAGGATTCCGCCGATACCGAGTCCGGTGAGCACCCGCCAGACGCCCAGTTCCCACACCGAGCCTGCGGTGGCGGACAGCGCCATACCGATGGTGGCGAGTGCGACCGAGAACAGGATGAGGGGACGCCGGCCGATTCGATCGGCGAGTGGCGCCAGTGCCAGCGCGCCGATGGCCATCCCCACCAGTCCGGCGCTGAGAACGATGCCGATCTCGGAACCGCCGAGGCCGAAATCGGCACCGATGCTCTTGGCCGTGAAAGCCAGCGCCATGACGTCGAATCCGTCGAGGATATTGAGTACGACGCACAGACCGACGATCAGCCACTGGTAGCGGTGCATCGGTGCGGAGTCGATACGAGTACGAAGGTCCATGGTGTTCCTTCTGGGAGTCAGGAGATGTCGAGGGTGACGGCCCCCGGTGCGGAACGCGCACCGGGAGTGCCGGGGCACTGTGCGACACGTGACACGCACGCGCACAGTGTGGAGGATGCGGCCTTCTGCTCTGCACTGAAGAACACGTCGCGGTGGTCGACCCTGCCGTCCACGGAGACCACGTCGACCTGGCACAGCCCGCATTCGCCCTTGCGGCAGTCGAACATCATGTCGATGCCGGAGCGTTCGAGCGCGTCGAGCAGAGATTCGCCGGTGGTGACGGTGGTGGTGACCCCGAGCTTCGGGACGGTGACGACGAACTCTTCGGCATCGAACCATCCACTGTTGCCGAAGGTTTCGTATCGGAGATCGGTCGTTGGGAGTTCGCGTTCGGCCCACGATCTGCGGACGGCGTCCATGAGCCGGATCGGCCCGCACATGTACAGTTCGGTGCCACGGTCGACGTCGCCGACCAGGGTGGCCACATCGAGTCCGGTTCCCTCGTCGTCGATGTGGGTTTCGAGGCGATTCCCGTGCAGTGCCTGGAGTTCGGGGAGCAACGCCATCGCCGTGCGGGTGCGGCCGACGTACACGAATCGGTAGTCGGCTCCGAGCCGGCGCAGCGCAGCGCCCATCGCGGTCACCGCGGTGATGCCGACACCACCGGCCAGCAGCACATAGCTTTCCGCGCCGACCCGCAGCGGAAAGTTCTGGATCGGGGCGGTGATGTCGAGATCGTCGCCGGGTCGCAGCGAGTGCATGTATGCGGAGCCACCGCGGGTGGTGGGGGACAGGTGGACACCGAGAGTGATGCCGTGCCCGTCGGGGCCGCCGCCGATGATGGAGTACGAGCGCACGTCGCCGGAGGGCAGACGGACGTCGAGGTGCGCGCCCGGTTCGGGGCGTACCGGTGCGTCGGTGGCGATCGTGATCGTCGTGATCGTATCGGCGGCCGTGTCGACGGCCGCGACGCGACCGCGCTGCCAGGTGCTCTGCGTGGTGTTCATGTCAGCGCACCGCCTCGGTGACGACTGGATCGGTGACGGCCGGATCGGTGGCGAGCGCCCGTTCGGCTTCGATCATGCGCTGGATGAGGCGCCGCACCCACATGCCGCCTGCGTCGATGTTGAGGTTGTAGAACTCGTGGTCCGGATTGGCGTCGATCGCCTTCTGCTGGGCGGTGAGCATCTCTTCGTCTTCCCCGAAGACGCCGTGGACACCGTCGCGCAGGCGAGTGGTGATGAGTTGGCTGTCGAGCCGGTAATTGCGCATGAACGCCCAGAAGTACAGTGCGGTGCGCTCGTCGACCGGTGTGATCGTGTTCATGACGAAGCCGTTGACGCCGTGGGAGCGGTCGCCGTCGGGTGCGCCGGTGCCGGCCGCGGCGACGCCGACGTCGATGCGAATCGTCGACGGTGCCTGGAACTCGATGATCTGCCAGCGGTCGACTTTGCCGTCGAAGCCGGGGAACTTGTCCCGCATGTTCGCGAGCCAGAACGGCGGTGCGTCGATGTTGTGCATCCACCGGGCGACGGTGACGGTGTGGTCGTCGTGAGTGACGACGAATCCGGATTCGCTGAGCTCGTCCTGCCCGATCGACGACGCGTGCACGAACTCCTCGTGCGTGAGATCCATGAGATTGTCGAGGACGAGTTGGTAGTTCGCCTGCACGTCGATGGTGCGGCCGTCGCCGGCCCACTCGGGGGAGTCCATCTGGAACATGTCGGGGATCGCGGCGGGGTCTGCCTGCAGGGGATCACCCGGCCACACCCACACGAATCGGTGACGTTCGACCACCGGGTACGAGGTGACCATCGCCGACGGATTGATCGTCTGCTGTGCCGGCATGTGGGTGCACCGGCCGGCGGAGTTGAACTGCAGTCCGTGGTAGGGACATTGGATGCCGTCGGTGCCGACGAGTGTGCCCATCGACAGTGGGGCGAGGCGATGCCAGCAGGCATCGGCGAGGGCGACGGGGCGGCCGTCCTCGGTGCGGTAGAGGGCCAGCGATTTCCCGGCGACGGTGCGGGCGAGGATGTCGCGCCGCCCTACCTCGTGGTCCCACGCCGCGACATACCAGGCGTTGAGGGGATAGGCCATGTTCTTGGCGGTGGCGCCGCCGGGTCCGAGGTCGGTCACGGGAGTTCCTTCGATCGCTGGGCCGAAACTAACTATCAACATAGATAGTTAGTGAGCTGGCACACACACTAACTATGGAGATAGTGTTTTGGCAAGGATGGGATACTCCGGCGAGAAAGGTGGTGACCGACGATGAGCCTGCGGTACGCCCTGCTCGCCCTGCTCACGGCCGAGCCGCTGACCGGCTACGACGCCGCGAAACGCTTCGGTGGATCGGTCGGGCACGTGTGGCACGCCCCCGACTCGCAGATCTATCCGGAACTCCGGCGCATGGAGAGCGAGGGGCTCATCGACGGCGAACAGGTGCGCTGGGGCCCGAAGAGCACCAAGACCCGCTACTCGATCACCGACGCGGGGATTCGCGCATTCCGCGAATGGATGGATACACCCCTCGATTACGCGCCGGTGCGCGACGCCGTGCGCATGCGGGCCGCGTACTTCGAATGGGCGGATCCAGGCAGTGCCCGCGATTGCCTACAGCGGCACATCGCTCACTACACCGAGCAGATCGCCCACTGGACCGTGATTCGCGCCGCGATTCTCGACACCACCAACGAGACGATCTCGGAACGATTGCGGAAGTATCCCGCCGAGGAGCATGCGCGGATCGTCGCATTCAAGGCGTTCGCCTACGACGGACTCATCGCACGTGGTGAAGCCGAAATTGCTTGGGCACGTACCGGACTCGAACTGGTCGACAAGCTGTCGCCGCCGGGGTGCGGGTGATCGGATCGGTCCCGCACGAACTCGTCCGGTGCCCGTCACACCGCGCCCGTCACCCCGATCCCGGCCTCGACGGCGGCGACGATGAACTCGACCTTGCGGTCGAGCCAACCCCGGTCCACCCACGAGTCGTCGGCCTGCAGTACCGGCTCCTCGCCGGGACCGGACTGCTCCGACACCATCCGGCGGGTCGTGGTGATGCCGAGTTCACCCGTCGAGTCGGTCTGCCGCATCGCACTGA
Organism: Rhodococcus sp. (in: high G+C Gram-positive bacteria); assembly: GCF_049299235.1. Classification (GTDB taxonomy): domain Bacteria; phylum Actinomycetota; class Actinomycetes; order Mycobacteriales; family Mycobacteriaceae; genus Rhodococcus. Next base: position 29,917 of record NZ_JBAQXC010000303.1, on the reverse strand, counting down.
CACCCAGATGAGTCACCAGGGCGGTGTCGCCGACGAAGTCGATGACGAAGTCGATATCCGCGTCCGGCCCGGGGAAACGGGCCTCGCGGAGTGCGGCGCGCAGCATCCGGAGATAGCCCTGAACATGCGCGTGCGCACCGGGGTTACCCAGGATCGCACCGGCGAGCCCCGGATATTCCTCGAGGGCCTGCCAGAAGACGGCGGCGTAGTCCCGCACGATCTGCTGCCAGGAATGCCCCGGATCGACGTCGGCGGACAGGGTTTCCATTCGGTCCGCTGCCCGGGCCAGGCACAGGTGGGTCAGGTGTTCACGCGATTCGATCACCCGGTACAGCGACGGGGTCGAGACCCCGAGTGCCTTCGCCACCTCGCCGAGCGTGAACCGGTCGATCCCCAGCGACAGCGCCGCCTGCACGGCATCCGACTCGCTGAAGCTGGGTTTCGGGCCGGTTCGACGGCCGGGGGAGCGGGACACGGTCCCAGCCTATTCGGCGGCCCCGCCCCGAAGCGACCATCCGGCCGCTGCTGCCCGACGGTCCCAGAAGTGCCGGTAGTGGCCACCTGCGGCGAACAGGTCGGCATGCGTGCCGTGTTCGACGATCCGCCCGTCGTCGAGCACCAGGATGTTGTCGGCTTGCCGGATCGTGTCGAGTCGGTGCGCGACGACGATGAAGGTCGATTGTTTCCGCATCCGGTCCATGCTTGCCAGCACGTTGGCTTCGTTCTCGGCGTCCAGCGCGCTCGTCGCTTCGTCGAACAGGACGATCGGGGCCCGCTTGAGCAGCGCCCGCGCGATGGACACACGCTGGCGTTCCCCACCGGACAGTGACCGCCCGCCCTCGCCGACTCGGGTCTGCCAGCCGTCGGGTAGTCGTTCGGCGATGGCGGTGACACCCGCGCGGGTGGCCGCCTCGTGTACCTCGTCGTCGGTGGCGTCGGGACGCCCCACCCGCACGTTGGCTTCGAGTGTGTCGTCGAACAGGTAGACGTCCTGGAACACCATGGACAGTTGGTCCATCAGGTCCTCGGTGCGCTGGCTACGGATGTCGGCTCCGCCCACCGACACGGTGCCGGACCGGACATCCCAGAACCGGCTGATCAGCCGCGCGACGGTAGTTTTGCCGGAGCCGGAGCGGCCGACCAACGCGGTCATGGTGCCGGGTTCGGCACGGAACGACACCTCGTGCAGGACGGGGTCGGCGGCGTTGTAGCCGAAGGTGACCCGGTCGAACTCGATCGCACCGGGCTCGGGTCGGTCCGCGGTAGACGCGGGTTCGGGCAGTACCGGGGAGTCGAGAATGGCGCGGATCTCCCGGAGCGGTGTCCGCCCCGATTCCAGCCCGAGCGACTGGCCGCCGAGTTCGTCGAGGATGCGGGTCAGACGCAGAGTGATGCCGACGAAGGCGATGGTCTCGATCGGGTCGATGTCGCCGCCGACGGCGAGGTTCGCCGACACCGCGATCAGTGCGACGACGATCGCCTGCACCGCCAGGCCGTTGAGGATCAGGCCGCCGGTGCTCCACCACAGGTCCTTGACCCGCGCCGCGTGATTGTCCCGGCCGGCTTGTTCGAGCGGGGCGAAACGGTCGGCCCGGCCGGAGGCTCGCAGCGCCGGCTGACAGACCGCGTATTCGACGACGCGGTTGGCCATCTCGTTGTCGGACGCTTCGGTCAGCGCGAATCCGGCGCGCTTGATGCGCTGGGCTACCCGCATCACCACCACGGCGACGAGGGTGGTGACGGTGAACACCACACCGAGGCGGGGGTCCCAGAACCATGCGCCGACAACGAGCGTGACCAGCGCGACGGCGTTGACGACCACCGTCTGCAGCATGTGTGCCAGCACCGCGGCCGCACTCATGAAACCGTCGGAGACCAGTCGGGACAGGCCGCCCGTGCGTGAGGCGGTGAACCAGCCCAGCGGTAGCCGGGCGAGGTGGTCGCCGATGGCCCGGTGCGAGACGCGGATGAAGTCCAGTGCGGTGGTGTATCCGGCCATCTCCTCGACGTAGCGCAGCACGAAGGTGGCCGCTGCCAGGCAGGAGAGCAGCACGAGCCAGCCGCCGAGCGTGAGTCCCCACGCCGTACCGCCGTGGACGAGGACGGTCGAGATCGGTAGCAACGACAGCAGTGCCAGGCCCTCACAGATCCCGGCGACGACGTGAAGTATCAGAGCGCGGGTCAGGGTGGCGTTGCCGGCGACGGAGAGCTGACGCCGGTAGGTGGCCAGGTGCAGGGGGTCCGGGAGCAAGGTGGTTTCAGGCAGGGTGGTTTCAGGCAGGGTGGTTTCAGGCACGGTGGGCTTCACTTCCCATGAGGCGCGCGATCGCGGCATCGGTGACATCGTCGCCGGTGAGGTGCGCGACGATGCGGCCGTGGTCCAGGGCGATCACCTGGTCCGCGCCGCGGACGGACTCGGGGCGGTGGGCGATGACCAGGACGGTGCGTCCGGCGACGAGATTGTTGAGGGCGGATTGGATCTCGGCTTCGGCGTCGGCGTCGGTCGCGGTGAGGGCTTCGTCGAGGATCAGGATGGGGGTGTCGGCGAGGATCGCGCGGGCAATGGCGATGCGTTGTGCCTGCCCACCGGACAACGAGGTGCCGTCGCCGTAGACGGTGTCCAGTCCGGCGGGGAGCGCGATGATTTCTTGATCGATGTGGGCGTGCCGGGCGGCGTCCATGATCTGACGGTCGTCGGCGTCGGGCCGTGCCAACCGAATGTTCTCACGCAGGCTGATCCGCAGAAGTTGCGGATCCTGGAGGACGAACGAAACTGTCCGGTACAGCGTTTCGGCCGGAATCCGGCGCAGGTCGATTCCGCCGATGCGGACCGTCCCCTGATCGGGATCCTGGAACCTGGAACCTGGCCAGCATGGTCGCCATCGTCGACTTGCCCGATCCCGATTCGCCGACGAGTGCGGTGACGGTACCCGGTTCCAGCACCGCCGAGACCTCGTCGAGCGCGCGAGTAGAGCTGTAGGAGAAGGTGACTCGGTCGAACTCGACGCGGGTTGATTCCGGCCGCGCGCCGTCGTCGGTGTCGGTGAGTGCCGGGGTATCGAGGCTTTCCCGAATGCGCAGCGCGGCGCCGCCGGCGAGTTGGTACGCCCAGGCCGAGTTACTGACGACCTCGACCGTGCCGGGGATGACGAGCGCGATGAGTGTGGTCGCCAGCAAATCCGCGGTCTGCACGGACCCGGCCTGCACCAGCAGTGACCCGAGTCCGATGTTCACCAGGAGAAGGACAGGCACCGAGACGAAGGAACGCGAGATCGCAGAGCGGCGCAGCATCGGGCCGACCCACGCGTAGTAGAAGTCGGCGAAGTCGGCGGCCGAGCGGGCGAATCGTTCGTGTGCCCGCCCGACCCGGCCGAACGATTTGACCACGGAGATTCCGTCGGCGAACTCGACCGCGGTGGCGGAGACGCGGCCGAGTTGCACGTCCATCTCGGCGGTCTTCTCCGACATTCCGGCCATCGACGACATCTGGATGGCGAGGTAGATCGGCAGGGTGGCGACCGCCAGTAGTCCCAGACGCCAGTCGATGACGAAGGCATAGGCGGTCAATGCGACCGGAGTGACGGTGGCCGCTGCGGTCTCCACCGGGGCGTGGGCTACAAGAGTGTGCACAGTCTTCGTATCGTCCTGAATCGCCTTGCGGATCCGGCCGGAGGTCGCGGCGGAGAACCACGCCAGCGGCGCGTGCGCGATCCGTTCGATGATCTGTTCGCGCAGGATGCGGGAGAGTTTCAGGTCTGCGAAGTGCGTTACCAGCAGGGCGAGAAAGTAGCACGCGAGTTGGGCCACGAAGGATCCGATCAGGAACCGGACGATTCCGCCGACTTCGCCCGCGTTCGGCGATTCGCCGGCGTTGTATGCGGTGATCAGCACATTGCCCAGTTGGACCAGTGCAATGTACGGGGCGATCGCCAGGATGCCGGACAGCGCGGCGAGGATTCTGCCGAGCAGGATCTGTCCGCGAATCGGCCGCAGGAGTTCGGTCAATGCTGCCGAACCGGCCCGGTGCTTCTGCTGCATCGAGTCGGCTTCGAGTGTTCGGGTGGGGGCGGGAGTGTCGGACGTGTGCGCCGAACCCGCCGTGGTCGATGTGTGCGCCATGTGCTGTCCGCTTCGCCTCGCTGAGTGGTACCGGATCGACTGAACTAAAGCGAGGTTAACCTAACTCTTAATGGAGTTAATTGTCTACGTGAAAACCCCGCCGGAGATTCTCCGGCGGGGTCGTGGTGCGGGACTCCCGTGTCAGATGTACTCGACCACGACGGTGTCGATGGTGCCGTCGAACGGGAACGGCGCGCGATCGTAGTAGTCGAGTGACACCGGGGAACCGAGGCACGTACCGATGTCCAGGCAGTCGTTCGCGGTGAACAACAGGGGCGCGCTGACCGGCACGGTAGTGTCGCCGACCTGCTGCCCGTCGACACACATCCGGACGTTCAACGGGCCACCGGGACGAGCCTCGGCGTACTCGGTGAACACTTCGACGGTGTGCTCACCCGGCGGGATCGGTGCTGCTGAACGCATCTTGGTGCGCATCAGGATGAACAGGTTGTACTCGTAACACAGGTAGCCGTCGTCGAGATAGCAGGTCAGTCCGCCACCGTTGCCGCCGAGCGCGTAGAGGACACCGCTCCCGCTCTCGGGGACGGTCAACTGGACGGTGACATGGTTGTTCTTGTTTCCCAATGCGGGAGCGCAGAATTCGGGCATCCGAGTGACATCGCCGGTGAACTCCCAACTCGTGTACGGGGTGGTGATCCGCTGCTCGGGGTGCAGCGCCACCACCCAGAGTCCGCCACCGACCGGCAGGACGTTGTTCTTCGCGGCCTCGATCGCAAAGATCTCCCGGAGCTGGGCGAGCTTCTCAGGGTGCTCGCCGGCCAGGTCACGGCTCTGCGTCCAATCCTCATCGAGATGGTAGAGCTCCCAGACGTCGTCGTCGGGATTCCAGTCGCGGATTCCGCCGGGCATGCCCTGCAGCCACGGCGCCCGGGGTCCGAACGCCGAGGCCATCCACCCGTCGTGGTAGATCGCGCGGCTGCCCATGATCTCGAAGTACTGGGTGAGTTTGCCCGCCTTCGCCTCCCGGTCGACGAGGGTCTGCGCGAAGCTGGCGCCGTCGATCGGGTCCTGGTGGATTCCGTTCACGCTGCGGGGCGCGGTGATGCCGAGCAGATCGTAGAAGGTGGGCACCAAGTCGTTGCAGTGCAGGAACTGGGTGCGCGGGGTCCGGTCCGGGGTGATGTGCGCCGGCCATCGCGCGACCATCGGGTTACGGGTTCCGCCGAGGTGCGATGCGAGCAACTTCATGCCCTTGTACGGTGTGCTGCCCGCCCACGCCCACCCCGCGTGGTACATGTTGTCGGTTTTCGGTGATCCGAGGACGTCGAGCCCGCCGAGTTCGTCGAGGGCCGCAATGTGCTGCGCCGTGGTCGTCGGAATCCCGTTCTGCGCCAACAGTTCACTAATGGTTCCGTCCTGGCCTTCCCCGGAGGAGCCGTTGTCGCCCCAGATGTAGAGAACCAGGGTGTTGTCGCGGTAGCCGAGCCGGTCGAGTTCGTCGAACAATCGCCCCACCTGCACGTCGCAATGTTCGGCGTACCCGGCCGCCACCTCCATGAGGCGGCGCTGGAACGGCTTCTCGTCCTCGGGAATGTCGTCCCACGCCGTCATGGTGGGGTCGCGGTCGGTGAGTTCGGCCTCCGGTGGGATCCAGCCCGCTTCCTTCGCGCGCGTGAACACGCGCTCCCGGTAGGCGTCCCAGCCGTCGTCGAACTTCCCCGAATACCGATCGGCCCAGTCCTTCATGATGTGGTGTGGGCCGTGTAGGCAGCCGCTGGCCCAATACATGAAGAACGGCCGGTCGGCGTCGAGAGCCTTGTGGCGGCGCAACCAACCGATCGCGTCGTCCGCGAGATCCTCGCTCAGGTGGTAGCCCTCCTCGGGTGTCTTCGGGGGCAGCACCACGGTGGTGTTGCGGACGAGATTCGGCTCGTACTGCGATGCCTCGCCGGCGAGGAACCCGTAGAAGTAGTCGAAGCCGACGCCGGTGGGCCAATTGTCGAAAGGCCCGGCGGCGGTGGTCTCCTCCGCCGGGGTGTTGTGCCATTTCCCGAACGCGGCGGTGGTGTACCCGTAGTGGCGCAGTACCTCGGCACCTGTCGCACTCGACTTGGGGATGTGGCCGGAGTAGCCGTCCCAGTCGTTGGCAAGCTCCGCGATCTGCCCGTTGCCGACACGATGATGGTTGCGTCCGGTGAGCAGCGATGCGCGGGTCGGCGAACACATCGCGGTCGTGTGGAACCGGTTGTAGCCGACGCCCTCGTCGAGCATCCGATCGAGGGTGGGGGTGTTCACCTCGCCACCGAATCCACTCGGCAGGCCGGGCCCGGCGTCGTCGATGAGGACGACGACGATGTTGGGGGCGTCGGCGGGAAGCCGGCGCTGGTGCGTGCGCGGGCTGTACACCGACTCCTGCATGGTGCGGCCCGCGATGCTCCCCGACGGCTCCGGCGGAAACGGCAGGCTCTCGCCACCGGGAATCGGTGCTGTCCGCAACTCGTGGTTCATGGTCGAGTTCCCCCTCGGTTCACGTGTGCTCAGTTCACCACCGGATGCCTCGCCGCGGCGTCACCCGCAACGGGTGAACTGTGCGGATCACCCTCGGAGAACGCACCGGAAGCCGATGTGGGCGGTCGAGGTCTCCTCGGTCTCGCCTTGCCGGGCCGCGGGACGGTAGCGCAGGCAGTAGTTCGGCGCACACAGGTGCGAGCCGCCCTTGATCACGCGCCGCGGAAACGGCTCGTGGTATTCGTGGCCTGCCACGAGGCCGGTCGGTGGACGCGCGTCGACGCGGGGGTTCGCCGGAATGCAGCACGACGACACCGGCGCGACGTTTCGGCCGCTCGCCGCGTGATCACCGGCGAAGTAGTCGCTCGTCCACTCCCAGACGTTGCCCGCCATGTCACTGAGGTGATATCCGTTCGGCCGGAAGTGCCCGACCGGGGAAGTGCCGGCGAACCCGTCGGCGAGCAGATTCTGCCACGGGAATTCGCCCTGCCAGACGTTCCCGCCGGGTCGGCCGCCCGGTTCGTGCTCGTCGCCCCACACGAACGGTTTGCGGTCGAGACCGCCCCTGGCGGCGAACTCCCACTGCGCCTCGGTCGGCAGTTCCTTGCCCGCCCACTCGGCGTATTCCAGGGCATCGAAATAGGACACGTGCGTCACGGGATGCCGTTCCCGGCCCCCGACGTTGCCCTGGGGTCCCTCCGGGTGATGCCAGTCGGCGCCGGGCGCGAAGGACCACCAGCGGGTGTAGTCGTCGAGCGGGACCGGGCCGGGCGGCGGCGTGAACACCAGCGAGCCGGGGACGAGCAGGGTCGGGTCGGCACCCGGGTACTGGTCGGGATCGGGTGCGACCTCCGCGGTCGTGACATATCCGGTGTCCGCCACGAACCGGCGGAACTCGGCGACGGTCACCGGATGCTCGTCCATCCAGAATCCGTCGACCGTCACCTGGTGCACGGGCCGCTCCTCCGGGTAGAAGTCCGCCGACCCCATCCAGAACGTGCCACTCGGAATCGGAACCATGTTCTTCGCCGCTGCCCGCGTCATGGAGGTCAGGGTCGCACGGCCGGCCCGGCGGGGTGTGCTAATTTCGGCCGGTCAATCGTGACGACGCACGAGGAAGCCGGTGAAACTCCGGCACGGTCCCGCCACTGTGACCGGGAAGCAGTTTCCCGGGAGTCAGATACTCACGTCGCCGCATTTCCTTGCGCGGGGCGGATCTCCCCGAGAGAGGGCGTCATCGCCATGCGTGTGCGCGCAGCATCACCGAAAGCCGCAGCATCACCGAAAGCCGCAGCATCACCGAAAGCTCTTGCGGTACTGACGACGGTGAGTGTGCTGCTCGTCGGCTGCTCGACCACTTCCGATACCCCGACCTCCGATCGCACGACCTCCGATCGCTCGATCTCCGGTACGGAAGCAGCCGTGGACGGTTGCGTCACCGACTTCGATCCGGCGGTCGACTACTTTCCCGACAAGTCCGCGATCGTCGACGCCGGAAACTTCTCGATTACCTACGCGAACAGCTATCAGGTGCTCACGGTGAACGAGCCGTTCCCCGGAGCGAAGCCCGAATCGTATGTGCTGGTCAAGTGTGGCGCCCCGGACCCGGAACTGTCCGGTTCCTTGGCCGATGCCCAGCAGATCCAGGTGCCGATCGCGAGCCTGTACTCAGGATCGACGACCCACCTGCCGCTCGTCACCGAACTGGACGTGCTCGACGTGCTCACCGGGGTCGCGAACGGCTCCTACGTGTCCGGTTCGTCGGTGATCGACCGTATCGCGTCCGGCGACATCGTCGAGTACGCCGCGGGCGGCACCATCGACACCGAGGCAGTCGTCCTCGCCGCACCCGACGTGCTGATGACCGGTGGCACGGACGATCCGGCATACACGCAACTGCGCGCGGCAGGGATCGGTGTCGTCGCCAACGCCGAGTGGCTCGAGGCATCGCCACTGGGCCGAGCCGAATGGATCAAGGTCATGGCCGCGCTCACCGGCAAGGAGCGCGCAGCCGCGCAGGTCTACGGCGATATCCGTGAGCGCTACCTCGAGGTGGCGGCGAACGCCGACGGCGCCGAACACGCCCCGGTTCTCCCGGGAGCCCTGACACAGGGTGCCTGGTACATGACTTCCGGTGGCAGCTACCTGGGCCGGTTGCTCCACGACGCAGGTGCGCAGTGGCCGTGGCAGGACGTGACCACCACCGGATCGCTCCCTCTCGACTTCGAGGCCGTCGTCGCGGAGGCGTCCGACGCCCCCACCTGGCTGGTGGTGAACAGGTGGTCCACGATCGGTGATGCACTCGCCGACGACGAGCGGTACGGCGAACTCGCAGCTGTTCGCGCGGGCGAGGTATGGAACGCGAACAAGGCGCTGGGCCCGAACGGGGGCAACGACTTCTATGAACGCGGCGTGCTGAGACCCGATCTGGTCCTGGCCGATATCGTCGCGATTCTTCACCCGGAGCTTCTGCCCGGTCACGAGTTCACGTTCTACCAGCAGCTTCCGAGATGACCAGCGTCGCCGCGCCGCCGCACCCCGCGCGTGAACCCGACCTCGGGTCGTCTCCGCGCACATCACGTCCGGTAGTGGTGCTCGCGGCCGCGATCGTCGCCGTCCTGGTCGCGTCGATCCTGTCGGTGACCATCGGCTCGGTGACGGTGCCGCTCGAGGAGACGCTGCGGGTGCTGTCCGGTCGAGACGCCTCCGATCCGCGGTGGGACATGGTCGTGCGGGAACTCCGGTTGCCGCGCACGATCACCGCGATCGCTGTGGGTGCGGCCCTCGGTATCGCCGGACTACAGATGCAGACACTGTTCCGCAACGCCCTCGCCGACCCGTTCATCCTCGGCGCGAGTTCCGGTGCCAGCCTCGGCGTCGCCGTCGTCGTCGTGATCGGCGGTGGCAGCGCGGGAGGTTTTACCGCGAGTCTGGCCGGGCTCGGACGTGCCGGGGTCGTCATCGCGGCAGCTCTCGGTGCGGGGGCGGTGCTGATGCTGATCGTGGTGCTGTCGCGGTGGGTGCGATCGGCGGTGACGCTGCTCCTCATCGGGGTGATGCTCGGTTCGGCGACCACGGCGATCGTGTCCGTGCTGCTGGTCTACGCGGACCCGCAGCGCAGTCAGCAGTTCCTCGTGTGGGGGCTCGGTAGTTTCACCGCCACGACATGGTCGGATCTGACGCTGCTCGTGCCGGTGGTCGTCGGAGGGATCGTCGTCGCTCTGCTCACGGTCCGGGCACTGAATGCGTTGCTGCTCGGTGAGGGTTATGCCCGGTCGATGGGAATCGACATCCGCACGGTGCGGTTGACGACGGTCGTGTCGGCGGCACTGCTCGCCGGTGTCACGACGGCGTTCTGCGGTCCGATCGGATTCCTCGGTCTGATCGTTCCGCACTTGGCGCGCACCGCATTCGGCACCTCGGACCATCGGGTGCTGTTGCCGGGCGTCGCGTTGCTCGGCGCAGTAGTGGCGTTGGTGTGCGGGATCGTGAGCCAGATGCCGGGCACCGATACGGTGTTCCCGCTCAACGCGGTTACCGCGATCATCGGCGCACCGGTCGTGATCGGTGTGCTCATCCGCAGTCGTCGCGGCGCAATGGGGGCTGCGCTGTGAACACGTCCGGTGTCGAACTACGGGATCTGACGATCGGCTACACCCGCCGCCGAACGCTGCGGCGCGGCGCAGCCACGGTGATCGCCGCCGGATTGGACGCGTTCGCCCGGCGCGGCGAACTCACCGCGCTCGTCGGCCCCAACGGGGCAGGAAAGTCGACGCTGCTGCGCGCGTTGTGCGGTCTGCAACCGGCGTTGCGCGGGCAGGTCCTCGTCGACGGTGCGGATGTTGCGACGATCACCCCCGCGGATCTCGCGACCCGTATCTCGGTGGTGCTCACCGAGCGGATCGATCCGGGACTGCTCACGGTGCGGGAACTCGTCGCGCTGGGGCGGACTCCGCACCTGCCTGCCAGGGCCAGGCTCACTCCCGAGGACCGGGCCGCGGTCGAATGGGCACTCGACGCCGTCGGTGCCACCGCACTCGCCACCCGTCAATTCGCCGAGTTGTCCGACGGGCAGCGGCAGCGCAGCCTCACCGCACGTGCGCTCGCCCAGGAGCCGTCGCTGCTGGTTCTCGACGAACCCACCTCGTTCCTGGACGTACCGTCGCGGGTCGAACTCGTCGATGTTCTGCGGCGGCTGGCCCGGGAGCAGAACCTGGCAGTGGTGATGTCCACCCACGAACTCGAACTCGCCCTGCGGGTGTCCGACCGGATGTGGCTGCTCGACGCCGACGGCCTGGTGTGCCACACCCCTGCGGCACTGGCGGAATCCGGCCGTATCGGTGCGGCGTTCGACCGCGGGCGAATGCGGTTCGATCCGCAGACGATGGTGTTCGATCTCGAACCGGAGGACAGTCGTGTCTGACGCCGTCGAGGTGCTCCACCGGATCGCAGCCTGGAGCCCGTACTTCCGCGTGACCACCGGCCCGGTCGACGACGCGTGGCGTCCCACCTCCGAACTGCGCGATCCCGCGACCCGAGATGCCCTGGTATCCGGTATGGCCGCGCGGATGGGCACCGGCGAACCACGAGTGGCGGCATCGACGTGGTTCTTCGGGTACGTCGCACGGCTGTGGTCGGTGGCCGTCGGTTCGGTGACCGACTCGCGGCGGTGCATCTGTCTCGACCCCGACCAGGTGCTGTGGCGCGACGATGCGGGACTGCGAATACATATCGTCACACCGGAACTCGGTGACGATACCGCCACCGAAGTCCTCGACCGGCAGGTCGAACCCCTCGTTGCGGCGTGGCGCGACATCGTCGCGCCCGGCCTCATGTGGGGCAACACGGCGTCGGCACTGATCGGTGCCGGCCGGGTGATCGGGCCCGATGCGCGGCCACTGGTCGATGCACTGCTCGCCGACGCTCGTCTCGTCCACACGATCGACCGGCCGACCGGCCGGCGACGCAGTTGCTGCCTGTACTACCGCACCCCCTCGGGTGGGGTGTGCGGTGATTGTGTCTTCCCCACCGCACCACGGCCCCAGCCGAAGGAGATTCTGTGACAGTCGTTGTCGATCCGGAGATCACCACCACCGAAGGTGGTGGGCGCGAACAGCGTTGGCCACTACCCGCCGACGAGGACAGTCTGCTGCGGCTGGTCCGGGTGTTGTTCGAGGACTATTGGAACGAGATGTGGTTCGGTGTCATCATCGAAGGCTCGGCGCTGGAAGTCGCAGCACCGAACGCTCCGACGAAGATCGGCATGTCCGACGGGTACGTCACAGTCGATTTCGGCCGGTGGCATTTTCACCTGTGTATCGGCGAACACACCGCGAGCGGACCGGAACTCGGCCGGATCCGCCGCTGCAGCAGAGCCGAGTTGTACCGCCGGATCGGCTCGGACGACACCGTCTCCTCGTGGGGTCTGCGGATGTTCAACGGTCGCGACGAGCAGATGCTGACGATCATGTTGCCCAACCCGTTCCTCACCAACACCCAACAGTTGACCGACGAACCGATCTGGGAACACCTCGAAGCATGGGACCGGATCCGCGCGGATTTTCTGGGCCTGGCATCGGACCCAAGGGACCGCACGGGCAGTGGTTTCCGGCACTCCTGATCGACCGGCACTCCCGATCGACCGTCAGCGCCGCGCGCGCTCCGCTTGTTCGAGGACCGCGAGGGCAAGCTTGACATGTGCGGCGTCGACCAGTTGGCCGTCGACGCTGGTCGCTCCGAGTCCTTGGGCCTCCGCCTCGCGGTAGGCCTCGAGGTTCCTCTTCGCACGCCGGACCTCGTCCTCGGTGGGTGAGTACACGTCGTTGGCGATCTCGATCTGGGACGGGTGGATCGCCCACTTGCCGCTGAACCCGAGGGCCGCGGCCCGCCGTGCGTCACGTTCGTACCCGGTAGCGTCGGTGAAGTCGGGATACGGCGCGTCGATCGCGAGCAGTCCGCCGATGCGCGCGGCGGTGAGTACCTTCATACGAGCGTAGTGCCAGAAGTCGCCGGGGTACTCGTCGCGGGGCGCGAAGTTCGTGTCGACCCGCGCCCCCTGCGAGACCGACAGGTCGCCGGCACCGAAGATCAGCGCGTCCAGTCGCGGGCTCGAGACGGCGATGTCCTCGGCGTTCGCCACACCGGCGACGTCCTCGATGAGCACCTCGAGTCGGATCCGCTTGGTCATCCCGAGGGTGTCCTCGACCTGGGTGAGCAGGGTGTCGACCCACCAGACATCGCGCGCTGCAGTGACTTTGGGAACGATGATGACGTCGAGATTCTCGCGGGCGCCGGTGAGCACCTCGACGACGTCGCCGTAGGCCCAGCGGGTGTCGATGCCGTTCATTCGGATCGCGCGGGCCGTGGATCCCCAGTCGTACTCGTTGAGCGCACGTACGGCCTTGCCGCGTGCTTCCTCGCGGAATGCGGGTGCCACCGCGTCTTCCAGATCCAGGAAGACGAGGTCGGCGCCTGCGGCAGCGGCCTTGGCGAACATTCGCTCGTTCGATGCGGGGGTCGCCAGTTCGGACCGTCGGAGTGGACGTGCCGTGGAGGTCAAGAGACGTTTCCTTCCGATGTGATGATGTTGCGGTCACACAGATCGGCGATCTGGGTGCCGGTGAGACCGAGGACCTCGGTGAGGACTTCCGTGGTGTGGGCACCCAGCGTGGGTCCGAGGGCATCCACGATTCCGGTGCTGTCGGAGAATCGCGGTACGGGAGCCTGCACGAGCAGGCTCTCGAGTTCGGGATCGTCGATGCGGACGAACACTTCCCGGGCCCGCATCTGTTCGTCGTCGAGGAGTTGGGAGATGTCGTAGACGGGCGCCGCGGCGATCTCGCCTCGTTCGAAGACGTCCATCGCGTCGTCGAGGGTGTGCTGCGCAACCCAGTCGGCGACGATCGTGTCGACCTCGTCGAGCCGTGCCAGCCGTCGCTGTGCATCCGAGAAGTCCGGATCGTCGACGAGGTCGTCGCGGCCGATCGCCCGGAACACCCGGAGTGCGATGGTCGGTGAACTGGCAGACATCGCGAGCCACCGGTCGTCCTTGGTCCGATAGGTGTTGCGCGGTGCCGAGATGCCCCACCGGTTTCCGCTGCGCTGTGCGATCGCACCGGTCTGATCGTAGGAGAGCAGCGACTGTTCGAGCAGTCGTGCCAGCGGATCGACCAGGTTGACGTCGATGAGCTGGCCGTCCGCGTCGTGAACGTCCCGGTGGTACAGCGCCATCATGATCGAATACGCGGCGTTCAACGATGCCACGCCGTCCGCGAGCATGAACGAGGGGAGCGTCGGGGGTCCGTCGGATTCGCCTGTGGTGTGGGCGAATCCGCTCATGGCCTCACCGAGGGTCCCGAATCCTGGGCGCGACGACTTGGGGCCGGTCAACCCGAATCCGGTGACATGCAGCATCACGATCTTCGGATTGATTCGTCGCAGCGTGTCGTAGTCCAGGCCCCAACGGGTGAGGGTGTGAGGCCGGGTGTTCGCGACGACGACATCGCATTTCGCGGCGAGGCGCCGAACCAGTTCCTGGCCGTCGGCGGTGCGGAGATCGACCGTGACGGACCGCTTGTTGCGTCCGATGCTCTTCCAGACGAGCCCGATCCCGTTCTTCTGGACGCCCCATCCGCGGATCGGATCGCCACCCTGCGGCTGTTCGATCTTGATTACGTCGGCGCCGAATTCGCCGAGATAGGTGGCTGCGAGTGGGCCCGCGGCCAGGGTGGCCATGTCGAGTACCCGGATTCCCTGCAGCATTGTTCCCTGCAGCATCGTGCCGCGCGGACTCGAGGCGCGCGGACTCGAGGCACGCGCGGATACCGGATCAGGCATCCTGGGTCACCTTCTCGCCTGCCTCGGTGGCCGAGTTCCGGTCGGCGGCGAAGAGGTTTTCGGGTCGTTCGAGGCCGAGGTTCTCGCGCAGGGTCCCGCCGGTGTAGTTGTCGCGTACCAGTCCGCGGCTGCGCAGTTCGGGGACGACGAGGCGGACGAAGTCTTCGAATGCGCCGGGGAAATGAGTTGCGGCGATGACGAATCCGTCGCACGAACGAGACTGGAACCACTGCTCCATCTGCTCGGCGATCTGCGGCCCGGTGCCGACGAAGCGCGGACCCTGCAGCAGTGTCGCGCGGTGGTTGGCGAGCACCCGCAGCGTCAATTCCTGATCGCCGATGTGCCGCTTGACGCCCTGCACGAGGCCGCGGATACCGGAAACCTGGTCGATGAGTTCGTCGGTGACCACGTCGTCGAGGCTGTGCCCGGAGAAGTCGTAGTTGGTGACTTCGGACAGGAGGGTGAGCGAGGCCTGCGGGTGCACCAGGTCGTGCAGGAAGATGTTCTCCTTTTCCCGCGCGATCTGTTCGGTCTCGCCCGGGATGACGTACACCATCGGCAGGACACGCACCGAGTCGGCGTCACGACCGTATTCGGTGACGAGTGACTTCTGGTCGGCGTAATGCTCGGCTGCGACGGCCTGGCTCGGGTCACCGGTGAAAATGAGATCTGCCCACTTGGCGGCGAACTGGCGACCGCGGCCGGACTGGCCGGCCTGAATGAGCACGGGCCGTCCCTGTGGGGTGCGGGGCACGGTGAGCGGCCCCTGGACATCGAAGAATTCGCCGTGGTGGTCGAGTTGGTGGACCTTGGCCGGGTCGGCGAAGATGCCCGATGCGCGGTCGGCGACGATGGCGTCGTCTTCCCACGAATCCCACAGTTGTGCGACGACTTCCACGAATTCTTCGGCCCGGTCGTAGCGCTTGTCGTGTTCGGAGTGCTGGTCGACACCGAAGTTGCGGGCCTCGGCGTCGTTGACGGAGGTGACGATGTTCCAGGCGGCGCGTCCCCCGCTGAGGTGGTCGAGGCTCGCGAACGTGCGGGCCACGTGGAACGGCTGGTAGTAGGTGGTCGAGTAGGTGGCGCCGAGGCCGAGGTGGCTGGTGGCGGCTGCCGCTGCTCCGAGGATCGCGGTGAGGTCGAGCTTGATGGGTCGTGCGCCGTAGCGGACGGCGTCGTCGACGGAGTTTCCGTAGATGCCGGGCATCGCGAGCCGGTCGTCGAAGAACATCAGGTCGAACCGGCCTTCTTCGAGGACGCGCGCGATGCGCTGGTAGTAGGCCAGGTCCAGGTAGTCCTGCGCGGAATGCGGGTAGCGCCACGACCCCGAATAGACCGAGACGTTGCTCGCCTGCATGAACGCTACGAGCGTCATCTGATCGGTTCTCTTGGTTGACATGGTGAGGTCCCCTCGCTCGATGAGCATATCTGTTTACAACTGATACATTTATTGAGCGGTGATAGATTGTCAACACTGCGGGCTGTTTTCGAGGGAGGGTGCGATGACCGACATCGACAAGGGGCCGTGGACGGTCGGCGAGGCGCTCGAGGCGGCGCCGGCGAAGAAGACCGGGCGTGAACGCACGGCCGAGGTGCTGCGGCACCGCATCCTGTCGGGCGACCTGTCGCCCGGCGATCGCATCGACCTCGATGCCCTCGCCGTCGAATTCGGATCCAGTCGCACCCCCATACGCGAAGCGTGTCTGGCCCTCGCACAGGAAGGTCTCGTGCGGGTCGCGCAGCGCAGTGGCGTCACCGTCATCGGGGTCTCGCCCGACACCATCGTCGAGAACTTCGCGCTGATGGCGGCGTTGTCCGGGGTTGCGGCGCAGTGGGCGGCGGGGAAGATCGACGAGCGGCAACTGCTTCGGGTGCGTGAGTTGCACCGGGAGATCCGGGTGGCCGCCGCGGCGGGCGACGACATCGCCACCCTGAACTGGCTCTTCCATCGTGAGATCAACAAGTCGTGCGGATCGTCGCGCCTGCAGTCGATGCTCGGCGACGCCGGACGCATGATTCCCCAGCGTTATTTCGAACTGTTCCCCGAGCGTGTCCCGTGCAGTCTCGACGAGCACGACGCTCTGATCGGAGCACTCGCGCGGGGTGACGGTGCCGAAGCGCGTCGAATCACCGAGCAGCACTTCGCGGGTGCGTCGCAGATGCTCAGTACCTATATCGCGCAGGCCGCCCGCAACAGCGCTGTCGCCGGGTAGTCGCTGGGGCACGGTCTCACGCACGATAATATATTAATAGTCATCAGATACATTAGAATCGCATGGGTGTATGACGCTATCGATGTTCGTCAGATCCGACACACGAAAGGCCGTCCGCATGAGTCCCAGAACGATCCGTCCGCGGCGCAGCACCCTCGCGGTGCCGGGGTCCAACCCGAAGATGATCGACAAGGCCCGCTCGCTCGACGTCGACGCCGTGTTCCTCGACCTCGAAGACGCCTGCGCCCCGAACGCCAAGGCCGCCGGTCGCACGATCATCGTCGAATCCCTCCGCGAGGGCGGGTTCGACGGCAAGATCCGCACGGTGCGCGTCAACGACTGGACCACACCCTGGACCTACCGCGATGTCGTCGACGTCGTCGAAGGTGCAGGCGACGCACTCGACTGCATCATGCTCCCGAAAGTCCAGGATGCGGCACAGGTCCGCGCACTCGACCTGCTGCTCACCCAGATCGAGAAGTCCACGGGACTCGACGTCGGCCGCATCGGCATCGAAGTGCAGATCGAAACCGCGTCGGGCCTGCTCGCACTGAACGACATCGCGCAGGCCAGCGACCGCATCGAAACCCTGATCTTCGGACCCGCCGACTTCATGGCGTCGATCCAGATGAAATCCCTCGTCGTCGGCGAACAACCACCCGGATACGACGTCGGTGACGCCTACCACCACATCCTGATGTCCATCCTCATGGCGGCCCGTGCCCGCGACAAGCAGGCCATCGACGGCCCCTACCTCGCGATCAAGGACCTCGACGGACTGGGCCGGGTCGCCGGCCGTGCCGCAGCCCTCGGATTCGACGGGAAGTGGGTGCTGCACCCCACCCAGGTCGACGTGATCAACGAAACGTTCAGTCCCGCGCAGGCCGACTACGACCATTCCGAGGACATCCTCGACGCCTACGAATGGTGCACCTCGGCGGCCGGCGGATCGCGCGGTGCCGCGATGCTCGGCGACGAAATGATCGACGAGGCATCCCGCAAGATGGCGCTCGTCATCTCCGGCAAGGGCCGTGCGGCAGGCATGACACGAACATCGGTGTGGCAGCCGCCGGAGTGACGGTCCCGCGACCACGCGCCGCGGGAACCCACCCGACGGCGACGTGGCGGTCGCCGCTATGCTGGCGCACGCAGTTGGTTCGCCTGTCCTGGTCATGAGGAGCCCCGAAGATCAGCGCGGCGTCGAAGCATCCCCGGCCCTCGGTCGGGTATGTGAGAGGGAACCCGGTGAGAATCCGGGACTGTCCCGCAGCGGTGAGTGGGAACGACCGCCGTCATCAGCACTGGACCGAAGGTCCGGGAAGCGACGGCCACTAGGACCGGTATTCGTACCGGATGCCCGCGAGTCCGAAGACCTGCCTGCTGTGTCGGGTGCGCCGCATCCGGCGGTCCACCGCCTCGGGGAACGGGCGAGTAGACCCACTCGTGTCGTCGCATGTGCGTTTCGGGGCATCGAGGGGTTTACCGCTTCGCCGGTGGTGGGTCACCCCGTACATGCACATGGAGACACTCACGTGACCACCACATTCACCGCGACCGTACTGGGCTCCCCTCGTATCGGTCCCAACCGTGAACTCAAGAAGGCAGTCGAAGCCTATTGGGGCGGCCGCATCGACGCCGAGGCCCTGGCAGCGGTCGGTGCCGACCTGCGCCTACAGGCATGGACCGAGCTTCGCGACGCCGGACTCGACTCGATCCCGGTCAACACGTTTTCGTACTACGACCAGTTGCTCGACACCGCTGTGATGCTCGGTGCACTGCCCGAACGGGTTTCGGGGATCACCGACGAACTCGATCGGTACTTCGCCGCCGCCCGCGGCACCGACGACGTGACACCACTGGAGATGACCAAGTGGTTCGACACGAACTATCACTACCTGGTCCCGGAGATCACCCCGTCGACGGTGTTCACGCTCGATTTGTCGAAGGTGATCGCCGAAGTCGGTGAAGCACTCGAGCTCGGTGTGCCGGCGCGGCCGGTGGTCATCGGCCCCGTCACCTTCCTGCTGCTGTCGAAGGCGGTCGGTTCCGATGCCCCGCTGCTCGATCGGGTCGACGAACTCGTGCCCCTGTACGCGGACCTGCTCGGGCAGCTCCACGACGCCGGCGCGGAGTGGGTCCAGATCGACGAACCCGCCCTGGTCGCGGATCGAACCGCAGACGAAATCGCGGTCGCCAAAAGGGTTTACGATCAACTTGCTGCCGTCGAGACGCGTCCCGCGATTCTTCTCGCCTCGTACTTCGGCAGCCTCGGTGAGGCACTGCCCGCATTGGCCGCGACGGACGTCGAGGGACTCGCCGTCGACTTCGTCGCCGGGGCCGACGAACTCGCCGCGATCCCCGAACTGGCGCGTAAGCACCTCGTCGCCGGTGTCGTCGACGGCCGGAACATCTGGCGCACCGACCTCGAGCAGGCCCTGACCACGCTGGGAACGCTGCTCGGCAGCACCGGTTCGCTCGCGGTGTCGACCTCGTGCTCGCTGCTGCACGTGCCCTACACGCTCGACGCGGAACAGAACCTGGACGCAGCCCTGCGTTCGTGGCTGGCGTTCGGGTCGGAGAAGATCCAGGAAGTGGTAACCCTGGCTACCGCACTGACACAGGGCCGGGACGCCGTCGAAGGGCGGCTCGCGCTCGATCGCGCCGCACGGGAAACCCGAGCCGCCGATTCCCGGTTGCACGACCAGGCCCTGCGGGCACGCCTGGAATCGATCGTGGCCTCCGGTTCGGGCAGATCCCCGGCCGATGAGCGTCGCCGGGCGCAGGCCGGGCTGAACCTGCCGCTGCTCCCGACCACGACGATCGGTTCGTACCCGCAGACGCGGGAGATCCGGGTCGCACGTGCCGCCCTGCGCAAGGGCGAGATCACCGACGCGCAGTACCTCGACCGTATGCGCGGCGAGATCGCCGATGTCGTTGCATTGCAAGAGAAGCTCGACATCGACGTGCTGGTGCACGGTGAGCCGGAACGCAACGACATGGTGCAGTACTTCGCCGAGCAGTTGGACGGGTTCTTCGCCACCGACAACGGTTGGGTCCAGTCCTACGGCAGTCGATGCGTGCGCCCGCCGATCCTCTACGGCGATGTTCGCCGGAACGCTGCGATGACCGTCGACTGGATCACCTACGCGCAGTCTCTGACGGACCGTCTCGTCAAGGGCATGCTCACCGGTCCCGTGACGATTCTGGCCTGGTCGTTCGTGCGGGACGATCAGCCGCTCGCCGATTCCGCGAATCAGGTTGCCCTGGCCATTCGCGACGAGACCGTCGATCTGCAGGACGCCGGGATTCGTATCGTCCAGGTCGACGAGCCGGCACTGCGCGAACTGCTTCCGTTGCGTGCCGCCGATCAACCGGCATATCTCGACTGGGCTGTCGGATCGTTCCGTCTTGCCACGTCCGGTGTCGCGGATGCCACGCAGATCCACACCCATCTGTGCTATTCGGAGTTCGGTGAGGTGATCGATGCGATCGCGAACCTCGACGCCGATGTGACCTCGATCGAGGCGGCACGCTCGCACATGGAGGTACTGGACGATCTGAACGCCGTAGGGTTCGACCTGGGTGTCGGTCCCGGTGTCTACGACATTCACTCGCCCCGGGTTCCGGGCGTCGACGAGATCGTCGCTTCCTTGGGTGAGGCTCTGAAAGCTGTTCCTGCCGAGCGCTTGTGGGTCAATCCTGACTGTGGCCTGAAGACACGCGGGCCGGTCGAGGTCGAGGCGTCGCTACGCAACATGGTGGCCGCCGCGAAGCGGGTGCGCGCCGGATTGTGATCCGATGAGTGCACTCCGGGGCGCAGGAGACGATGACGGCGATAACCCTCGCCCCGGAGTGCAGTCGGTGGGCTCAGGCGACGACCGAGCGCTGCGGTACGCCGGTGTATTCGCTGAGCGGGCGGATCAGGGCGTTGGATTCGCCCTGTTCGATGATGTGCGCGGTCCAGCCGGTGATCCGGCTCATGACGAAGATCGGGGTGAACACCTCGATATCGAATCCCATCAGGTAATAGGCAGGGCCCGTGGGGAAGTCGAGGTTCGGCTTGATTCCGGTGGCATCGCCCATGATCTTCTCGAGGATGTCGTACATCTGCACCCACTTCTCGCCACCGGTGTGCGCGGCGACGTCGAGGAATGCCTGTCGCATCGTCGGAACCCGGGAGTCGCCGTGCTTGTAGACCCGATGGCCGAAGCCCATGACCTTGTCCTTGCGGGCGAGTTTGCCGCGCAACCACTCCTCGGCGCGTGCGGGCTCGCCGATCTCGAGCATGTCGTGCATGACGGCCTCGTTGGCGCCACCGTGCAGGGGGCCTTTCAGGGTGCCGATCGCTGCGGTGACGGCACTGTAGATGTCGGACAGGGTGGAGGTGACGACCCGTGCGGCAAACGTCGAGGCATTGAAACTGTGCTCTGCGTACAGGATCAGTGACACCTCGAACGCCTTCACGATCGCCGGGTCGGGAATCGTCCCGAAGCACATGTTCAGAAAGTTCTCGGCGAATCCCAGCGAATGGTGCGGTGCGATCGGGTCGAGTCCGCGGCGACGTCGATGGTCGGCAGCGACGATCGTCGGCAGCACCGCCATCATACGAAGGGCCTTCTCGCGGTTGGCCTTCGGATCGTTGTCCCACTCCTGCGGGTCCTCGGCGCCGAGGAAGCTGATCGCGGTGCGCACCACATCCATCGGATGGCAGTTCTCGGGCATCTTCGCGACCAGCGCCAGCAGGGACCGGTCGGCGCGGCGATGGGCTCGCTCGCGCTGAGAGAAGAGTTCGAGCTGTGCGACGGTGGGCAGTTCGCTGTTCCACAGCAGGTACGCGACCTGCTCGAAACTGCAGTGCGCTGCCAGATCCTGCACCGCGTAGCCGCGGTAGGTCAACGAATTGGTCTCGGGCACCACCTTGGAGATGGCGGTGGTGTCGACGACGACGCCGGCGAGGCCCTTGTAGATGGTGGGGACAGCGGTCTCGGTGATCCCCGAACCGTGGTGAGAAGCTGTCATTACTGGCTCCTGCTCAGTGCGAAATTGAAGATGCCGGAATCGAACTCGTTGTAGCGTTCGTATTCGAGAAGTTCGTACAGGCGTGATCGTGTCTGCATCTGGTCCACGACGGTTTCCTGAGTGCCCTCTGCGTGGATGACCCGAAGGCCGTGCTCGATCGCGCCCATCGCCAACCGCAGGGTCGTGACCGGGTAGATCACCGCGTTGTAGCCGATGCTCTCGAGTACCTGCGCCGGGATGAGCGCGGATTTGCCGAATTCGGTCATGTTCGCGAGCAGAGGGGTGTCCAGGGCTGCGCGGAACTTCTCGAAATCGGCGGTCGTGTGCAGAGCTTCGGTGAAGATCAGGTCGGCCCCGGCGTCGGCGTACGCCTTCGCCCGCTCGATCGCGGCGTCGATGCCGTCGACTGCTGCTGCGTCGGTGCGGGCGCAGATCACGAAGTTCGGGTCCCGTCGTGCCGCGACCGCGGCACACAGGCGCCGGATCATCTCGTCGGCGGTCACGATGGCCTTGCCGTCGAGGTGACCGCAGCGTTTGGGATTGACCTGGTCCTCGAGATGCAAGCCGGCGACACCGGCATCCTCGAGCACGGTCACGGTGCGGGCTGCCGACATCGGCTCACCGAATCCGGTGTCCGCGTCGACCAGGACCGGCAGGTCGGTGGAGCGCGCGATCTGGGCGCTGTGCGCGGACACTTCGGTGAGCGTGGTCAACCCGATGTCGGGCAGGCCCAGTGCCGCGGAGAACGCGCCGCCGGAGATGTAGACGCCTTCGAACCCGATCTCCTGGATCAGCTTGGCGGTCAACGGATTGATCGCCCCGGGCAGGCGAGTGATCTTCTCCGAGGTCAGCGATGCACGGAATGCGACGCGCTTGTCGGTTGCCGAGGTCGCGGCGGCGATAAGTCCGGACATGTCAGAATAGTCCCTTCGGCGACTTCGGTGCGCGGGCGAGTACCTCGTCGGACACGGTGAAGGTGAGCTGGTTCAGTTCACCGGCGGCCAGGTCGGGGGTGCGTTGCGCGGCGTCGAGGAAGCGGTCCTGTTCGGCGGGTGCGACGACGCCCTCGGCGAGGGTGCGGAACTTGGCGATGTACTGGTCGCGTGCGAACGGGCGTGCCCCCAGCGGATGGGCGTCGGCGACGGCAAGTTCGTCGACGATGACCTCGCCGCTGGTCAGGGTCACCTCGGCGCGGGCACCGAACGCCTTCTCGTCCGGGTCGGTCGAGTGGTAGCGGCGTGTCCACTCCGGGTCCTCGGCCGTGGAGATCTTGTTCCACAGTTCGATGGTGTCCGGCCGCTGAGCGCGTTCGGGGGCGTAGGAACGCTCGTGGTGCCAGGTTCCGTCCTGCAGTGCGACGGCGAAGATGTACATCACCGAGTGATCGAGTGTTTCGCGGCTGGCCTTCGGGTCGAACTTCTGCGGATCGTTCGAGCCGGTGCCGATCACCACGTGAGTGTGGTGGCTGGTGTGCAGCACGATCGACGCGATCCGATCCAGATCGCCGATGCGCTCGCGCATCCGGCGGGCCAGGTCGATCGGGGCCTGGCTCTGGTATTCGGCCGAATGCTCCTTGGTGTACGTGTCGAGGATGCCACGTTTGGCTTCGCCGGGTCCGGGCAGCGGCACGTGGTATTCGGCGTCGGGGCCGCCGAGCAGCCAGGCGATGACGCCGTCCTCGCCTTCCCAGATCGGTGACGGTGCGCCCTCGCCGCGTAGTGCGCGGTCCACGGCTTCGACGGCCATTTTTCCGGCGAATGCGGGTGCGTACGCCTTCCAGCTCGAGATCTCGCCCTTGCGGGACTGGCGGGTCGCGGTTGTGGTGTGCAGGGCCTGACCGATCGCCTGGTAGACGGTGTCGGTGTCGAGGCCGAGGAGAGTGCCGATGCCGGCTGCGGCGGACGGGCCGAGGTGGGCGACGTGATCGATCTTGTGCTCGTGCAGGCAGAGTGCGCGCACCAGATCGACCTGGATTTCGTAGCCGGTCGCCAGTCCGCGGATCAGATCCGAGCCGCTACGTCCGGTGTGCTGGGCGACCGCCAGGATCGGGGGGATGTTGTCGCCCGGATGTGAGTATTCGGCAGCGAGGAACGTGTCGTGGAAGTCGAGTTCGCGCACGGCGACACCGTTGGCCCATGCCGCCCACTCGGGTGCGAAGGTTCCGCCGATACCGAACACGGTGGAGCCGGGGGAGTAGGGATGGGTGAGGGCCTGCGCGCGGGCATTCGTGACCGGACGCCGGGTCAACGAGGCCGCGGCGACGGATGCGTTGTCGATGATCCGGTTGACGATCATCTCGGAGGTCTCGGCCGGCACCTCGACCGGGTCGGTGGCGACTTCGGCGATCTTCCAGGCGAGGTGTTCGTGCCGGGGGAACTCTTCGGCGGAGCGGCGGGTGCGAACGAGATGGGTTTTCACTTGCACAACCTTCCATGCGGGCATCACAGTCGTTTTGCACGCTATGCACACCGTGCCAAGGAGGAAATGCCTTGCACAGGAGTATTTGTGCGTAACACTTCCACCGAAACTGCGTAAGTTGCGAAAGTCGGTACTGTTAGGTTCGGCGCATGCAGAAGCTGTATGCGGGTGCCCGGCTACGCCGGTTGCGTGAGGAGCAGGGCCTGACGCAGACCGCTCTGGCCCGGACGTTGCAGTTGTCCACCAGCTACGTCAACCAGCTGGAAAACGATCAACGGCCTTTGACCGTGCCGGTGCTGCTGCGCCTGAATTCGACCTTCGATCTGGACATGGCGTTCTTCGCCGTCGACAGCGATGCCCGGTTGGTCGCCGGCCTGCAGGACGTGTTCGCCGACCATGCCGACACGGTCGATACCGGCCCGGCGGAGATCGACGATCTCGTCACCCGCCATCCCGCCGCAGCACGAGCGCTGGTCGCCATGCATCGACGGTTGCGCGGCGCCAACGAACAAGTCGAACGACTGTCACCGGCACACGACGGCACCGCGACCCGGCCCCAGGTGCCGATGCCCTACGAGGACGTGCGGGACTTCTTCTACGATCGGCGCAATCACATCGCCGAACTCGACGATGCCGCAGAACGGATGTTCGAGTCCCGGGAGTTGTCGCTCGGTGGTCTGGATCTGCAACTGGCGCGGCTGCTGCGCGACGAACACGCGATCACCGTGCGGATCCGCACCGACCCGCCCGGAGCTCCCGGACCGAAACGCAGTTACGACCCGGCCACCAGGACCCTGGCTCTCGCACGTCGGCTCACTCACGGTCAGCGCTGCTTCCAGTTGGCGACCCACCTGGCGTTCCTCACCCAGAAACCTGCCATCGACGCGCTCGTCGCTGCCGCCGTGACCCTGTCTCCGGAGTCGGCGGCGCTCGCCCGCATCGGTCTGGCCAACTACTTCGCCGGCGCGCTCACGCTGCCCTACACCCGGTTCCTGCACACCGCCGAAGCACTGCACTATGACATCGACCTGATCGGCAACACCTTCGAGGTCGGATTCGAAACGGTCTGCCACCGCCTGTCGACCCTCCAACGTCCCGGGCAACGCGGGGTGCCGTTCTTCTTCGTCCGCACCGACAAGGCCGGGAACATCTCGAAGAGGCAATCGGCCACCGCGTTCCACTTCTCCCGCGTCGGTGGAAGCTGCCCGTTGTGGATCGTCCACGACACCTTCTCCACCCCGGGCCGGGTCCGCACCCAGGTCGCGCAGATGCCCGACGGCCGCAAATACCTGTGGATCGCACGCACCACCGACGAACACGCCACCGGCGGATACCTCTCCCAGTCGCGGAGTTTCGCCGTCGGGCTCGGCTGCGATCTCACCCACGCACACAAACTTGTCTACGCGCGGGGGCTGAACCTCGACGATCCCGGCACGACCGTCCCGATCGGTGCCGGCTGCAAGGTATGCGACCGCGCCGACTGCGCCCAACGTGCCTTCCCTCAGGCCGGCCGTGCCCTCGACATCGACGAGTACCGGGCCCCCGCGGTTCCCTATACCCCCGGACCCGCCGATCGGTGAGCGGGACCCGGTCACCGGGTCGCCCGGCACCCGGCGTGGTCAACGCAGCGTGTAGAGATCCCCGAGCAGTGTGGTCGCCAGCAGTTCCCCGCCCGGACCGATCGCGGTACCGACCGCGAAACCGGATGCCCCGGACAGGGTTTCCTGATCGAGAGTGGTGCCGTCGGAAGTGTCGAAGACGAGTGCGGCGAGACCGTCCGGTGCCCGGGCCACCGTGTAGGCCACCCCGTCCGCGGCGGCCGCGACGGCACCGAGTTGGCGCACATCGTCACGTTCCCACAGGGTTTCGGTGTGATCCCCGGCATCACGCAGTGCCACGAGCGGACCGTCCGCGCTGCCACCGGCGAGCAGGATCGTCCCGTCCGCGGTCACCGCCGGCCCTGTCGACGTGACGTATCCCGGATCGTGGCTCCAGCGCGCCGATCCGGACGCGGTGTCGATCGCCCACAGGGTGCCGTCGCCGTCGTGCACGTACGCCGTCGTGCCGTCCGCGGAGAGCACCGGACTCGTGACCGCGCCGCCCGGCAGATCGTCGAGCGACCATTCCGCGGCGATCCGCGCGTCGTCGCCGCCGGTGTAGCGCAACGCCACCAGCGCCGCACGATCCGCACCCGGGCGCCACAGGGTGACAAGGATGCGCCCGGTTGCGAGATCCACCGCGGGCGTCGTCGCGACCGGGCAGTCGGGAGAACCGCCGAAACACGCGGCCAGACCATGATCGGGGGTATTGCGCGGCACGTCCGTGCCGTCCGTCACCGTGGGCACGCGCACCAGGTCGTAGATCGGCGCGACGAGGCGGCCGGTCTGGGTGTCCACCACAGTGACCTGCCCGAAGTGCGTGACCACCAGCAGGTTGCCGTCGCCGGTGAACTGTGCGCTGCGCGGTGTGCCGCTGACCGGGATGCGCCAGCGCCGCTGACCGTGCTCGTTGAACGAGTACATCCCGCCTTCCTCGCCGATGTAGACGTTGGCGACGGAATCGGCGACCGGTGTGGCCACGCTGACTCCCGGTGCGATCCGGGTGCACCAGCGTTTGCGACCCGTGTCCAACTGGTACGAGAACAGGTTGCACCCGGCGTCGGTGGAGGCGCTGACGAAGATCTGCCCGCTCGCCGAGATCGACGGGGGTGACCCGATCGTGCCGCCGACGGATCGGGTCCAGGCGGGCGAGACGTCCGGCAGTCCGTCCGCGGCGGAAGTGCTGCTGTTGCGGGCGTCGGAATAGCGGCCGGGCCATCCCCCCGCGGAGAGAATGTCGATCGGCTCGGTGCCGCCGGCGCATCCGCTCAGCGCGAGTGCCGCCGTCGCTGTCAGCACCGCCGCCGGTGTCAGCACTGCCGTCCGCAGGACACCCCGCATCACACATCTCTCCTCAGGCCCGAAGGATACGATCGATCACCCTATCGGGCCGGGCCGCGTGCCCTCCGCACGAGGCTGACCGTACGCTGGCATGTTATGACGAGCATGTGGGGCGCACCGTTGCGCACGAGGTGGCGCGGTTCGCGTCGACGGGATTCGGACCAGGCGAAATTCCTGACCGTCGACTCGCTGCGGTGGATGCTGGCGAACAAGGCGTACACACCGTGGTACCTGGTGCGGTACTACCGGCTCGCGAAGTTCAAACTCGCGAACCCACACGTGATCCTGCGCGGCATGGTCTTCCTCGGGAAGAACGTCGAGGTCCATTCGACCCCGGAACTGTCCCGGCTCGAGATCGGCAGGTGGGTGCACATCGGCGACGGCAATGCCATCCGCTGCCACGAGGGGTCGCTGCGCATCGGCGACAAGGTGGTCTTCGGCAAGGACAACGTCGTCAACACGTATCTCGACATCGAGATCGGTGCGTCGACGCTCGTCGCGGACTGGTGCTACATCTGCGACTTCGACCACCGCACGGAAGACGTGACCTACCCGATCAAAGATCAGGGCATCGTCAAGAGCCCGGTCCGGATCGGCCCGGACACGTGGATCGCCGCGAAGGTCACCGTGCTGCGGGGCACCCGCGTCGGTCGCGGCTGCGTGCTCGGGGCGCACGCGGTGGTCAAGGGGGACATCCCGGATTTCAGCATCGCCGTCGGATCACCGGCGAAGGCGGTGAAGAACCGGCGGGCCGATTGGGAGGCCGGTGCGGCGCAGCGCGCCGAGTACATCGCCGCCCTCGAAGACATCGCCCGTAAGAAGTCGGGCGACTTTCCGGAAGGCGCGGACGCCGGGTCCTGACCCGGCAGCCTTCGGTGAGTACGAGGGGCGAGCACGAGGGAGAGCGCGGTGGACTACTCCGACTATCGGCGTCACGACGCGGTGGGACTGGCCGAACTCGTCGCAGACGGCCAGGTCGGTGCCGAGGAACTGCTCGACGCGGCGATCACGCGGCTGGGTGCCGTCGATCCGGTCTTGAACACCGTGGTCTACCGGCTCGATCAGCGAGCCCGCACCCGCGCCCGGAGTGCACTCACCGGGCGTTTCGCCGGGGTCCCGTTCCTGGTGAAAGACCTGGCACAGGACGTGGTGGGCACCCCGACCGGCAGCGGCAGTCGGGCTCTCGCCGCGATTCCCGCCGCCCGCAACGCGCTCGTCGTCGACCGGTGGCTCGGCGCCGGTCTGGTGGTGTTCGGCAAGACGAACACCCCGGAGTTCGGGGCGAAGAACATCACCGAACCCGAAGCGAACGGGCCGACCCGCAACCCGTGGAATCCGGCGCACACACCGGGCGGGTCGTCGGGTGGCTCCGCCGCGGCGGTCGCAGCGGGGGTAGTGCCCGCCGCAGGCGCGAACGACGGCGGCGGGTCCATTCGCATTCCCGCGGCGTGCTGCGGACTCGTCGGACTCAAACCGGGACGCGGTGTGGTGCCCAGCGGCCCCGCCGTCGGTGAACCGCTGCACGGTGCGGTCACCAACGGCGTCGTCACCCGCTCGGTGCGGGATGCGGCGGCGATGCTCGATGTCATCGCGGGCCCCGACCCGACCGGTCCGTATCTCGGTGCCCGCGCCGACGAGTCGTACACGGTGGCGGCGAGTCGTCCGCCGCGGCGCCTGCGCATCGGGTACGCGACCGCGTCACCGTTGGGGACCCCCGTCGACCGGGAAGCGGTCGCGGCTGTCGACGATGCGGTCGCGTTGCTCGACGAACTCGGGCACCACGTCGAGCCCGCCACGACCGGGATCGACGAGCGGCGTCTGGCGACGGATTTCCTGACGATGTGGTTCGCGTCGCTGTCCCGGGAGGTCGACGACGCTCGCCGCCGGACCGGGTGCGGGCCGGGCAGTTTCGAACTCGACACCCGTGTGCTCGCGGCTGTCGGCCGATCGGTATCGGCGCCGGACTACCTTGCTGCCCTGGAACGGTGGAACGGCTACACGCAGGGGCTGGTGGCTTTCCACGAACGATACGATCTGCTGCTCACCCCGACGTTGGCGTCGCCGCCGGTACGCGTCGGCGAATTGACGACCCCGCCGGTGATGCGGATGCTGAGCCGGCTGCTCGTCACCGGCCGGCTCGCGCGTCTGGCCCGTCTCGGGGGGATTCTGGATTCGATCGTCGACGACAATCTGGGCCGGACTCCCTATACACAACTGGCGAATATCACCGGACGCCCGGCGATCTCGGTGCCGCTGTACTGGACGGCGGCGGGATTGCCGCTCGGGGTGCAGTTCGTGGCGCCACTCGGCGGTGAGGGGTTGCTGCTGACGCTCGCCGCGCAACTCGAGCAGGCCCGGCCGTGGTTCGACCGGCAGCCGCCGCCCCTTCCGTCGGTAAATCCGCCTGCCGGACAGGTGCATTCGCGACACGGAATTCGCTGAGCCGGAGCTCAATCCGTACGAAGGCCGGAATCGCGCGGGTTCCGTGCTGCGGGCCATTCCGCCAGTTGCTCCACGGTGGTGCCCGCGGCCGGGGTCGTTCTCGGGCAGGGATGTGATGGCCGCGGCAACGCTCCGGTAGTAGTGGGAGGCTGCGTAGGGGGAGGTGGGTTCGTCGGTCAGGATCCGCAGTCGCGGTCGCACCACCCGGTCGAGGTAGTCCTGCACTGCGGCACCGAAAAGTCCGTGCTTGTTACCGAACGTGTTGTACAGGCTCGACCGGTTCAGTCCCGTCGATCGCTCGAGATCGGGAACGGATGTGGACTTGAATCCTTTGTCGGCTCTTCGCAGTTAGCAGTGGCATTGGCGCCGGCTGGGTGCGACCCGACGTGATCGACGAGTGCAGGCCCACCGTACCCGGCGGCGTTGGTTCTCCGGGGTACGGAACCCGAACGCGATACGGCC
>NZ_JBAQXC010000302.1:0-12420 GCF_049299235.1 Rhodococcus sp. (in: high G+C Gram-positive bacteria) | reverse complement strand
GTTTCCGGCCCTCACACCGTTCCGGAGCAGGTCGGCCGGGTCGGAACGGACGGGCGCACCGATCAGTCCTCGCCGGGATCGCCCAGTTCCGGATCGACCACCTCGGGTTCGACACCCAGATACGTAGCGACCTGGTGGACGAGGACATCGTGGACCAGATCGGTCAGATCGTCGGGATCCTGCGCACGCAACTCGAGCGGTCGGCGGAACAGGACGATGCGCGCCCTGGTGGCAGCGCCGCGACGGTCGATGCCGGCGGGGACGAGGCGCGACAGCGGCACCGGGCCGTCGGCGACGACCTCGTCGGGCCAATTCACCGAGTCCGGATCCAGTGCCCGGATCTTCGGAACCTCGTCGACCGCGATATCGAGTTTCGTGAGGCGGTCGTGCCAGTGTGCGTCGATCGGTGCGAACGCACCGAGTACGAGCTGGTCGAATTTTTCGGCGCGCGAGCGCCATACCGGCAGGTCGTGCGGGAACATCGGGCCGCGGATTCCGCGTCCACGACGCGCGACGGATCGGGACGTCACGGGGCTGGATCGGCGAACGCGAGGCATGCACGCGACAGTACGACACGAAATTCGAATTGCGCTGATCCGGTGTGTCCGGATAGTCGGGGCGCGGCGGGCGCGCTACGCTCCCATTCGTGAGAACACTGCGTCGATGCTGCCGGCCTGGGTGCAAGAACCCTGCTGGTGCGACGCTGACCTACGTGTACTCGGATTCCACGGCGGTCGTCGGCCCGCTGGCCACCGTCGCCGAGCCCCACTCGTGGGACCTGTGTGAGTTGCACGGCTCGCGGATCACCGCGCCGAAGGGTTGGGAACTGGTTCGGTACGAAGGTGCCTTCTCGTCGGGAACACCGGACGAAGACGACCTGACTGCTCTCGCCGAGGCCGTACGGGAGGCAGGCCTGGGTGATCGTGGCCACGTGCGCGGCGATTCCCGTGAGGTTGATTCCACACCGCGGCCGATCGCCGCGCAGGCGAACCGTACCGGCCGTCGCGGGCACCTGCGTGTGCTCCCGGACCCCACTGCCTGATCGCTCCACTGCCTGATCACTCCACTAGGCTGATCGCTGCTGCGCTGCCAACGGTGGCGCGCGTAGGTTACGACGATCAGGAGCGAGAACAATGGCGAGATCTGCCGAGTCCGTGGCCGCCGTCATCAAGGCGTACGACATTCGGGGCGTGGTCGGCGACCTGATCGACGCGGACTTCGTTCGCGAGGTCGGTGCGTCGTTCGCTCGGCTGGTGCGCGACACCGAACGTCCCGCGAACCGGATCGTCATCGGTCACGACATGCGTGAATCCTCTCCCGACCTGTCCCGTGCATTCGCCGACGGCGTCACCGCGCAAGGCCTGGACGTCGTGTATATCGGGCTCGCCTCGACCGACCAGCTGTACTTCGCCTCCGGCCTCCTCGACGCCCCCGGCGCCATGTTCACCGCCAGCCACAACCCGGCTCGCTACAACGGAATCAAGCTGTGCCGTGCCGGCGCCAAGCCCGTCGGACAGGACACCGGTCTCGGCACCATTGCCGCCGAACTGGTGTCCGGGGTGCCCTCCTACGAGGGTGCTGTCGGCACGGTCACCGAACGCGACGTGCTCGACGAGTACGCGTCCTTCGTCCGCGGCCTGGTCGATCTGAGTGCACTGCGCCCGTTGACGGTCGCGGTGGACGCAGGAAACGGCATGGGCGGTCACACGGTGCCTGCGGTGTTCGGTGATCTTCCTCTCGACCTGGTGCCGTTGTACTTCGAACTGGACGGCACCTTCCCCAACCACGAAGCCAACCCCCTCGACCCCGCGAACCTCGTCGACCTGCAGAAGTTGGTGCGTGAGTCGGGCGCGGACCTCGGCCTGGCATTCGACGGCGACGCCGACCGTTGTTTCGTCGTCGACGAGCGCGGCGAGCCGGTCACCCCGTCGGCGGTCACGGCCCTGGTCGCGACCAGGGAGCTCGCAAAGGAGCCGGGGGCCACCATCATCCACAACCTGATCACGTCGCGGGTGGTTCCCGAACTTGTCACCGAACTCGGTGGTGAGCCGGTCCGCACCCGCGTCGGCCATTCGTTCATCAAGCAACAGATGGCCGAGACCGGAGCGATCTTCGGTGGCGAGCACTCGGCGCATTACTACTTCCGGGACTTCTGGGGAGCCGATTCCGGGATGCTTGCGGCGCTGCACGTGCTGGCCGCGCTCGGTGGGCAGGAGCGCCCGCTGTCCGAACTCATGAGTTCCTACGAGCGGTACGCCGCGTCGGGTGAGCTGAACTCGACGGTCGGCGACGCCGCCGCCCGCACCGACGCTGTTCTCGCGGCATTCGCGGACCGCACCGAATCGGTGGACCACCTGGACGGGGTCACCGTGAACCTGCACGGCGATGCGTGGTTCAACTTGCGTGCTTCCAACACCGAACCGCTGTTGCGTCTCAATGTCGAGGCACGCACAGCGGAGGAGGTCGACTCGTTGGCGACGGAAATCCTGGCCATCGTACGTTCGTGACGGAACAGTTCGTGACAGGGATAATCGACTGTGCCCGGTCTGCCACATCGGGTACGGCCGGGGCGGCCGGAACGGCCGAAGGAAGGTGGTGCAGTGATGACCGCTCCCTCGCCGCTGTTCGACTTCGATGACGCCGGCGCGCTGATCGCTGTCGACACCGACGGAATCCTGCGCATGTCGGCGCTCGGCGGCGCGCAGATCCGTGCGACGGCTGCCGCGATCGACGAGCATGTGCTGGACCGGTTGCACGATGTGCATCCGCGTAGCGTCGTCTTCGTCGGTTCGGACGCCCGATCCGCGCGGGCCGCTGAACTGGTCGTCGCGCTGCTGACCGGCCGTGCGGCAGTGCCGCTCGTCACCGCACCCACCACACCGACCTGGGTCGGCCCACTCGACGTGGTAGTGGTCGCCGGCGACGACGCCGGCGATCCCGCGCTCGTCGAATCTGTTGCCGCGGGGCTGCAGCGCAGCGCCGAGGTCGTCGTCGACGCACCCGACGAGGGGCCGATCCGTGCAGCTGCCGCCGGACGAGCGGTACTGCTGCCTCCCCGTATCCGGGTCCCGTCCGCATATGCGCTGGCGCGCCATGTCGCGGTGTTCTGCGCGGTGCTGACAGCGATGGCCGCGACCCGCGTGCAGGCACACGTGCCGGAGTTGGCCGAGCTCGCCGACGCCGTCGACGCCGAATCCAGCCGCAACCATCCGTCCAACGAGGTGTTCCACAATCCGGCGAAGGCACTGGCGGTGCGGATGCAGTCGCGGCGGGTCACGCTCGCCGGGGATTCGCCCGCGACGGTCGTCCTCGCCCGCCACGGTGCGGAGATGCTGCTGCTCGGTGCGGGAATCGTCGCGACGGCGGCGGCGCTGCCCGATGTGCTCGCCGCGCGGGACCGATTGTCCGACACCGTCACCGGTACCGGTGAACCGTACGACCCCTTCTTCCACGACGAGCAGTTCGACGGGCCGATCCCGGAGGCGCCGGTGCGGGTGTTCGTGCTCAGCACGGACGACGATCGACGAGCCGCGCAGCGTCGTGCGGCGGCATTGCCGGATCTGGAATTGGTGTCCGTGGTGGGGGAAGCAGAATCGCGGACGGTTCCCCCACCGATGGAGCAGGCTGTGGTGCTCGCCGCGCGTATGGAGATGGCCGCTGCGTATCTGCGTCTGGCCGGGGGGCGATAGTGCACCGACTCGAAGGTGCGCTGCGCTCCTACGCCTGGGGTTCGCGCACCGCGATCTCGGAGTTGTGCGGACGCACGGTTCCCTCCGATCATCCGGAGGCGGAACTGTGGTTCGGCGCACATCCGGCCGATCCTGCGCGGGTGGTCTCGGAGAACGGGGGCACTGCTGTTTCGTTGCTCGACATCGTCGAGTCCGACCCGGAGCATCAACTCGGATCGGGAGCCGTCGAGCAGTTCGGTGCCAGGCTGCCGTTCCTGCTCAAATTGCTGGCCGCGGAGGAACCGCTGTCCTTGCAGGCGCATCCGAGTGCCGTTCAGGCGGCGCAGGGCTATGCCCGTGAGCAGGATCTGCGTGTGCCGCTCGATTCGCCGATCCGCAACTACCGTGATCCGAACCACAAGCCGGAACTCGTGGTTGCGCTCACCCGGTTCGAGGCACTCGCCGGATTCCGCGACGCCCGTCGCACCGTGGAACTGCTCGAGGCGCTGGGCGTGCCGGAACTGGACCCCTATGTGGGCCTACTGGCCGGACAGCCCGACTCGGACGGGTTGCGTGCTCTGTTCACGACCTGGATCACATTGCCGCCGCGGGTGCTCATATCGCTGTTGCCCCGTGTACTCGACGGTTGCGTGACCTACCTGGCGACGAGCGCACGCCCGCGGGTTTTCGCCGAGGAAGTGCGAACCGTCCTGCAATTGGCGGAGTCCTACCCCGGCGACGCCGGCGTGCTCGCCTCCCTGTTGCTCAACCGCATCACGCTGGAACCGGGGCAGGGCCTGTATCTGGCGGCGGGCAACCTGCACGCCTACCTGAGCGGCATGGGTGTCGAGATCATGGCGAACTCCGACAACGTGCTGCGTGGTGGTCTGACGCCCAAGCACGTCGATGTGCCCGAGTTGCTCAAGATCCTGGATTTCCGGTCGCCGGACGTACCCATCCTCGAAGCCGTCGCCACCGGTGGCGCCCCGTCCGGTGGTGCCGAAGTCGGCTACTGCACGCCGGCTCCGGAATTCGCGCTGTCGCGGCTGGAACCGGCGGCGGGCGACGCGGTGACGCTGGCGCCGTGCGGTCCGCAGATCCTGTTGTCCACAGCGGGAACGGTCCGCGTGGTGTGCGGTGACGCGGGCGTCGAACTGACACCGGGATGCGCGGTGTGGATTTCGGCGGCCGACCCGGAACTGACCGTTGCGGCGCTCACTCCGGGAGCGCAAGTGTTCCGGGCACGGCTCGGCAGGCTGCCGGTTCCCTCGTCCGCCTCCTGAGCCGGCAGCCACTCGCTTCCTCTGTGCGCCGCCTGCCCTGTGCGCCGCCTGTCCTGTGTGCCGCCTGTCCTGTGTGCCGCCTGTCCCGTGTGCCGCATTGACGGCGCGTGTGACGGCGTGACACCGTCGCGGCATGTCGATCGTGCACGAAACACCGTCCGCGGACGGCACCCCGCCCGCAGACGTCCCGACCGGTGGGCTGCCCGACGAGGGCGGCCGACGACGGGTCCAGTTCCACGAGGCGAGTCGAATGCTGCTGCGTACCTCGGTCCTCGACGCGATGCGGGACCTGTTGACCGTCCGGGACTGGCCGTCGATCACCATGACCGACGTCGCGCGTCGCGCCGGGGTGAGCCGTCAGACGCTGTACAACGAGTTCTCGTCCCGTCAGGGGCTGGCTCAGGCCTATGCGCTGCGGCTGGCCGACCAGTTCGTCGATGCGGTCGACGAGGCGATCTACGCGCATGTCGGCGACGCCCGCGCAGCGCTGTCGAGTGGTTTCGCCGCGTTCTTGGTGGGTAGCGGCTCCGATCCGCTGGTGCAGTCGTTGCTGCGTGGCGATGCGAAGCCGGACCTGCTGCGGCTGATCACGACCGATTCGTCGCCGTTGATAGATCGGGCGTCGGGCAGGCTCGTCGAGACGTTCCAGCGCAGCTGGGTCCAGGCATCGGAGAACGACGCGACGATCGTGGCGCGAGCGGTGGTACGTATCGCGATGAGCTATATCGCGATGCCGCCGGAGTCGGACCGCGACGTGGCCGCCGACATGGCTCATCTGCTCGGCCCGTTCCTCGATCAGGTCACCGGACGGAGCTGACCCGCCGCCGGGACCGACCGGTACGGTAGCGGCGCTCGTCGGCATGGTTGTATAGCCTGTTCGACGAACCGACTGCCAACAGGAGAGGCGCCCACACGTGTCCGACAACAAGCTCGTGGCCGACCAGCTGAACGGGATCGACTTCAAGGTCGCCGACCTGTCCCTCGCCGATTTCGGGCGCAAGGAGATCCGGCTGGCCGAGCACGAGATGCCCGGCCTGATGGCGCTGCGTCGCGAGTACGCCGAGGTGTTGCCGCTGAAGGGCGCGCGCATCTCGGGTTCACTGCACATGACCGTGCAGACCGCCGTTCTCATCGAGACCCTCGTCTCTCTCGGCGCGGAGGTGCGTTGGGCGTCGTGCAACATCTTCTCCACCCAGGACCACGCGGCAGCCGCGGTCGTCGTCGGGCCGCACGGCACCGTCGAGGAGCCCACGGGCGTTCCGGTGTTCGCATGGAAGGGTGAGACGCTCGAGGACTACTGGTGGGCGGCCGAGAAGATGCTCACTTGGCCGGCCGAAGTCGGCCCCGCGAACATGATCCTCGACGACGGTGGCGACGCCACGATGCTCGTTCTCAAGGGCGCCCAGTTCGAGAAGGCAGGCGTCGTGCCGCCCACCGACGAGGAGCGCGACTCCACCGAATATCAGGTGTTCCTGCAGCTCCTGCGCGGGTCGCTGGCCGCGGATTCCACGAAGTGGACCACGATCGCCGCGTCGGTACGTGGTGTCACCGAGGAAACCACCACCGGCGTGCTGCGCCTCTACCAGCTCGCGGCCGGTGGTGAACTGGTGTTCCCGGCGATCAACGTCAACGACTCGGTCACCAAAAGCAAGTTCGACAACAAGTACGGCACCCGCCACTCGCTGCTCGACGGCATCAACCGCGGAACCGACGTCCTCATCGGCGGCAAGGCGGCAATGGTCTGCGGCTACGGCGACGTCGGAAAGGGCTGCGCGGAGGCCCTGCGCGGTCAGGGCGCCCGGGTGTCCGTCACCGAGATCGACCCGATCAATGCCCTGCAGGCGATGATGGACGGATACGACGTCGTCACCGTCGAGGATTTCATCGGCAAGGCCGACATCGTGATCACCTCGACCGGCAACAAGGACATCATCACCTTCGATCACATGAAGCAGATGAAGCATCAGGCGATCCTGGGCAACATCGGTCACTTCGACAACGAGATCGACATGGCGGGCCTCGAGCGGGCCGCCGAGGTCACGCGGATCAACATCAAGCCGCAGGTCGACGAGTTCGTCTTCGGCGACGGTCATTCGATCATCGTGCTGTCGGAGGGTCGCCTCCTCAACCTCGGCAACGCGACCGGCCATCCCTCGTTCGTCATGAGCAACTCGTTCGCGAACCAGGTCATCGCCCAGATCGAATTGTGGACCAAGCCGGACGAGTACGACAACGAGGTGTACCGCCTGCCCAAGCACCTCGACGAGAAGGTCGCGAAGATCCACGTCGAGGCGCTCGGTGGCACACTCACCAAGCTGACGAAGGAACAGGCCGAGTACATCGGCGTCGATGTCGAGGGCCCGTACAAGCCCGAGCACTACCGCTACTGATTTCGGACTTTCGAGAACCGGACCATGGGCGTTCTCATCGTCGTCGAGGGACTCGACGGGGCAGGAAAGCGGACACTGTCCGCCGGTCTCGTCGAGTCCTGGCGTGCTGCCGGTTCCCGAGTGGCCACGCTCGCCTTCCCGCGGTACGGAAGGTCGGTGCACGCCGATCTTGGTGCCGAAGCGCTGCGTGGCCGCCACGGGGACACGGCGTCGAGTGTCGAGGCGATGGCCCTGTTGTGGGCACTCGACCGGCGTGATGCGGCCGACGAACTGCGTGCGCTCGTGGCCGACAACGACATCGTGCTGTTGGATCGCTATGTCGCATCGAACGTGGCGTACACCTCGGCACGCAGGCGCCAGGGGGCGTCGGGATCTGCCGCCGAGTGGGTGCACGAGATCGAGTTCGACCGGTTCGGGTTGCCGGTGCCCGACCTGCAGTTGTTGCTGAAGGTCCCCGTCGAGCTCGCGGCGCAACGAGCACGTGACCGGGCGGTCGCCGACGCGACCCGCGACCGGGACGCGTACGAACGCGACGGCGAACTCCAGATCCGCACCGGCGAGGTGTACGACGAGCTGGTTCACCGGAAGTGGATGTCCCCGTGGATGGTCGCCGGTCCCGACACCGATCCGGTACAACTCGCCGCACAGATCTCAAATCAGCTTCGACGCGGTGAAGGAGTGACACGATAGAGGATATGAAGCCGAGGATTCTCGTCGTCGACGACGACACCGCGCTGGCCGAGATGCTCACGATCGTCCTGCGGGGCGAAGGTTTCGAACCTTATGTCGTCGGAGACGGCACCCAGGCACTCGGTGCGGTGCGTGAGATCCGGCCCGACCTCGTTCTGCTCGACCTCATGCTGCCCGGCATGAACGGCATCGACGTGTGCCGGGTCCTGCGCGCCGATTCGGGCGTTCCGATCGTCATGCTCACCGCCAAGACGGACACGGTGGACGTGGTGCTCGGACTCGAATCGGGCGCCGACGACTACATGGTCAAGCCGTTCAAGCCGAAGGAACTCGTCGCACGGGTGCGGGCACGGTTGCGGCGCACCGAGCAGGAACCCGCCGAGATGCTGTCGATCGGCGATATCGCCATCGACGTGCCCGCACACAAGGTCAGCCGAGGCGACGAACTGATCTCACTCACCCCGCTCGAATTCGATCTGCTGGTCGCGTTGGCCCGCAAGCCCCGGCAGGTGTTCACCCGCGAGGTTCTGCTCGAACAGGTATGGGGTTACCGGCACGCCGCGGACACGCGACTGGTCAATGTGCATGTGCAGCGCCTGCGCGCGAAGGTGGAGAAGGATCCCGAGAACCCCGAGGTTGTGCTGACGGTGCGCGGTGTCGGCTACAAGGCCGGACCACCGTGATCCGTGCCTACCGACTGCGGCGGCGGATCACTCGGAGGACTCTGCCGCTGCTGAGGTGGTCCCGTGCGCTCAGCAGTTGGCTCGCCCACACGTGGCGTCGGTCGCTGCAGCTGCGGGTCGTGGTGTCGACCCTGACATTGTCGCTGGTGGTGATGCTGGTACTCGGTGTGGTGCTGACGAGCCAGATTACCGACCGCTTGCTCGACGTGAAGATCAACGCGGCGACCGAGGAAATGGAACGTTCCCGGGCGCTCGTCGAGGGCCAGCTCGCCGGTGCCGACGACTCCGGATCACTCGTCGTGCGGCTCGAGAGTGCCGCGGCCACCCTCACCAACCGGGGCAGCGACGCAGGCGAGGACACCGGGGTCGCGGGTACATTCGATCCGGTGCTCATCGTTCCCGGCGACGGGCCGCGCGCACCCACCTCTAGCGGCCCGGCCGACCAGATCCCCCAGAACCTGCGCGCCTTCGTGCAGAGCGGGCAGATCGCCTACCAGTTCGCGACCGTCGACGATCCCGACGGCTACTCCGGCCCCGCCCTGATCGTCGGTAGCCCCACGTCGTCGAACATCAGCACGCTCGAGCTGTACCTGGTGTTCCCGCTGGCGGGGGAAGAGAGCACTCTGGCGCTCGTGCGCGGAACGCTGCTCGTCGGCGCGCTGGTCCTGTTGGTGCTGCTCGCGGCGATTTCGATGATCGTCGCGCGTCAGGTGGTGCTGCCCATCCGGTCCGCATCGCGGATCGCGGTGCGCTTCGCCGACGGCCGGCTCAAGGAGCGTATGCCGGTGCGGGGTGAGGACGACATGGCCCGGCTGGCGATGTCGTTCAACGAGATGGCCGAAAGCCTGTCGCGGCAGATCACCCAATTGGAGGAGTACGGCAACCTGCAGAAGCGGTTCACCTCGGACGTCAGCCACGAACTGCGGACGCCGCTGACGACGGTGCGGATGGCCGCGGACCTGATCCACGACGGCAGCGACGAACTCGATCCGTCGCTCAAACGAGCGTCCGAACTGCTCGTCGCCGAACTCGACCGATTCGAGAGCCTGCTCGGTGATCTTCTCGAGATCAGCAGGCACGATGCGGGCGTCGCCGAACTCGCCGCCGAAAAGCTGGATCTGCGCATGTGCGCGCGAGCCGCCGTGTCCACAGTGCGGCACCTGGCGCGCGAGACCGCGACCGAACTCATCGTGGATCTGCCGAACGAGGCGGTCAACGCGGAAGTGGACCCCCGCCGCGTGGAACGTATTCTGCGGAATCTGCTCGCCAACGCGATCGACCACAGCGAGGGCAAACCGATCCTGCTGCGGTTGCGCGCCGACGACGACGCCGCCGCATTCGTCGTGCGTGACCAGGGTGTCGGTCTGCGGCCGGGGGAGGAGAAGCTCGTCTTCAATCGGTTCTGGCGGTCCGATCCCTCACGGGTGCGACGGTCCGGTGGGACGGGCCTCGGCCTGGCGATCAGCGTCGAGGACGCGAACCTGCACAACGGCAAACTCGAGGCGTGGGGTGAGCCCGGTCTCGGGGCGTGCTTCCGGCTGACGTTGCCGCGGGTGCGCGGGCGCAAAGTGTCCCGCAGCCCGCTTCCGCTCGTCCCGACGAGCACCCGGGCGGTACAGGGCAAGACACCCCCGCCGGCCACCGGTACCGCGGCGCCTGCTGTCGTCGAACCCGCTCCGCCCGAAGGAGCGCCCACATGACCCGCTCCGCGGTGCCGATACTTCTGTTGACGATCCTGCTCGCGGTGTCGGGCTGCGCGAATTTGCCTGCCTCGTCGTCTCCACAAGCCATCGGCACGATCGACCGAGAACCCGATTCCACGGAGGTCGCCGCCCCGGCACCCGGTCGCGAGCCGGACCTGCTGCTGCGTGATTTCCTGCTGGCCAGCACGGACCCCGCCAATCGACATCAGGCCGCACGTCAATACCTCACGTCGGGGATGACGAATCGCTGGGACGACGCGGCCAGTGCCACGATCGTCGAGAAGGTCGACGTGCTGCCGGAATCGCGCAGCGGCGACCGCGCCACCTACATGCTCCGGGCGACCCGGGTCGGCTATCTGGAGGAAGGTGGCCTGTACCGCGCGGAGCAGGGCCCGTACGAAGCGAAGATCACGCTCGTCCGGTCCGACGGCGAATGGCGGATCGACGAGCTGCCCCCGGGTGTCGTCATGGACCGACCGCAGTTCCTCAACACCTATCAGCGACGGTCCTTGTTTTTCGTCGATCCGTCCGGGCGGACCGTGGTTCCGGACCCACGCTGGATTGCGGGTACTCAGGAGCAGGCCGCATCGCAGCTCATCGGCCTCCTGGTCGAAGGCCCGAAACCGTCTTTGGAACCCGCGGTGCGCAACCTGCTCGACGGTGTCGGTGTCATCGGCCCCATCACCAAGGCGGACGGGCGCACCGCCCAGGTCGGGGTCGGGCTCGGCGGAATCAGGGTGGATTTCCGTGGCGTGGGCGGCCTCGGCAAGCAGGATCGTGAACTCCTCGCCGCCCAGGTGATCTGGACCCTCGCGAATGCCGAGATCTCCGGGCCGTACGTGCTGCTCGCCGACGGGCAGCCCCTCGACGAACGCTTCCCGAACGGATGGACGACCGCGGACGTGGCGTCGACGAATCCGTTGGCGACATCCAGCGCGACCATCGGATTGCACGCCGTGCGCGGGGGTGGGCTGGTCAGCGTCGCAGAAACAGGCGCCACGCCGGTTCCCGGTTTCTTCGGTCAGAGCACCGGCCTGCAATCCGTCGCGATCTCGCACGACGGTCAGTTGGTCGCCGGTGTCGTCGGCACCGGGCGGCCGGCGCCGGAACCGGCCGTCGAATTGATGATC
This sequence comes from Rhodococcus sp. (in: high G+C Gram-positive bacteria), assembly GCF_049299235.1. Taxonomy (GTDB): domain Bacteria; phylum Actinomycetota; class Actinomycetes; order Mycobacteriales; family Mycobacteriaceae; genus Rhodococcus. The sequence goes on along the minus strand of NZ_JBAQXC010000302.1, from coordinate 873 downwards.
GGCGGATACGGCGACGGGGAAGCCACGCGAGCGGTGGAAGGGAGTTCGATCAGCAGGCCGTCGTGGTCGATCGACGACAACTCCGTGTGGGCGGTCGTGGGCGGTAATTCCGTCGTGCGCGCCGTCCGTGAACCCGGGACGGGGCGGGTGACGGTGATTCCCGTCGATGCGGGTGCCATCCTGGCGCTCGGCGGGCAGATCTCCGAGCTGCGCCTGTCGCGCGATGGTGTCCGCGCCGCGCTGATCGTCGACGGCCGCGTGTACTCGGCGATCGTCGTCCAGTTCCCGAACGGCGGGTTCGCGCTGACCAGTCCGCGCGAGATCGCCACCGGCCTCGGCAGCCCGGCCCTCTCGCTCGATTGGAGCACGTCGGACACCGTGGTGGTGGCACGTGCCGCGTCCGACATCCCGGTCGTCCAGGTCGCCGTCGACGGTTCCCGGATGGACGCCTTGCCCAGCCGCAATCTGACGCCGCCGGTCGGCGCGGTGGAGGCGTCGACGACCACCGAGTTCGTTGCCGATTCCCGCGCGGTGTTCCAGCTCAACAACAGTGATCCGGCCGGTGACCGCTATTGGCGTGAAGTGCCCGGACTGGCGGGGTTGACCGCGATACCGGTACTGCCGGGCTGAGATCGGTCCGTGACTGTGACCGTGACAATCTGACGCATGTCGGTGCGGTCCGGCACAGTGCGTGCATGCTGCAGGCACTGCTGGACCTCGTGCTACCCGTCGAATGCGGCGGCTGCGCACGGCCGGGGATCCGGTGGTGCCGGCGCTGCGCCCTCGCCCTCGACGACGTTCCCGCGGCGGTGCGGCCCCGCGTCGATCCCGGTGTGCCGGTGTGGACGCTCGGCCCGTACCGAGGTGCCCACC
>NZ_JBAQXC010000301.1:0-5271 GCF_049299235.1 Rhodococcus sp. (in: high G+C Gram-positive bacteria) | reverse complement strand
GTGTCGAGGACGGCGGCGGCGCGGGCGGCGTCGATGACCTCGGAGATGGACGGGCTCTTCCGCAGCGGCAATTCGCGGAGGGTGCGGGCGAATTCGACGACCTCGGCAGCGGTCGCGGACGGTACTTCGGGGGCGCGGGCGCTCACGATCTCCCGTTCCCGCTCGGCCGTCGGGTAACCGACGTGATAGTGCAGGCACCGCCGTTTGAGTGCGGCGGACAGTTCGCGGGTGTCGTTGGAGGTGAGGATGACCCAGGGTGCCGAGCGTGCGGTGAAGGTGCCGACCTCGGGGATGGTGATCTGCCGCTCGGCGAGAATTTCGAGGAGCAGTGCCTCCATGGATTCTTCGGTGCGGTCGACTTCGTCGACGAGCAGAACCACCGGTTCCGGGGAGAGCACCGCCTCGAGCAGGGGTCGGACGGCGAGGAAATTCTCGGAGTACAGGCCGAAGTCCTGCTCGGCGAGGAAGCGGGACGCATCCGCGATGTCGGGGTATGCGGCGAGTTGGTCGCCGATGCGGTCCCGCAGCATCTGTACGTGCAGCAACTGTTTGGCGTAGTCCCATTCGTACAGGGCGCGGCTGTCGTCGAGTCCTTCGTAGCACTGCAGGCGGACGAGTTTACGTCCACCTGCGGCTGCGAGTGCCTTTGCGAGTTCGGTCTTGCCGACCCCGGCGGGACCTTCGAGCAGCAGCGGCCGGTCGAGTGCGGTGGCCAGATGCACGACGACCGCGAACTCGTCGTCGGCGATGTAGTCGTGGTGGCGCAGCGCGTCCTTCAGTTCGGCACCGTCGGCGAATGCGGTCATCGAATAACTCCTGTGTTGCTGGAGACGCGCCCCGGGCGCGAGATCGGTGGTTCGTCGGATCAGTACGAGCTGTTGATGCAGTGGTCGACGACCGGGATCATGGATTCGACAGTCACTTCGCGCGGATTGCCGGGGGTGCACCAGTCGCCCTGGATGTGCTCGGAGATCGCCCGCACGGTCTTCTCGTCGCCGGGGATGGTGTCGCCACGGCCGGCGTACTTGCCGGTGTTCATCCGGTTCTTGTCGTACGAGTCGGTGCGGACCTGACCGAAGTTGTCGGGGATACCGACGTCCTTCGCGAGTCGGATCGCCGCGTCGACCGCGGCGTCGGCGGCCTGCACGGTGGTCATGTTGCGGGTGTCGACGCCCATCGCGGTGGCGATGCGAGCGTACTGCTCGTAACGCGAGGGCAGGTTGTACTCCCAGACGCGGGGCAGCGCGATCGCGTTGTTGAGGCCGTGATGGCTGTCGAAGAACGCCGAGGTCGCGTGGGAGATCGAGTGCACGATGCCGAGGCCGCCGGAGTTGAATGCCTGCGCGGCGATGTATTGGGCGTTCATCATGCCTTCGCGCGCCTTGAGGTTGCGCGGCTCGAACACTGCTTCACGCAGGTTCTTCGAGACGAGTTCGATCGAGTACAGCGCGTTGCCGAGCGACGGTGCGAAGTCCAGGCGTGAGACGTACGGCTCGGAGCCGTGAGCGAGGACGTCGAAGCCGCAGTAGGCGGTGAAGTGCTGGGGGCAGGTGTAGTAGAGCAGCGGGTCGTCGATGGCGAGGGTGACGATGGTGGCCTCGTCGAAGCCGACCCACTTGTGCGGGTGGTCCATGTCGGAGGTGTCGGTGATGACGTACGCCCACGAGGTCTCGGAGCCGGTGCCTGCTGTGGTGGACACCGCGATGTGCGGCGGGTTTTCCTTGTTGGTGGACTTCGCGAAGCCTTCGAATTCGTTGATGTTGCGGCCGTCGTGCGCGATGACGACGCGGGCGCCCTTGGCCGCGTCGTGGCTCGATCCGCCACCGATGGAGATGATCGAGTCGCACTTCTCCTGCTGGTACAGGGCTGCGGCCTCCATGACGTTGTAGTCCTTGGGGTTGGACTCGACCTTGTCGTAGAGGACGACTTCGACGCCCTGGTATTCGATCTTGCCGATGAGCTCCTCGATGATCCCGGATCCGCGCAGGCCCGTGGTCATCAGCAGGGTGCGCTTGAACCCGAGGTTCTTGGCCTCGACACCGATGATGTCGTGAGCGCCGACGCCCATCAGCGCCCGCGGGAAGGGGTGGAACTCCTTGATGGGGAAGTCCCAGATCTGGTTGAGCTCGATGGCCATCGCGTCTCTCCTCGGTCGGCGGGGGTGCACACTGTGTGACCCACATCTCATCCGTGTTCCACAGTGGCCGACCGCGCCGCCGCAGAGAAGGGGTCTGCGCCGGAACCGTCCGGTTAGGGCGACGAAGCCGTCCGGTCGAACGCGGCCACCTACCCGATCGGACGGCCGGATATCCCGCCGACCGGGATGCACCGCTGTCGACGCCGCAATCCGCCCGGTACCGTTTCCCTGCCGCCCGCAGCGGCTGCTACCCTTGAACTAGAACACGTTCTAGTATCGGTTCACCGTGCGGGCCGAGCGACCGCACCACAAGTTTCAAGGCGCAGCCTGCACGACGAGAGGACGACACACCCATGACGACAGTCGAGGTGCCGCACGGCTCACGATCGGTGATCCTCACCGTGTCCGCCGTCATCGAGGAGACGTCCGACGCGCGCTCGCTGGTCTTCGACGTACCTGCCGATCTGCGCGACAAGTTCGAGTACAAGCCCGGCCAGTTCCTCACCCTGCGCATCCCCAGCGACCGCACCGGGTCGGTGGCACGCTGCTATTCCCTCGCCAGTTCGCCGTTCACCGACGACTCCCCCAAGGTCACCGTCAAGCGCACCGTCGACGGCTACGGCTCGAACTGGCTCTGCGACGAGATCTCCGCCGGTGACCGCATCGAGGTGCTCCCGCCGTCCGGCGTGTTCACCCCCAAGTCGCTCGACCACGACTTTCTGCTGTTCGGTGCGGGCAGCGGCATCACCCCGGTGATCTCGATCCTCAAGTCGGCACTGACCCAGGGGTCCGGCCGCGTCGTGCTCGTCTACGCCAATCGCAACGAGTCGTCGGTGATCTTCGCCGAGGAACTGCGCGCCCTGGCCGACAAGTACCCGTCGCGGCTGACCGTCGTGCACTGGCTCGAATCCGTGCAGGGACTGCCCTCGGCCGAGAAGTTCGCCGCGCTCGCCGCCCCCTACAGCGGATATCAGGCGTACATGTGTGGCCCCGGCCCGTTCATGGACACCGTGCACGCCGCGCTGCACGCCGCAGGCATGGACCGCACCCAGGTTCACGCCGAGGTGTTCAATTCGCTCGCCGGTGATCCGTTCGCCGACGTGGCCCCGGTCGAGATCAGCGACGAGGACGCCGCCGACGCCGCGACCGTCGAGGTCGAACTCGACGGCGAGACCCACACCCTGGCCTGGCCGCGCAAGCAGACTCTCGTCGACATCATGCTGGCCAAGGGCCTCGACGTGCCCTACTCGTGCCAGGAAGGCGAATGCGGTTCGTGCGCGTGCACCGTTGTCGACGGTGAGGTGGAGATGGGGCACAGCGACATCCTCGACCCCGAGGACATCGCGGCCGGCTACATCCTGGGCTGCCAGGCCAAACCGATCAGCGACAACCTCAAGATCCAGTTCTGAGTCGCCGACTGGGCGCACTGCCCTGCGATCGACGCGACGATTCGGAATCCGCTCACGCTGCAGCGTGAGCGGATTCCGAATCGTGTCGCGTGTGTGACAGCGTTTCGATCACGATTCGACAAAACACTCGTCGACCTGCGCGTCAACGTTACCGCTCCGCAACGCCGCACCTCTTGACCGACCGGTCGATCAGCCCTATACCGGGGGATGGAAGGACATCTCACGAGGAGGCTCATCATGTTCTCCGACAGTCGGCTGCAAGACTATGCAGCCGTGATTCTGGGCGCCTTCGCCGCCCTGTCTCCGTTGTGGCTCACCACGAACGATGCGGCCATGTGGTCGCTGATCGTCCTCGGCGTGCTGGTCGCGCTGTGCGGACTCGCGCAGATCGCCCGGCCGACGACGGCCACGATCGACTATGCAATGGGCGTCTTCGGCGCGCTGATGTTCCTGTCCCCCTGGGTCATGGACTTCACCGCCTTCGGCGGCGCCTCGTGGACCGCGTGGGTCGTCGGCGTACTCACCGTCGTCGTGGCCGCCGCAGCCCTGCCCGTCATGAACGCCCGCCTGCACGGCGGCGGACTGGCAACTCATCACTGATCCGCACATCTATTCCACGACCGGGGCGAGGACCGGATGTACTCGCCCCGCCGTGGAGCACCGAAGGTGGTGCGCACGTGGCCACCCGCACTCCCCGACCGGGCCGGCGTCGCTCGCCGCGCGACGGACCGGCCCGCACCCGCATCCTCGACGCCGCCGAAACATTGTTCGCGGCACACGGTTTCGATGCCACCGCGACCGCGACGATCGCCGCAACGGCGGATGTGCCGAAGGGGCTGATCTTCTACTATTTCCCGACGAAGGACGCTCTCCTCGAAGCGCTCGTCGCCGAACGCATGCCGGACGAACCCGTCGCCGACGTGACCGCACTCGTCGAACCCGGAGATCCGGCGGCCAGCCTGGTCAACCTGGACGCCGCACTGAACCTGCGTGATCACCGATCGTCGGTGCTGCGCGTGATCATCTGGCGCGAAGCGGACACCCACCCCGATGTGCGAACGCACCTGCACCGGTTACGTTCGCACCTGCACGACGTCACGATGCGACTGTTGCAGGCCAGCGCGCCCGGCCCGGTGCAACCCGCCGCGCTGCGGGCCTGCGCGACCACGTGGGTCTCGGCGATGTTCTCGGCGGCGAGCACCGACCGACTGCTCGACCTCGACGGCCTCCCCCGCACCCACGAGGACCTGAGAACCGTGGCGCGAGTCGTCGCAGCCGGGATGTCCGGGATGCTCGGGGTGTCCGGGATGCTCGGGGTGTCCGGGATGCGCGGGGCGCCGAGGCTCGCGTTCGGTTGAACTCGTTCAGCCGACGGTGTCACCGGCAGGTGCGAACAGAATCCGGCCTGCCTCGAAAGCGCGGGCGCCGTCCGGCAACACACCGGGTTCGCCGCTGAGCAGCACCTCGACGCGACCCGACCCCGGCACCGACCGGTCGAGCGACTCGATGCGGCGCAGGGTCTGGCGGGCGACGGCCTCCGCGCTGTCGAACAACCGCACACCGGCGGGCAACTGCGCCACGATCGAGTCGGCGACCAGCGGATAGTGGGTGCAGCCCAGCACCACACCGCCCACATCGGCAGGGGTCCGCGCGACCGCAGCGTCGATGGCGGCGGCGGCACCGGCCCGGTCGCCGCGGTCGATGGCGTCCGCCAATCCGTGACAT
>NZ_JBAQXC010000300.1:0-2137 GCF_049299235.1 Rhodococcus sp. (in: high G+C Gram-positive bacteria) | reverse complement strand
GGCCGTATCGCGTTCGGGTTCCGTACCCCGGAGAACCAACGCCGCCGGGTACGGTGGGCCTGCACTCGTCGATCACGTCGGGTCGCACCCAGCCGGCGCCAATGCCACTGCTAACTGCGAAGAGCCCAGAAATCGATCCCCCCACCGTCGACGCCCTACGCCGGATACTGACGACCTACCGCCCTCGACCCGTGAAAGTCGTACCCACCCATGGTGACTGGCAGCCGCGGAACTGGCTCGTCGACCACAGGAGCGTCAAGATCATCGACTTCGGGCGCTTCGATTACCGCCCCGCACTCAGCGACTTCTGCCGCCTCGCAGCACGACACTGGCGCACGCACCCGCACTTGGAGCACGCCTTTTTCGACGGCTACGGCACCGACCCGCGAGATCCGGAACTGTGGGCGATGTTCACCCTCCGAGAAGCGATCGGCACCGCAGTCTGGGCATACCAGATCGGCGACGAACCCTTCGAACAGGAAGGCCACCGTATGCTCACCGACGCCGTGACTCTGTTCTGAGCACCGACGCACCCACTCAGGTCACAGATCCGCTCCCACAACGGAAAGCCCGACGCGGCCCGGGAAGCCTCAGCATCGACCCAGAGCAGTCCTGCGAATATCTCGCGCATGTTCCCCGGAGCTGGTGCTCGAGTGTCCATGATGAAGTCGACGAAGTTGTCTTCGCCCGAGTTAGGGTGTCCCCATAGGGTCGCTGTCGCCCGCACCCGAGGTATCGGGGCGGGGCGGGAATTCGTGTAGGTAGAACGTGGCTCCTTCTTCGATCTCGCCCGCGTTGAAGGAAGACGACTCGAAGGTTGCGGCATAGGGTGCCGAGCTGCTCACGGTGACTGTGTAGCTGCGTTGATTGGCAGGAACCGCCTCGAAGTGCGCCACATAGGTACACACTCCCGTGCCGTCGGCATTGCGTTCGACGGTATCGATTTCCAGCACGGAACGTGCCGAGGCGGCCGCGCTTTCGCCGTGCAGGTACACGATGTCGTTCGGTGCGATCGGGATCGTGGTGATGATGCACTGTCCTGTCTGTGGATCGGCTTGCTCCGCGTTCCCGACGACAGTGACCGTAGCGGGGAAGGTCTCCGGTTCCTCGGTATTGGATACACATCCGCTTAGGCACAGTGCCCCAATCGGCAGTGACGCTGCAACCAGTCCACTCGTTCGCCCCATGAGGTCACCGTAGGGCGTCCGGAAGACAGCCGGGGACCGTGTTGGTCACTATTGGGCAATTATCGCGCTGGACAACTGCGCCGTCGGCCCTCGCTCATACACGGACAGCTCCGCAGCGAACGGATCAGCCGCCGAAGACACCGTCGACGAAGCAAACCAGTAGTTCAGAGAACCGCAAGTCAGACTGAACCCTGGGGAACGTATGTGCGACAACCGAGCATCACCGCTGGGGCACACCGTTCGTAGAGTGGCAGGATGCCGCGCGAAGTTCACAAGGCCGTGTGTTACGTCCTGCACGACGATCACCTGCTGGTGTTCACCCACCGTGACCAGCCGATGACGGTCACCGGCGTACAGGTGCCCGCCGGCACCATCAAATCCGGCGAGTCCCCCGAACAGGCCGCCGTACGCGAACTGTTTGAGGAAACCGGCAGACACGGGCACGTGGTACGCCACGTCGGGGTGCAGAGATACGACGTGCGCCCCATGAGAGACGAAATCGCCGTGCGGCACTACTACCGGATGAACATGCCCGGCGCCGATGTCACCGAACGCTGGCCGGCAGAAGAATCCGATCCTGCGGCCGGAGGACCGACCGTGAAGTGGGACTGCTGGTGGCTCCCACTATCACACGCCCACGTACTGGCAGCGGGATTCGGAGCTCTGATAGGCGCGATGCTCGACCACGCCACACTCGATGAACACTCACCGATCTCAACGTGAAGCCCTGGATCGGCACTCGCCGGCCCCCCCACCGACACGCAGGAGACCGGACCGCCACACACGACCCGGCCCCAGCCATCAACAACCGGACAACTCTTCATGAACCGCCCCGGTGAGTCCGGAGACTCCGATTGTTGGGAAGGTTGGAGTCATGCCAGGGAACACCACGAAGCGGTATCCGTCGGAGCTGAAGGTTCGGGCGGTGCGGATGGTCGCGGAACGTCCGA
>NZ_JBAQXC010000299.1:0-22903 GCF_049299235.1 Rhodococcus sp. (in: high G+C Gram-positive bacteria) | reverse complement strand
CGGACGTTCCGCGACCATCCGCACCGCCCGAACCTTCAGCTCCGACGGATACCGCTTCGTGGTGTTCCCTGGCATGACTCCAACCTTCCCAACAATCGGAGTCTCCGGACTCACCGGGGCGGTTCAGGAACGCGGCCGGGTTCGGGAAGATCTCCACGACATCGGCTCGACGCTTGATTTCCTTGTTCAACCGTTCAATAGGATTATTGGACCACACCTTCTGCCAATGAGCCTTCGGAAAAGCGGTGAACGCCAACACATCATGCTTGGCCGACTCCATCAACGCCGCAGCCTTCGGAAACGACCCGGCGAACGTGTCGGTGACCTGATCCCACTGGGCAACCACCTCGGCAGGGTCGGTATGCGCGAAGATCGTCTTGACGGCCGCCATCACCGGCGGCACATGCTTGGTTGCGACGGTCGCCCGGATGTTCCGCATGAAATGCACCCGGCACCGTTGCCAGGATGAACCCGTGAATTGCTGCGCAATAGCGGATTTGAGTCCACTGTGCGCATCGGAGATCACCAGATGCACCCCTGACAGATCACGGGCTTTGAGGCTGGTGAGGAACTCGCGCCAGAACTCGTAGGATTCACTATCCCCGACCGCGGTACCGAGCACCTCCCGACTACCGTCGATCGACACCCCCGTCGCCACTACCAAGGCTTGGGACACCACGTGCGCACCGACCCGGACCTTGCAGAATGTCGCATCGAGGAACACATACGGAAAGCTCGTGTGCGCCAGAGTGCGTTCCCGGAACCGGGCGATCTCGGTGTCCAGACCTGCGCAGATCCGCGACACCTCCGACTTCGAGATCCCGGAGTCGACTCCCAACGCGCCGACCAGGTCGTCGACGCTGCGGGTGGACACCCCATGCACGTACGCTTCCATCACCACCGCATAGAGGGCTTTGTCGATCCGCCGGCGGCGTTCGAGCAGTGAGGGGAAGAACGACCCGGACCGCAGCTTGGGGATCTTGACGTCGACGTCCCCGCTGGTGGTGGCGACGGTCTTGGTGCGATGCCCGTTGCGGTGGGTGGTGCGCTGCTCGGTGCGTTCGTAGCGGCCGGCACCGAGTTTCTCGGTGGCTTCGGCTTCGATGAGGGCTTGTAGTCCGGTGCGGATCAGTTCGGCGAACACGTTGGCGCTGTCGGCGCCCTTGAGTGCGTCGAGTTGGGCGAGCAGTGCAGAATGGTCGTGGGTCATCGTGTAGCTGCTTTCTGTGAGTCACTTTGGTCGGTAACTCGTTGATCACTACGCGATGGCCCACCCTCGGTGAGGGAGCGACACGCCGTGGACCTGCCCGGATGTCCTCACCGGATTCCCACCACCCCAGGGGACTTTCCCTGATCAACGCGCGCTTATCCGTCGATCTACCCATGTCGGGACCTCGTCCTGGACAGTGAATGTCGCGTGTCGGCGAGGTCCAGAATCCATTGTTCGTACCGATCCAGCGCCGCAGTCGCAGACAATGTCTCCGCACAGTACTGCTGCCCCTTCGCCCCAAGCTCGAGTGCAAGTTCCAAGTCGGTGCCGAGTCGGATCGCCTCGTCCAACAGTAGATCCGGCCGACCGGCCGGAACGCAGATCCCGGCACCGGACGCCGCAACTTCCATCGCTGTGAATCCGCCGGAATCGGTGGCTGCGACGATCGGCTTTCCGGACCGGAAGTAGGTGGTGAGCTTGCTGGGAACGGCCATCTGCGCGACACCCGGACGTTCGTTGACCAACAGTACGTCGGCAGCACCGAGTGCCGCCGGGAACTCGTCCTCGGAAACAGGCGGGAGGAACTCGAGTGTGTCCACCTCGGAGTAGGATGCCTGCAGACGTCGGCGTTGATTTCCGTCTCCGAGCAGCACGAACCGCGCCCTGCTTCCCCTGCGGCTCGACAGCTCGGCGGCCTCGATCACGTTCTCCAGTCCTTGCTTCGCTCCCATGTTGCCGGCGTGCAGGACGACCACATCGTCGACCGCCCAGCCGTGGCGGGCACGAAACTCCTCACTTGCCGACGGATCCGGCGCGTCGACATGGTTCCAATTCCGGATTGTCCGGATGCGATGTGGATCGACCCGTAGGTCGTCGACAAGTCCGCGTACGAATCCGTCGTGTATCACCGCGACACCGTCCGCGAGACGGAGCAACGCCGACTCGAGCTCGCGGAGCGAACGTGCCGTCGGCGATCGCGCATCGCATGCCTCGACCGCGGCCCGACTGTAGACGTCGTGGACGAGGACACCGAATGCCGGCCGACCCGGAGTGAGCCGAACACGCATTCCGGCCAGAGCTGCGGCAACCAGTGGGGGCGACACGCACACGACTACACTCGGACTGTTCCAGCCTGCAGTCAGGAGTTGAAGCCCGAAGGTCAGTTCCATGACCGTTCGTCCAGGTATCGACACATTTCGGGGAATGAAATGAGCGAATCGGTGGATTCGAACCCCGTCCGCCGATTCCGCCGATCGGAATCCCGATCGACCACCCATCCGCCTCCACTGGGGATAGTGCGGGTAGCCGGTCAATACCCGAACATCGTGTCCTCGTTCGGCAAGACCCCGCGCCAAACCGGTCGTATAGGGTGCGATGCCCGATGATTCAGGCGCGTAGTTGATCCCGAGGATCGCAATTCTCAGCGCATGATCGGTCATACCTGTTCAGGCTAGTCGGAATGAATCCCGCGGGGAGCCGACTCGCGACCGGACCGGATCACGTTCGCAATCGATCCACCCCGGATACCCGGCACAGAAGATGGAGTCAGCGTGTGCCCCAGCCTCGTTCCCACGCTTCCCCGTCGAGCGGCACCGCTGGAAGTTCGGCGGCACGGGCCTCCGCTTCGACCCGCCGGATCTGCGCCACGAACGTCGTGGTGGCCCTGCGCAGCGCATCTTCGGCGTTCGTGTCATCGCCCAACCGAACCGTCCGCAGTTGCTGCGGGATCAACTCTGGCGGCATACCCGCCCCGAGCGCCCGTTCGATCACCTTTTCTGCCAACGCCAGCGCCGGCTGCGCCATCGCGATGCCGTCCAGGCACGACTCCCGCGCCTTCTCCGCTGCCTTCGCCGCTTGCCACGCCGCCTCTTGCTCGGCGGCGTCGAGCGGCCCGGTGTGGCCGTTGGTCAGATGCGGGCTGCGCCGGGACAGCTTGGTGACGAGGGTGGCGGCGACATCGTCGACGTCGAACGGGTCGGTCGGTGACTGCTGGGCGATCCGCGAGTGGAACAGCACTTGCAGCAGCAGGTCGCCGAGTTCCTCGCGCAGCCCGGCCCGGTCGCCGGCGTCGATGGCGTCGAGGAGTTCGTAGGTTTCCTCGAGCAGGTAGCGGCGCAGCGAGTCGTGGGTCTGGGTGACTTCCCAGCCGCCGAAACCCCACAGCCGGTCCATCACGTCGACGGCCTCGAGCAGTCGGTCGCCGGGCACCGGGCCCGCCGCGACCACGGCTTCGCCGCGCGCGGTCCGTGCGCCCACGGCATCACTGTCGGCATCCAGTGCGACGAGCACGTCGGCTCCCGGTTCGTGATCGAGTCCCAGCGCCGAGCGCACCGCGTCGGGCACCTCGTCGCCGTACTCGACCGGCCCGTGTAGCAGGCGCACCGCGGCTGCGGGCACCACCGCGGGGCGACGCGGGTCGAGCAGGACCACGCTCACACGCTCGCCCCCGCCGCGACCCGCACGTCCACCGACCCCTGCGGCTTCCCGTCCATCGCGAGCAGGAAGTCGGCGATGTATTGGAGCAGTTCGACGTCGCGGACCCGGTCGGAACCGACCCCACCGGTGCGCGGCAGCGGCAGTTGTACCGTCCCGCTGGTGGCACGGTATTGGGCGGCCGGGTAGATCCGTTTGAGCCGCATCTGTTTCGAATCGGGCAGTTCCATCGGCGACAGTTTGAGTTGCGTGCCGGCGACCGCGACCTCTTCGAGTCCGTATTCGCGGCACAGCAGGCGCAGTTTCGCGACGGACACGAGGCGGCGAACCTCCTCGGGCAGCGGGCCGTAGCGGTCGACGAGTTCGTCGACGACGGCGCCGATCGCGACGTCGTCCTGGGCGGCGGCGAGTTTGCGGTAGGCCTCGAGGCGCAACCGGTCGGAGGTGACGTAGTCGGCGGGGATGTGTGCGTCGACGGGCAGGTCGACCCGCACTTCCTTCGGTGCTTCGTCGGTGGTGATGGGGGTGCCGTCGGCGGCGGCGCGGTAGGCTTCGACGGCCTCACCGACGAGCCGGACGTACAGGTCGAAGCCGACACCGGCGACGTGACCGGATTGTTCGGCGCCGAGAACGTTTCCGGCGCCGCGTATTTCGAGGTCCTTCATGGCGACGGCCATGCCTGCGCCGAGGTCGGAGTTCTGGGAGATGGTCGCGAGCCGGTCGTAGGCGGTTTCGGTGAGCGGCTTCTCCGGCGGGTACAGGAAGTACGCGTATCCGCGTTCGCGGGACCGGCCGACGCGACCACGCAACTGGTGCAGCTGGGACAGGCCGAGCGCGTCGGCGCGTTCGACGATGAGCGTGTTGGCGTTGGAGATGTCCAGGCCGGTTTCGACGATCGTGGTGCACACGAGCACGTCGAATTCGCGTTCCCAGAATCCTTGCACGGTCTTTTCGAGGGTGTCCTCGTTCATCTGACCGTGTGCGACGACCACTCGGGCTTCGGGAACGAGATCACGAATCTTCTTGGCGGCCTTGTCGATCGATGAGACTCGGTTGTGGACGTAGAACACCTGTCCGTCGCGCAGCAGCTCGCGGCGAATGGCGGCGGCGACCTGTTTGTCGGAGTAACCGCCGACATAGGTGAGGATCGGGTGCCGTTCCTCCGGCGGGGTGAGGATCGTCGACATCTCACGGATGCCGGCCATGCTCATCTCCAGGGTGCGCGGGATCGGGGTCGCCGACATGGTGAGCACGTCGACGTGGGTGCGCAGCGCCTTGATGTGTTCTTTGTGTTCGACACCGAACCGCTGTTCCTCGTCGACGACGACCAGGCCGAGGTCCTTCCACCGGATCGCTGTTTGCAGCAGCCGGTGGGTGCCGACGACGATGTCGACGTCGCCGTCGGCCATCCCGGCGACGATCTCCTTCGAGTCGGCTGCGTCGGTGAATCGGCTCAGGCCCTTGACCTTCACGGGGAACGCCGCCATGCGCTCGGTGAACGTCTGCAGGTGCTGCTGCGCGAGCAGGGTGGTCGGCACCAGCACGGCGACCTGTTTGCCGTCCTGCACGGCCTTGAATGCCGCGCGCACCGCGATCTCGGTCTTGCCGTAGCCGACGTCACCGACGACGACGCGGTCCATCGGCACCGCCTTCTCCATGTCGGCTTTCACCTCGGAGATGACGGTGAGCTGGTCCTGGGTTTCGGTGAACGGGAACGCGTCCTCCATCTCCTTCTGCCACGGGGTGTCCGCGCCGAAGGCGTGGCCGGGCGAGGCCTGCCGCGCCGCGTACAGCCGCACCAGTTCTCCCGCGATCTCCTGAACTGCCTTGCGTGCCTTGCGTTTCGTGTTGGCCCAGTCGGAACCGCCGAGCTTGCTGATCGCGGGCAGTTCGCCGCCGACGTACCGAGAGAGCTGGTCGAGGGATTCCATCGGCACGAACAGGCGGTCGCCGGGCTGGCCGCGTTTGCTCGCGGCGTATTCGATGACGAGGTATTCGCGGCGGGCACCGCCGATGGTGCGTTCGACCATCTCCACGAACCGGCCGATGCCGTGCTGATCGTGCACCACGTGGTCGCCGGCGCTCAGCGCGAGCGGATCGACCTGGTTGCGGCGTTTGACGGGAGACTTGCGACCCTCGCCGGTGGTGACCCGGTTGCCGGTCAGGTCCGCTTCGGTGACGACGACGAGTCCCGGCACCCGGTTGTCGCCGTTGCCGGCCAGGACGAGACCTTCGTGCAGCGCGCCGCGGATCACGCCGACCTGCCCGCGGACCGGTTCGGCGCCCGGTTCGAGTTTGGCGGCGGGAACCTCGTTGTCCTTCAGCCGTTCGAGCACGCGCAGTCCGGTGCCGGTTCCGGCGACGACGATGACCGCGCGACCACCGGTGGTGACGTGTGCGCGCAGATTCACGAACAGCAGGGACAGCAGATCTTCGGAGCCGCGCACCTCCGGCGCGGCCGCCACCTCGAGGACCACCTCGGTGTCGGCGCCCGACGCGAGCGGGCTCAGCGTCCACCACGGCACGCCCAGCGCCTCGGTCGCTTCCCGGACCTGCCGCAGCGACCGGTACGCCGACGCGGCGAGATCCATCTTCCGGCCGTCGGCACCGGTCAGGTTCGCGGTGTCCAGGGGTGCGGCACCACCGATCGACGCCGCCGTCCACGATGCTTCGAGGAATTCCTGGCCGGTGCGCATCAGGTCGGTGGCGCGGGTGCGGACCTTCTCCGGGTCGCACAACAGCACGTGCGTGCCCGGCGCGAGCACCTCGGTGAGCAGTTGCAGCTCGCCTGGCTGCAGCACCGGAAGCAGCGCCTCCATCCCCTCGACGGGGATGCCCCCGGCGATCTTGTCGAGCATCTCGACGAGCGCCGCATCGGCCGGATTGTCGGCCGCGAGCTGCGCGGCGCGTTCCTTGACCGCCTCGGTGAGCAGCAGTTCACGGCACGGCTGGGCGATGAGTGTGGCGACGTCGACGTCGGGCAGCGACCGCTGGTCGGCGACGGAGAACGGCCGCAGCTCGGTGACCTCGTCGCCCCAGAACTCGACGCGCACCGGATGGTCGGCGGTCGGCGGGAACACGTCGAGGATGCCGCCGCGCACCGCGAACTCGCCGCGTTTTCCGACCATGTCGACGCGCGCGTAGGCGAGTTCGACGAGTCGTGCGATCAGTTCGTCGAAGTCGTGTTCGGACCCGACGCGCAGCGTGATCGGGTCGATCTCACCGAGCCCCGGCGCCATCGGCTGCACCAGCGACCGTACGGTCGCGACGATGACACGCAGTTCGGGGCCGTAGTCGCGGTCGGCGGGGCGGGCGAGCCTGCGCAGCACCTGCAGGCGCCGGCCGACGGTGTCGGCGCTCGGCGACAGCCGCTCGTGCGGCAAAGTTTCCCACGACGGGAACTGCGCGACACTGCCGCCGAGGATCTCGGTGAGTTCGGCGGTCAGGTCGTCGGCTTCGCGGCCGGTCGCGGTGACCACCAGCAGCGGGGTCTTCTCCGCGAGTGCGGCGGCGACGAACGGACGTGCCGCGGGCGGGGCGACGAGCGCCTGTTCGGCGGTGCCGGCGAGCGCGGCGACCCGCTGCAACTGGTCGTCGGCCAGCGCGATCCGCGCCAATCCGGACAGGGGGGTGGCGGGCACAGCAGACACGTGACAGTCGCTCCTGGGTGTACGACGAGAACTGTTCGATTCTATGCGCCGCGGGTTCGACGTCAGCGCGCGCACGCGAGCAGGTCGGCGCAACTGTCGCCCAACGCGCGGCGTGCCCAGGTCACCAGCCGCGACAGCAGCGCGTCGTCGGTTTCGTCGGTGCCGGGCAGCCAGCGTCTGCGCACCATCCGCAGCAGGGTGGTCCGCGCGCGGGCCGGGTCGGTGTCGACGATGAATGTGACGAACGCGTCGGGTGTCCACGGTTCGATGCCGGAGCGTTCCAGCGCGGCGGCGACGGCCCGGTCGGTGGTGACGACGGCGTCGGCGTGCGCGATCAGGGCGACCGCCGTCAGGTGGGTTTCGCTCGGATCGACAACGTACGGCACCTCCCTGAGCACGGCCGCCGGCCAGGTGACGCGCGCGTCCGGGAATGCCCGGTCCAGTTCGGCGAACAGGTAATCCCGGGCCGCTCGCGGCAGTTCCGCGGGTAGCCGGCGGTCGACGTCGGCGATGACGCCGTCGCTCCAATATGGCTGGTACAGATCTTCTTCCGCGAATGCGAGCAGAACGTCACGAACGCGCGCGTCGGCGAGGACCGACGCGCCGAGCACCACCCGAACCGGCATATCCCCTGCTTCCCGATCAGAATTGGTCGTACAGGCCGTCGCGACGTGCCAGGTCGGCGAGGTTGTCGAGGACCTGGGTGCGGACCGTGCTGCGACGCCGGGCGAGCGCGACGACATCGACTCGGTCGACACGCCGGTGCAGGCCGTGGAACTCGGCGGGCAGCGCACCGCTGTCGACCAGCCGGGACACTGCGGCAGGCGAGGTACCCAGCACGTCGGCCGCTTGCGTGACGGTCAGCAGCGGCGGCACCGCCGTGATGGTGACCGCAGCACCGTCACCGAGTTCGTCGAGCAGCCGGGCGAGCGCGGCCGGGGCCTGCTCGGCGTCGAAAGGTCCGATGGTCACGGCGGCGATGCTGTCAGGCCGCGGCGCCGAGTGCAACGGGGGCGCCGCGCAGTAGTACCGAATCAGTCGTACCGAATCAGTAGTACCGAACCTGTGTGGTGCGTGCCATCGATTGCAGGAGCGGTACCAGCCGTACCAGTGCCCGCTGCTCCAGAAATTGCTGGTCCATCGGCGTGTTCAGGGCCGCGGCCAGTTCCGCCGGGTGATCCTGGGCGAGCGTCCGGTAGACCGGCAGCATCCGGGTGGTGATGTATTCCCAGCGGGCGTCGCGGTCGGACCAGTTGAACGCGGGCAGCGGTGTCTGCAGATGCCATCGGGGGCCTGGGGCCGGGTCGTTCGTGGTCAGGGTCAGCGGGAACGCCTCGCGAGGCGGTACGACACCGGGAATGGCCGGGTCGGCGGCGACCGTGGACAGATAGGTCAGGGCCCGGCCGACCTGGCCACCGGCCGTGCGGGTGGCATCCCACTGGTCGGCGATCGATTGATACTGCTCGCGGTAGAGCAGTTCGGTGTTGCCGTGCACGACCCGGTCGGGGTTTCCGGTGGCGATGTCCTGCCAGGCCGCGACCGCGCGATCGTCGACGATGCCGGCACGGTGGAGTTCGTCGATCGCGGGCAATCCACCGGCCAGATAGGCCTCGTGCTGCGGAATCAGGTCGGTGAAGATGTGCTTGCTCATCGCGATGACCCGGATCTGGAAGTCGGCGATGTCGGCGGGGGTGATGGTGTGGCCGACGGCGAGCAGAGCCAGCAGGTCGTCGGGCAGGTTCGCGGAGGCGGGAGCGGCCGCGTCGTCGAGGGTCCGGGCGAGTTGCGCGATCACATCGCGTATCTCGTGGACACCGAGTACGGCCCGTGCCAGGTCGACATCCATGATTCCCGCCCCGAAGGACGGGCCGGCCAGGCCGCCCTGGCCGGTCCACAGGAAGTCGGGATGCTCGCGCTGCAACTTCTGGTAGTACGCGAAGGTGTCCTTCAGATTCTGTTCGTTGGCGGCCAGTCCGAGCTGCGGGTCCCACCGGTTCAGGTCGATCCCGGCGCCCCGGACCGCGACGGCGAGCCAATATTGGTGCAGCAGTGCCGCATAGCGTTCCGGTTCGACGTTCGCGGCGCGAGCACGGTCGAGCAACGGCCGCAACACCTCGGGGTCGTTCGACAACTCCGGGGCCACTCCCCCGACCTGTTCGGAGTTCAGATTGCTGCGGGGATGATCGAGGACGTCGTCGAGTTCCGGTGCCGCGGAGGCAGTTCCGACTCCCCCTAGTGCAGCGGCGGTGACGATCAGGGCGGTGACGGTCAGGGCGGCGGCGAGGAGGCGTCTCATCGTCCGGCCTCCTCGAAGCGCCGGTCGAACCAGTCGACGTTCTGCATCCCGAGCAACTCGACGCCGACCCGGACCGGGTCGGTCAGCACGTCGCCGATCCCGCACACCGCAGGATCGAATTCGACGTCGGCGCCGTGCGCGCGCCAGAAGTTGCCGAGATTCTCCGCATCCTGGAACGGAACGAGGAAGTCGTCGCGGCACGAGGTGATGAGCACCGGCGCGTTCGGGATTTCGTGTGGCCTGGTGCCGAGGGCATTCTCTGCGTAGGCGCGGGCGAAGGCCGGATTGTCGGCGGGCCTGCCGTGCACGTACAGCGCGGACAGCGGTACGAACGGGAACATCAGGTAGAGCCCCTGGCAGGTGCTGTGGAACAGGTCTGCGGCGGCCCGGCCGAGCGGGGTGAGTTCGACGTTCAGGTCGATCTCCGGGTATTTCGCGGCGAAGCCGAGCGAGTTGGCGAACACGAAGCCGGCGCCGATGCCGCCGTCCGCGGTGCGTTCGAATGTCGCACTGTCGACGACCATCGCCTGCAGCACGGTACCGACGAGGTTGAGCTCCGGTGCGTAGGTGCCTGCCATCTCGGCGGCGAATCCGGCGGCGACGCCGCCCCCGGCGATCCCGAAGATCCCGGTGGGAATGTCCGGCGCGAACCCGGCGTCCGGCAGCGCGATCGCGGCGCGCAACCCGTCGAGGGTCGCGGGGCCGCTGAACCGGCCGATCGAGAAGCCGTTGGGCGCGGTGTCGCCGTCGTTGGCGGTGTCGCTCATCATCACGGCCCAGCCGCGGCCGAACATCTGCGCGACGGGTCCGAGCGCGGCGAACAGCGACGGGTCGGTCTGGTTGCCGCCGGTCCACTGGGTGCTCGGCATGCAATCGGGGCCGAGACTGTCGTTGGCCTCCGAATAGCCGATGAGCCTGCGGTCCCCGGGCGGTGTGCCGTCCTCGGGGATCATGAGGATGCCGGTGGAGACCGTGCGGGACCCGTCGAAGTCGGTGGTGACGTACATCAGGTGGTGCGCGGTGACGTGCCCGGGCTGCACCCCGTACACCTGCACCGTGACCGGACGGTGCCGCAGCAGGGTGCCGGGGACGTCGGCGCCGGTGAGTGCGGGCGGGTCGAACCACGGGTCGGTGGAGGCGGCTCGGGGCGTCCACTGCGACGGATGCGCGATCTGTCCGTCCCGGAAGGTGCTCACCACGAACGGATTGAAGACGTCGTCGACCTGGACCGGATCGGCACCGACCGTGGTCGCCGCAGCCAGGGTCAGCGTGGTGGAGGCGGCGCAGACCGCCACGAAGTATCGCAAGGCTCGCATCGCTGCATTCCTGTCACTGGTTCACTGGTGATCGAGCGGCGCCAACCCCCGGCACAGCGCACAGTTCACCGAACAGTAACAGTCCGTTACCGGGCGATACAGGTAATTCGTCCGATTGGTCAGGCGCGCATTCTCCGCGCGGCGAACTGCCGGAAATACTCGACCTTCGGCTCCGGCACCAGCGCGGGCAGCAGGTTCGTCCACATCAGTTCGACATGTTCGATCGACCGCTCGCGGCGACCCAGCCCGGCAGCGACCGTGCGCGCCCCGACGATCATCTGGAACACCAGGAGCCCGGCGGCATCGGGATCGAAGTCGGCGGACAGGTCCCCTTCGTCCTGCGCGCGCTGCGCCAATCGGCGCAGCGTGCCGAGCCACAACTCGAACAGGTTCTCGCCGGAGCCGCAATAGTCCCCGATTTCGATGACGAGCCGGAACATCGCGCGAACAACAGGATCGGACAGCGACAGATCGACGGACAGAACCGACAATTCGATCATCGTTTCCAGGGCGGGAGTGCGCTCGTCGATCTTGGCGAGGCCGGCCTGCGACGACCGGGCGAAACCGGCGTCGATGACGCCGCGCGCGAGTTCCTCCTTCGAGCCGAAGTGGAAATACAGCGCACCCTTCGTGACACCCGACTCGTCGATGATCTCGTTGAGGCTGGCATTCGCGTATCCGAGCCGCACGAAGACCTCGGCGGCGCCGCGCAACACGGCCTCGCGAGTGACCTCCGCGCGCATCTGGCGAGGCATCTCAGTGCCCCCCGCCGTACGCCGCCGCACAACACTCGGCACAGTGGGTCGGCGTGCGGTGGATCACGGTCACCTCGATCGGTCGTGGCGGTGAATCGGCCGGGCCACGGTACCACCGTGATCGGGTTCACCTCGGGGTACGCGGACACCGGGTCGCACGGGCGGCCTCAGTCCGCGCCGAGCGTCGGGTCGGCTTCGAGTCGGGTCAGGCCGTTCCAGCACAGGTTCACCAGGTGCGCAGCGACGACCTCCTTCGACGGGCTGCGTTCGTCGAGCCACCACGTCGCGGTGGTCGCGACCATGCCGACGAGTGCCTGCGCGTAGAGCGGCGCGAGTTCCGGATCCAGGCCGCGGCGGGAGAAGTCGTCGGCGAGCAGGGTACCGACCTGCCGCATCGCCTCGTTGAGCAGGCTCGAGTAGGTGCCTTCCTCCGCGGCGACCGGCGAGTCACGCACCAGGATGAGGAAACCGTCGGTGCGGTCCTCGATGTAGGTGAGCAACGCGAGCGCGGCCCGTTCGACGCGCACTCGCGAACGATTCTGGGTGAGGCTCGCGGTGATCATCGACATGAGCACGGTCATCTCGCGGTCCACGACCACCGCGTACAGTCCTTCCTTCCCGCCGAAATGCTCGTAGACGACGGGTTTGGACACGGCGGCCCGCTGCGAGATCTCCTCGATGGACGTGCCGTCGTAGCCCCGTTCGGCGAACAGCGCCCGGCCGATGTCGATCAACTGTTCGCGGCGCTGAGTTCCGGTCATGCGAATACGCGGTGCCCGTTCGGATCGGTGCGGTGCCGGTTCGGACGGCTTCTGCGGTGTTCGTGACACGACGGTTTCCCTTTCCGGCGCCACACCTGCTGCACTGGCCCCGACGTCGAGCCTAATCGGCAGACCGGGCGGAGGGCGTCGACTCCGACCCGCGTTCGACGCGGACCGCATCGGCATGCGAGGATCACACCGCATGCCCGGGGGGTTAATCACCGGACGTGCGGCAATCCGCCGTGGTGTAATCGGCAGCACCTCTGATTTTGGTTCAGATAGTTCAGGTTCGAGTCCTGGCGGCGGAGCAAGGCGAACGGGAGCCTTCGAGGCCCCGCACGTACGTCCATGGCGCATGTCGAACGTCGAGGGAGCTTCATGCAAGCGCAGACCGCACTAGTCGTCCTGGCCGCCGGAGCGGGCACGAGGATGCGGTCGAAGACACCGAAGGTTCTGCATTCCCTCGGCGGCCGCACCATGCTCGAGCATTCGCTGCGCGCCGCCGCCGCGCTCGACCCGGATCATCTCGTCGTGGTCGTCGGCCACGACCGCGAGCGCATCGGTGCCGCCGTCACCGATCTCGCGACGACCCTCGGACGCGATATCGGCGTGGCCGTGCAGGACGAGCAACTCGGAACCGGCCATGCCGTCGAATGCGCTCTCACGGCCCTGCCCGCCGATTTCGCCGGCACCGTGGTCGTCACCGCCGCCGACGTGCCGCTGCTCGACGCAGGCACACTCCGCGCCCTGATCGGCACTCATTCCGAAGCCGAACCGGCGGCCGTCACCGTACTCACCACGACCGCCACCGATCCGACCGGCTACGGCCGGATCCTGCGCACCACCGACGGCGACGTCACCGCCATCATCGAGCACAAGGAAGCGACGCCGACCCAGCTCGCGATCACCGAGGTCAACACCGGCGTGTACGCATTCGACGCCGCCGCGTTGGGTTCGGCGCTCGGCAAGCTCAGCGCCGACAACACGCAGGGCGAGTTGTACCTGACCGATGTCGTGGCGATCACCCGCGGAGAAGGGCTCACGGTCCGCGCCCACTACACCGACGACGCGGTGCGCGTGGCCGGGGCCAACGACCGGATACAGCTCGCCGCGCTCGCCGCCGAACTGAACCGGCGCACCCTCGAACACTGGATGCGTCAGGGTGTGACCGTGACGGACCCGGCAACCACATGGATCGACATCGGCGTCGTCCTCGCACCGGACGTGACGTTGCTCCCCGGTGTGCAGCTGCACGGGAACACCTCGATCGGCGAGGACGCGGTGATCGGACCGGACACCACCCTGACCGACGTGCAGGTGGGGGCCGGGGCATCGATCGTCCGCACCCACGGATCGCAGTCGGTGATCGGCGCGGGCGCGTCCGTCGGGCCGTTCGCGTACCTGCGACCGAACAGTGAGCTCGGCGCCGAAGGTAAGATCGGCACGTTCGTCGAAACGAAGAACACACAGATCGGAGCGCATTCGAAAGTGCCGCATCTGACGTACGTCGGGGACGCGACAATCGGCGACCACTCGAACATCGGCGCCTCGAGCGTGTTCGTGAACTACGACGGCGTCAACAAGTCCCGGACGGTCGTCGGATCACACGTGCGGACCGGATCGGACACCATGTTCATCGCGCCGCTGACGGTCGGCGACGGGGCGTACACGGGTGCCGGGACGGTGCTCCGGCGGAACGTTCCACCGGGGGCGCTGGCGGTGTCGGGTACGCCACAGCGCAATATTGAGGGCTGGGTCCAGCGAAAACGAGCCGGGACCCCCGCCGCTGAGGCAGCATCGTCGGCGGTGCAGCAGCAACAGATCGAACGGCAAAAGGACGGCCTGGACCAGTGACCAATTGGATCGACAATCAGAAGAACCTGATGCTCTTCGCCGGCCGGGCACACCCCGAGCTGGCAGAGCAGGTTTCGAAGGAGCTGGGCATCTCGGTCACGCCGCAGACCGCGCGTGACTTCGCCAACGGTGAGACCTTCGTCCGGTTCGAGGAGTCCGTGCGCGGCTCCGACGCCTTCGTGCTGCAGAGCCACCCGTTCCCGCTGAACCAGTGGGTGATGGAGCAGCTCATCATGATCGACGCGCTCAAGCGTGGTTCCGCCAAGCGGATCACCGCGATCCTGCCGTTCTACCCGTACGCCCGTCAGGACAAGAAGCACCGCGGACGCGAACCCATCTCGGCTCGTCTCATCGCCGATCTGCTCAAGACCGCAGGCGCCGACCGCATCATCACCGTGGACCTGCACACCGACCAGATCCAGGGTTTCTTCGACGGCCCGGTCGACCACATGCACGCGCAGGGGCAGCTCGCCGAGTACATCCGCGGCAAGTACGGCGTCGACAACATCGCCGTCGTCTCGCCCGACTCCGGTCGTGTCCGGGTCGCCGAGAAGTGGGCCGACATCCTCGGGGGCGCCCCGCTGGCGTTCATCCACAAGACCCGCGATCCGCTGGTGCCGAACCAGGTCAAGTCCAACCGCGTGGTCGGTGAGGTCGACGGCCACACCTGCATCCTGATCGACGACATGATCGACACCGGTGGCACCATCGCCGGCGCTGTGCGTGTCCTCAAGGAGGCAGGCGCAGGCGACGTCATCATCGCCGCGACGCACGGTGTGCTGTCCGACCCGGCCGCCGAACGCCTCGCCGCGTGCGGCGCCAAAGAGGTCATCGTCACCAACACGCTGCCGATCCCGCCGGAGAAGCAGTTCGACGCACTCACCGTGCTGTCGATCGCTCCGCTGCTGGCGCAGACCATCCGCGAGGTGTTCGAGAACGGCTCGGTGACGTCACTGTTCAACGGCGTCGCCTGACACGCACCGCCTGATCCTGCCACCGGACGCCGCTCGACGGTTCCCGCCGCGGGCGGCACACTGGCGGGATGTTCACAGGATTCCCGGTCGCCGCGCTCGACTTCTACGAGGACCTCGAAGCCGACAACAGCACAGCATTCTGGGCCGCGCACAAAACCGTCTACGACGCTTGCGTGCGCGGCCCGATGCTTGCCCTGCTCGCCGACCTGGAGCCGGAGTTCGGGTCCGGCAAGGCATTTCGGCCGCACCGTGACATCCGGTTCAGCAAGGACAAGTCGCCGTACAAGACGCATCAGGGCGGGTTCGTGCAGACCGCTCCCGGCGTCGGCTTCTACGTGCAGATCGATGCCGCCGGACTCCTCGTCGCCGGCGGCTTCTACGCCGGATCCGGCGCGCAGGTCGCGGCGTACCGCGCGGCCGTCGACGACGAGCGACGGGGCACCCAGCTCGAGAAACTGATCCGGAAACTGGGCCGCGACGGTTTCGAAATCGGTGGTGCGCAACTGAAGACGCGTCCACGTGGGGCCGATCCGAACCATCCCCGGCTCGACCTGCTGCGCCACACGGCGCTCACCGCGGGGCGCACCGAGCAGTCACCGCCCTGGCTCGACGACGCGCGCGCACTCGACGAGGTCCGCGACGCCTGGCTCCGTTTCCGGCCGCTCGTGGAGTGGCTCACCGCAGCGACCGCCACGTGACGGCCCGAGCAACCGAACCGACCACCCGGTACGGAAAGTGCTGCGCCACAACACTTTGCCCACCGGCCACCTCCGGTTAACATGATCTTCGTCACTTTCCCACCCGTACCCGCAGGTCACGCCCGTCCCGCGCGCCATATCCCTTCGATTCTCACCTAAGGTGGCTCCTCGTGATCGACGCGCACACCCTCGAGGCCCCCACCGAATCCACGACATTCCGGACAGCACGACGGTGGACGCCGGGTGCATGCGTGTGGTGCGGCGAACTCGACGCCGTCGAGGAATACCGCAACGAACCGCGCTGCGCGACCTGCCGCACCCATGAGGACATCATCGAGGAAGCCCGCAAGTTCGTCGGCATGTACGGCCTGCGCCCGATCGGCGGCACCCTCCAGTCCGACGACGAGGAAGAGTACGAGCATCGGCTCGCCGCGCGCGATGCCCGCCGCACCCTGAACGACGTTCGACTGGCCGAGCAGCCCGATCCGGCGCTCGTGCGCAAGGCACTGCGACCCCGCGCGGCCGCAGTGGTCGCCGAGACCGCCCCGGCGCGCGCATCGAAACCGCGTACCGCATCGTCCCGAACCGCATCGGCCCGCACCTCCACCGGAACCGCACCTGCATCGGTGCGCACCGACACCGTCGACGTCGACGAGATCCAGACCCGCGCGATCGCCCTGCTCGACCAACTCTCCGCGGTCGATGCCCAACTCGCGCTCGTCGCCGAGCAGACCGGCCTCGCCGCCCGCGCCCGCCGCAGCGACCTCGAGAAGCAGAAGGCCACCATCCTGCGCACCCTCGGCGCGCTGGAGAAGGCACGGCTCAGCGCGCTGTCCTGACGCCCTGCCGGGCACCTCGTACCCGTCTGCCGCTTTCCCGGTTCCAGTCCGCCACCACACGGTAGCGTGACCGCTGTCACCACACGCGCAGTCGAGGTTTGCCCCGCCGTTCGGACCGCCGACCCGGGCCGAACCCGCGCTACCTGCGCCCCGGGAAGGTCTCGGAAGTCTCGCTCATCGGTGTGGTCCTGCTGCTGGCGATCATCGGCGGCGGCTGGGTGGCCGAAACCGAGTGGGGCGCCGACTGGTTCACCTTGTCGAAGGTGACGATCGCGTGGCTGCTCATCGCCTACGGTGTCGCCGCGGCGGTGCTGCCCGTGTGGCTGCTGCTGGCCCCGCGCGACTACCTGTCGACGTTCATGTCCGGACATCACCCCGGAGCAGATTTCCGCCGCCGCCGACGCGATCGGTGAGGAGTCGATCATCTCCCGTACCGGCGGGGCGCCGACCCTCGCGTTCGGCATATCACAGGTGCTCAGCGACCTGTTCGGCGGCGACAGCCTCACATCGTTCTGGTACCACTTCGCGATCATGCTCGAGGCATTGTTCATCCTGACCACCGTCGATGCCGGCACCCGCGTGGCTCGGTTCATGCTGTCGGATTCGCTCGGCAACTTCGGTGGTCCCGCCCGCCGATTCAAGGACCCGTCCTGGCGGCCCGGCGCGTGGCTGTGCACGCTGATCGTCGTCGGCCTGTGGGGTGCGATTCTGCTGATGGGAGTGACCGACCCGCTCGGCGGCATCAACACGCTGTTCCCGCTGTTCGGCATCGCCAACCAGCTGCTGGCTGCGATCGCCCTGACCGTGGTGCTCACCATCGTCGTGAAGACGGGTCTGTTCAAATGGGCGTGGATTCCGGGAGTCCCGCTGGTGTGGGACCTCGTGGTGACGATGACCGCGTCGTGGCAGAAGATCTTCTCCTCGGATCGCGCAGTCGGCTACTGGGCGCAGCACAACGCGTTCGTCGATGCGAAGAACTCGGGCGCGACCAGCTTCGGATCGGCGAAGACCGCCGCCGCGATCGACGCCGTCATCCGCAACACGTTCATCCAGGGCACCCTGTCGATCGTGTTCGCGGTGCTGGTGCTGATCGTCGTCGCCGCCGGGGTGGTGGTGTGTATCCGCGCGGTGCGGGCCGGCGGCCTGCCCACCACCGAAACTCCCGACGTTCCTTCGAAGATCTTCGCTCCCGCCGGATTCGTGCCCACTCCCGCCGAACGCGACCTACGGAAACAGTGGGACGCGCTGATCGACGCCGGGACGGTCCGGGTACCCGGCGCAGCGCACACCCACCCCGACCATGCCCACCGGCACGACCAGGACGGCCCGACGTGAGCGCGGCGCTACCCGTCGTGACCGTGCTGCGTCGCGTCCGCTGGTGGGTCGGAGAGCTGATGGGCGACCACGACTACGCGCGATACGTCGCCCACGTGCGTCGACACCATCCGAGGACACCGGTCCCGACCGAACGCGAATACTGGCGCGACCGGCACGCGGCGGCCGATACGAACCCCGGTTCCCGCTGCTGCTGACCGGTGGTCGGTATGGTGTCGATACCCAGGCGATGACGGCCCGTCGCGGACGCACCGATTCGGGCTCGTCGGATTCTCGATCTCGTCCCGAGTTGTCGAAGGAGTCCGCGTGAGCGTTCCGCCCCCCGGTCGCGTCGGGGTCCCCACCTGGAGGGCTCTGCGCAGTGCGATGCCCAGGCCCCGGCTGACCGCACTGCTCGACCGTGAATCGGCGTTGACGATGGTGTTCGCCCCGTCCGGATTCGGTAAACGCACCCTCGTCGCGTCGTGGTTGCACGGCGGTGGCGCCCCCGGCCGGTCCGTGCTGTGGGTGCCGTCGCCACCGGCCGACGCGACCGCAGACCAGGTCTGGACGTCTGTTCTCGACTGCTGCCGTGCCGCCGGCTTCGCCGTGCCCGATGACACCGCCGGCTTCGCCGTGCCCGATGACACCGCCGGCGTCGCCGTGCCCGATGACACCGCCGGCTTCGCCGTGCCCGAGAGCGCCGCCGGCCCGCGTGATGTTCTCGTCCGCACCCTCGGCGAGCAGGACACACCGGTCGTGCTGGTCCTGTCCGGGATGCCCGTCGAGATCGGACGGACGCTCATCGCGCCGCTGCTCGATCTACTCGATGTGTGTCCCGCCGTCGATGTGATCGTGTGCCTGCACGGCAGCACTTCCGCGATACTCGACGTCACCGCGCGCGGTATCGACTGTACGTTCGTGTCCGCCGACGACCTCGCCTTCACCCGCGACGAAACCGTCGAATTCTGTCGCCTCAGCGGCATCACCCTGCCCGACACGGCCATCGCCGATCTGCACGACGCACTCGGTGGGGTGCCCGCGCTGGTGTCCGGTGCGGTGGCGGTCGTCCGAAACCGCCCGGGATTCCGCATCGACCGGCACGGTCTGCTCGATGCGGGCCTCGCCGCATTCGTCAATCAGTACGTCGCCGATCGACTCGCGCGCCTCACCGCCGATCAGCGAGCGTTCGCCTTGTCGATCGTTGCCGTCAGGAACATCGACCCGGACGGGGCAGTTGCCCTGACCGGACGTGCGGACGCCGGTCGGCTACTCGTCCGACTCGAGACCGTCGGCTTGATGGCCGGCTCGTTCGGTGTCGGCGCGCCCGACTGGTGGTGGCCGCCCGCCGTCCGCGACCGCGTGCTGTGGGTGTCGCGGGAGGAGAAGCCCGGCCATGCCGACGAGTTGCTGGCCCGGCTGGCACACTCCGAAATGGACGCGGGGCGGCCCGCGTCGGCGGCACTATATGCGGCCGAGGCCGGGAACTGGACGATCGCCGCGGACATCGTCAACCGTTCCTGGGTGGACATGGCCTCCCACCGGATCGGTGAACTGGTCCGGGTGATGCGGGCGCTGCCCGACGAGGTGCTCGTCGACCACCCCGGCCTTCGGGCGGGACGGGCGCTGGTCACCACGATGCTCGACGAACATCCGATTCTGCGGGAAAACCCCGTCGACGATCCCGCCGCGCTCACGGATCCGGCTCGGCTGGCCGAAGCGATCAACTATCTGTACATCGTGACGGCACAGACCATCGCGATGCGCCGGGCAGGCAACATCGCCGAGGCAGCGGCCCGCACCCGGCAACTCGAACCGCTCGTCTCCGGCATCATCGCCCGTCAACCGGCCGCGATCGGTGAACCGTTGCCGATGCTGCGAACGCAGTGGGCGTTGACCCAGCAACTCGCAGGGAACCTGCCCGAAGCGACGACCGTGTTCCGGCGCGCCTACCAGAGCGGCGTGTCCTACGAACTGGGTTTCGTGGCGGTGCAGTCCGCTGGCGGCTCGGCGCTGGGCTGGGCGCTGGCCGGTGACAATGTCCGTGTCCGCGAATGGCTTGAGCGGGATCGCCGCTACGCAGGCGCGGAGTCGCGATCCGGTGCCGCCACGATGTCCGGACTGGTGGCCGCGGTACTGCAGCACCTCGATGTGCTCGAACTCGCCGCCGCGAAGGAGCCGCTCGAGTCGCTCGGTCGGCCGAGCGTGCGCGAGGAACTGTGGGCGTTCGTCGCCTACGTCCACTCGCAGTACGCGCTGGCCACCCACGACGCCTACTCGGGTCTGACCTGGTTGCACCACACCATCGCCGCCCACGCCGACAAGCACACGCCGGGTGCGTTCTCACGTGTGCTGCTCACCGCCGTCGAGGTGGACCTGCACCTCGCACTCGGCAACGGAAATCTGGCCCGAGCCACCGTCGACGGGGCACCCGAGGACCACCCGCTCCTCGTGGTGGCGGCGGCGCGGGTCGAATTGCTCACCGGTCACCCGGAGATCGCGTCGAAGCTACTCAAGCGGATCTCCTGGACGGACTGCGGTTATCCGCGGGCACATCTCGAGGCCCTGCTGCTCGAGGCCGCGGCGCAAGTCGATCGGGACGAGCGCGATGACGCGGTGCGTGCCTGGGATCGCGCATGCATGCTCGCGGTCCGGCTCGTCAACCACCGGGCATTCACCACTCTGCCCCGGCGCCATCTCGACGCGCTCGTCGCATGGAGTGGCACCCCGGTGCCGGGCGGACCGGTCGAGGCGTTGTTCCCCGGCGCCATCACCCGTGTGGAGTTGTCACGCCGGGAGGCGGGCGTGCTGACACTGCTCGCGCGGGGATCGACGCTCGCCGAGATCGCGAAGGAACTGTTCGTCTCCCCGAACACCGTGAAAACCCAGTTGCGCAGCGTCTACCGGAAACTCGGCGTGCACACGCGACTCGAGGCGGTCGGGCGTGCGCGGGAGTTGCGGTTGCTTCCGTCGACCGACCGATCCTGATCGTCACCGGTGCACACCGCTCGGTGAGCCGGCGCCACGCCTCGGGTGCTGATGATCGAGCGCAGCCCCGATGATCTTCGCTGCGGCGGGGAACGCCCCCGGATTGGGACCGGAGAAGTTCAGCCGCAGATGCGGGCCGGTGGGTTCGGCGGGGAACCACTCGTCGCCCGCGGTCACGACGACCCCGGCGGCTTCGCAGTCACGAACCAGCGCGACGGTGTCGGTGTGTTCGGGCAGCCTCCCCCACAGGTTCAGCCCGCCCGCCGGCACGGCGTCGAGGTGCAGTCCGGGCGCATGCTCACGCAGTGCCCCGGCGAGCAGATCCCGGCGCGCGGCGAGTTGCGGCCGCAGACCGCGCAGATGGGTGCGCCAACCGGGTTGGGTGACGACGTCGACGGCGACCGCTTGGAGTACCCCACTGACGTACATGGACTGGGCCTGCACTTCGGCGAGGATGCGGTCCCGGGCAGGGCCCCGCGCGACGATCCCCGCGATCCGCACCGACGGGGACACGCTCTTGGTGAGCGATCGGACGTAGACGACGTGCCCGCTGTCGTCGCGGGTGGCGAGCGGCACCGATTCGGCGCTGATCCCGAAGTCGTGTGCCCAGTCGTCCTCGACGACGAATGCGCCCGCGTCACGGACCAGGCGCAGAACGTCGGTGACCAGGTCCGGTGCCCACTGCGCACCGGTGGGGTTCGCGAAGTTCGGTTGCGCGTAGAAGACACGCGCCCCGGTGCGGTCGAAGGCGCGGGCGAGTTCCCCGAGGTCGGGGCCGGCGGCGCCACTGGGTACCGGTACGACCTGTACACCGGCCTGCGCGGCCGCGACCATCGCACCCCAATAGGTGGGTGATTCGACGAGCAGCGGATTGCCCGCGCCGACGAGCGCGTGGAACGCGGCGCTGAGCCCGCTCTGACTGCCGGGGACGACAATGGTGTCGCTCGGCGTCGAGGGCCCGACGCCGGGCGGCATCGCCGATCCCAGTTCGGACGCGAACCAGGCCTGGAGTTCGGGGATGCCCGCGATCGGTGGGCGACCCACGACGGCGTCGCTCCGCGCGGCCCGACCGAACGCGCTCCGCACCAGTCGTTCCGGTAGCAGTTCGCGGTCCGGATAGCCGGAGTGCAACGCGATGAGATCGTTCGGGACGGTACGCAGCGACGTGGGGAGCCGCGGGACGCGGCGGTCCGGCGATCCGAGCGCCGCGGTCTGCCAGCCGTAGTCCGCCGGTCCGGCCACCCGTACGCTTCGAACGAAAGTGCCTACGCCTGGTCGACTTTCCACCATTCCCTGTGTTTGGAGTGTGCGGAGCGCGGACTGGACGGTGACCGGGCTCGCGCCGTACTTCGCGACCAGAGCTCGGGTCGACGGAAGCTTCGCGCCCGGGGGTGCCGTCGCGATCACGCGGCGGAGGTCGGACACGATCCGGGCACTGCTGCTATCGTCAGACATGAGACACTACAGTAGCGCTATCGTACCGGATCGTCGGGCGCTATCGCCGACGCGAAGCGGCCTGGGGTGGGGTCTGCTCGGCGTGGCGGCATTCTCCCTCACCGTTCCGCTCACGCGAACAACGGTGCAGGACGGCGCGATGTCGGCGATGTTCGTCGGGATCGGCCGCGCGGCGCTCGCGGCGGTCCTCGCAGCGGTGGCACTCGCCGTCACCCGGCAACGACTCCCCCGCGGCGCCCAATGGCTACGACTCGCCGTGGTCGCCTGCGGCGTCGTGATCGGCTTCCCCCTCCTCACCGCATATGCGCTGACCACCACATCGGCAGCCCACAGCGCCGTGGTGATCGCCCTGCTCCCCGC
>NZ_JBAQXC010000298.1:0-18085 GCF_049299235.1 Rhodococcus sp. (in: high G+C Gram-positive bacteria) | reverse complement strand
GTACAGAGCCCGGGTGGTGGTGTCGGCTCGCACGTCACCGACACCGGCGGCGCGCAGTGCCGCGGCCACGCCGTCGGCGCGTGCTGCGTCGACGGAGTCGGTCGCACGGGCCATACCCGACGATGCTAGTCCGGCGCACGGGCACCGAAAGCCCATACCGCGGGCCGAAACGGGCGGCCCCTGCCGGGCGGGTCCGACTCCGGCGGCGTTGTCCTCGCCTAGCATCGAACCTTGTGTCCGCCGATTCCCCTTCGCCCGAAACGACCGCTTCATCCGCGGTGACAGTGCGCACGGCCCGCCGCCTCGCGATCGTCACCGGGCTGCTCGGGTTCCTTCTCGCGCTGTCGCTGCCGTTCTTGCCGGTGAAGCAGGAATCGGCGAGTGTGACCTGGCCGCAGAACAACAGCCTCGCCAATCTCGAGCTTCCGCTCATCACGTATTCGCCGCTCGAGCTGCGCGTCAGCGTTCCGTGTTCGACGGTCGATCTCCTCGGCGAGGGTGGCGGTACCCTCGTCGCGACCGTCCCCCCGGATGCACCCGACGCGACCGAGAATGCGCTGGTGATCCGGGCGGTACCGGGGCAGGACGGTGCGCCGGGCACCATCGAGGCGGTCCTGCGGAACTCGGTGCTGGTGTCGACACCCGCCGATCAGCCGTGTACGGCGGTGACCGTCGCCTCCAATGCGGAGCGGACCGCAGCGGAAATCGTCGGCCCCGGCGACAACCAGCCCGTCGCGACCGTCGAGGGCGATGTGCGCCCGCAGATGGTCGGGATCTTCTCCGACCTGCAGGGCGCCCCGCGGGCACCGCAGGCCGGGCCGGATGCCGAACGGTTGTCGGTGCGCGCCGACCTCGATTCGCGCTTCACCTCCACGCCGACGACCCTGAAACTCGTCGCCATGATCGTGTGTGTCCTCGCGACGCTGACGTCGCTCGTGGCGTTGCACCGGATCGACGGGGTGGATCGCCGCGGCGCCCGCCGGTTCCTGCCTGCCCGCTGGTGGCGGTTCACGATCGTCGACGGGGTGGTCGTGGGCGTTCTACTCCTGTGGCATGTCGTCGGCGCGAACACCTCCGACGACGGCTACATCCTCAACATGGCCCGGGTCTCCGAGCATGCCGGATACATGGCCAACTACTACCGCTGGTTCGGGGTGCCGGAAGCGCCGTTCGGCTGGTTCTACGACGTACTCGTAGTGATGACGAAGGTGTCCACGGCGAGCATGTGGATGCGGTTGCCCGCGCTGATCGCGGCGATCGCCTGCTGGATGGTCATCAGTCGTGAGGTGATCCCGCGGCTCGGTGTGGCGGTGCGCCGCAACCGGATCGCATTGTGGACGGCCGGGCTGGTGTTCCTCGCCTTCTGGCTGCCCTACAACAACGGTCTGCGCCCCGAACCGATCATCGCGCTCGGTGCGTTGCTGACCTGGTGTTCCATCGAACGGGCCATCGCGACCGGTCGCATGCTGCCCGCCGCGATCGCCGTGCTGATCGCGGCGTTCTCCCTCGCCGCCGGCCCGACCGGCCTCATCGCGGTCGCCGCACTGCTCGCCGGTGCGCGCCCGCTCGTGAAGGTACTTCTGGCCCGCCGCCCGCTGGTGGGCTGGTTCGCTCCGCTCGCCCCGATTCTCGCGTCCGGCACGGTGGTGATGGTCGCGGTGTTCGCCGACCAAACTCTCGCGTCGGTGCTGGAGGCGACCCGGGTGCGGTCCGCGGTCGGCCCGAACGTGCCGTGGTTCGACGAGCGCCTGCGCTGGGACGCGCTGCTCACCGTGTCACCGGACGGGTCGCTGGCCCGCAGATTCGGCGTCTTCGTGATGCTGTTGTGCCTGGTCGTGTGCGTGATGCTGATCTTGCGCAAGGGTCGCATCCCCGGCACCGCGATCGGCCCGTCACGCCGCATCCTCGGCATCGTGTTCGCGTCGCTGCTGCTGATGATGGCCACACCCACCAAATGGACCCACCATTTCGGCGTGTACGCGGGGCTGGCCGGATCCGTCGCGGCACTCGCCGCCGTCGGTGTCGGAGCCGCCGGAATCCGCTCGCCCCGCAACCGTGCCCTGTTCACGGCCGGGGTGTTGTTCGTGCTGGCGATCGCATTCACCGGTTCCAACGGGTGGTGGTACGTCTCGAGTTTCGGTATCCCGTGGTGGGACAAGCCGCCGTCGATTTCCGGCCACGCCTTCTCCACCGCGCTGCTCGCGTCGACCGGTGTGGCTCTCGCATTCGCCGCGTGGTTCCATCTGCGCGAACCGTACGTCACCCCGAAACCCGACCGCGACGGCCGGATGCGGGCATTGGCGTCCGCCCCGCTCACGGTGGTCGCCGCGGGCGTCGTGCTGTTCGAGGTGCTGTCGCTGCTCAAGGGTGCTGTCGCGCAGGGACCTGCCTACTCGATCGCCCGGTCCAACATCGCCTCGGTCGCCGGGAACTGCGGTCTCGCCGACGATGTCCTCGTCGAATCCGATCCGAACGCAACCGCACTGGTTCCGCTCGACGGGTCGGTCGCCGATGCGCTCGATGCGGGCAGCGACGACGGTTTCACCCCGAACGGGGTGGCATTGGATCTGACCGCCGACGCGGAAACCAGCACGAGCGGCGGCGCCAACACCCTCGACCCCGACGAGGGCGGCACCACGACCTCGACGGGCGCCGGTACCGGCGGCGGTCGCGGTGAGGCAGGCGTGAACGGCAGCACCGTCGCGTTGCCGTTCGGGCTCGACCCGGCGACCACCCCCGTCCTCGGCAGTTACCGCCCGGGTGCGCAGCAGGCCGCGGAACTCGAGTCCGGCTGGTACGCGCTGCCCGAACGCACGGATGCGACCCCGCTGCTCGTCGTCACCGTGGCAGGCCGCGTGAAATACGTCGACCCGGACGGGGTGATCAGCCCCGGCCAGGACGTGCGACTCGAATTCGGCCGGACCTCAGGCGGCGAGATCGAACCACTCGGGGCGGTCGCGCCCATCGACATCGGGCCGGCGCCGTCGTGGCGGAACCTGCGGGTGCCGCGTGAGCAGATCCCGGTCGACGCGGACGCGGTGCGTCTCGTCGTCACCGACGGGGATCTCGCTCCCGATCAGTGGGTCGCGGTGACACCGCCGCGAATGCCGCACCTGGAGACGCTGAACACGGTGGTCGGCGACGAGGCGCCGGTACTGCTGGACTGGTCCGTGGGTCTGGCATTCCCGTGCCAACGACCCTTCGACCACCGATACGGGGTCGCCGAGGTCCCGGAATTCCGGATTCTCCCGGACCGGGTCGGCGCGGACGCCACCAACGGCTGGCAGGACCACATCGGTGGCGGTCCCCTCGGCTGGATTCCGCTGCTGCTGAACGCGCAGTCGATACCGACCTATCTGAATCACGACTGGGATCGCGACTGGGGTTCGCTGGAGCGCTACACCCCGATCGACGAGTCCGCGATGGCCGCGGACATCCAGGTCGTGGAGGTCACGCGTTCCGGACTGTGGTCACCGGGACCGATCCGCGACGGAGTTCCGAAGCTGATCGAGTGACCTGGACTACGCGCGGGTAGGGGGCATGTCGTCACAGGTCACGTGCGGATACCATCGTCAATCGTGCCCGACGACGTGACCACGACCACCGCAACTCCTGCCGCCCCGCGGCCACCGGTCGCGACCGATCTGCGCGCGCAGTACCGCAACGCGCGGATCGTCGCTGTCGTCGCAGGTCTGCTGGGCGTTCTGCTCGCGGTCGCCACCCCCTTCCTGCCGGTGCGCGTCACCGATGCGACGGTGACGTGGCCGCAGAACGGATCGACCGGAGCGGTCACCGCGCCGCTCGTGTCGCAGGTGCCGCTGCGACTGTCCGCGACGGTGCCCTGCGCCGCGGTCACGGAACTCCCCGACGGCGGCGGCATGCTGCTCTCGACCGCACCCGCCGACGGAGAGAGCGCCGCACTCAACGCGATGTTCGTTCGGGTCGGCGACGAAAACGTCGACGTTCTCGACCGGAACGTCGTGGTCGCGACCGCACCGCGCAGCGAAGTCGAGTCCGGTGCCTGCACGGAGATCACCATCTATTCCGATGTGGACCGCACCACCGCCGAATTCGTCGGGTTGCGCGACGAGAACGGCAACCCGCGCGCCGGCGAACTCACCGGTGATCTGCGCCCGCTCGTCGTCGGTGTGTTCAGCGACCTGCGCACCGACCTTCCGGGACTGAACGTCACCATCGACGTCGACTCACGGTTCTCGTCGTCACCGACGGTCGCGAAACTGCTCGCGATGATCCTGGCGGCGCTGTTCACGGCACTCGCGCTGGGTGCACTCGCCAAGCTCGACGGCACGGACGGTCGCGGACACCGCAGATTCCTGCCTGCCCGGTGGTGGAAGTTCACCGGCGTCGACATCGTGGTCGTCGCGACACTGGTCGGCTGGCACTTCTTCGGTGCGAACACCTCCGACGACGGCTATCTGCTGACGATGGCCCGAGCGTCGGAGCATTCCGGCTACATGGCCAACTACTTCCGCTGGTTCGGTGTCCCCGAAGCGCCGTTCGGCTGGTACTACGACGTCCTGGCCGTCTTCGCGAAGATTTCCACGGCCAGCCCGTGGATGCGCCTGCCCGCGCTGATCGCCGCGATCCTGTGCTGGATGGTCATCAGCCGTGAGGTCGTGCCGCGTCTCGGCCGCGCGGTGCGCACCAATCCGATCGCGCTGTGGACCGGCGGACTGGTGTTCCTCGCGTTCTGGCTGCCCTACAACAATGGCCTGCGACCCGAGCCGATTGTCGCGCTCGGCGCCCTGCTGACCTGGTGTTCCATCGAACGGGCCATTGCCACCGGCCGGTTGCTGCCCGCCGCGACGGCCGTGCTGATCGGCGCGTTCACGCTCGCCGCCGCGCCCACCGGCCTGATGTGTATCGCGGCGCTGCTCGCCGGTATCCGGCCCATGACGCGCATCGTCGTACGCCGCCACCGCCAGGTCGGGACGCTGCCGCTGCTGGCACCGATCGCGGCGGCAGGCACCATAGTTCTCGTCGTCGTGTTCGCCGACCAAACCCTCGCGGCGGTGCTCGAGGCCACCCGGGTGCGCACCATCATCGGCCCCAACGAGGAGTGGTGGAACGACTTCCTCCGCTACTACTACCTGATGGTGCAGACCGTCGACGGGTCGCTGTCGCGCCGCTTCGCGTTCCTCGTGATGCTGCTGTGCCTGTTCACCTGCCTGTTGGTGCTTGCTGCGCCGTCGACGCGTGCCCGGGGTCGCGGTGAGCCCGTCGTGGCGGCTCATCGGCATCGTGTTCGGCACGATCTTCTTCATGATGTTCAACCCCACGAAGTGGACCCACCACTTCGGGGCGTACGCGGGCATCGCCGGGTCGCTGGCCGCGCTGACCGCGGTCGTCGTATCGGCCAGTGCGCTGCGGTCACGACGCAACCGCACGATCTTCCTTGCCGGTCTGCTGTTCGTGCTGGCCGTGTCGTTCGCAGGCATCAACGGCTGGTGGTACGTCTCGAGTTACGGCATCCCGTGGTTCGACAAGACCGTGTCGTTGAGCGGCAACCAGTCGAGCTCGCTGTTCCTGGTGTTGTTCGCGTTGTCCCTCGCGCTCGTCGCATGGCAGTACCTGCGCGAAGGATATGCACCGCCACCGGAGAAACCGACGTCCCCGAAGGGCAGGCGAATCCGCGCGTTCGCGGCGGCACCGCTGACCGTCGTCGCCGGCGCGATGGTGCTGTTCGAGGTGCTGTCGCTGGTCAAGGGCGCAGTATCGCAGTATCCGGCGTACTCGTTGGCGCGGTCGAACATCCAGGCCGTCGCCGGGCAGACGTGTGGTCTCGCCAACGATGTGCTCGTCGAGGTCGATCCCGACGAGGGCCGGCTCGAGCCGGTCGTCGACCCAGCGGACCCACCGGCGGACGGTGATCCGCTCGCCGGTGCCGAACCGCGCGGTTTCAGCCCCAACGGCATCCCGTCCGATCTGACCGCCGACTACGTCGAGGTCAAACCCGGGCAGGGCAACACCGACAGCCAGAGCATCGGCCCGAACTTCGAGACGGGGTCCGGCGGCGGCACCACCGGCGGTTCCGGGGCCCTCACCGTCAACGGCAGCACCGCCAAACTGCCGTTCGGTCTCGACCCGGCACAGACCCCGGTGCTCGGCAGCTACCAAACCGGAATCCAGGAACCCGCGAAACTCACCTCCAGCTGGTACCAACTGCCCGAACGCAGCGACGACGCGCCGCTCATCGTGATTTCCGCGGCCGGCCGCATCTGGTCGGTCGACGACACCGGCGCAACCACCTACGGACAGTCGCTACTCGTCGAGTACGGCAACCGGAATCCGGACGGGACGGTCGCGGTGCAGGGCACCTACCTGCCGCGCGACATCGGCCCGGCGCCGACGTGGCGGAATCTGCGGGTGCCGCTCGCTGACCTGCCCGAGGATGCGGACGTGGTGCGGATCGTCGCGAACGACCCGAACCTCACCGGCGACCAGTGGATGGCGTTCACCCCGCCGCGCGTGCCGACCCTGGACACCCTGAACTCGGTGGTCGGGTCAGAACAGCCGGTGCTGCTCGACTGGGCGGTCGGCTTGCAGTTCCCGTGTCAGCGTCCGTTCAACCATCGCTACGGCGTCGCCGAGATGCCCAACTACCGGATTCTGCCGGACCGTCCGCTGGCGGTGTCGTCGACCGACACCTGGCAGGCCGCCGAAAATGGTGGCCCGCTCGGGTTCACCGAGGTGCTGGCTCGACCGCAGCAGATACCGACCTATCTGAAGGGCGATTGGGCCCGCGACTGGGGTTCGCTGGAGCGGTACACGATGTTCTACCCGGACGCGACCCCCGCCGAGGTCGAGACGAGCGTGACCACCCGCTCCGGACTGTGGAATCCCGGCACCC
The DNA here is from genome assembly GCF_049299235.1 of Rhodococcus sp. (in: high G+C Gram-positive bacteria). GTDB lineage: Bacteria > Actinomycetota > Actinomycetes > Mycobacteriales > Mycobacteriaceae > Rhodococcus. Next base: position 11,214 of record NZ_JBAQXC010000298.1, on the reverse strand, counting down.
TCCGCGTCTACGAGTGACGATGCTCGGCCCGTGCGGTTTCCGCACGGGCCGAGCATCTGGATCTACGCGGTGAACAGGAATCCGCCCGCCCTGCGGAGGGCGCACACTCCGAGTCGGCGAGCGACTGCTCGGATCAGAGCGGGAGAAGGTGGTGCTTGCGCGGGTTCTTGAAGATCTTCTTGTCGCGCAGCAGGTTCAACGCACGACGGATCTCGAGGCGGGTCGCCGACGGGTCGATCACCGCGTCGACATAGCCGCGCTCGGCCGCGATGTACGGGGTCGCGACATGCTCGTTGTAGAAGTTGATGAGCTGCTGACGCACGGCCGGACCGTTGTCACCGGCGGCCTCGATCTGACGGCGGCCGATCACCGCGACCGCGCTCTCCGCACCCATCACCGCGATACGCGCGGTCGGCCACGCCAGGTTGATGTCCGCACCGAGCTGCTTGGAACCCATCACCGCGTAGCCGCCGCCGTACGACTTACGCACGACCACAGTCACCTTCGGCACCGACGCCTCGACATAGGCGAACAGGAATCGGCCGCCGCGCTTGATGACCCCGACCTTTTCCTGCTCGACACCCGGCAGGAAGCCCGGGGTGTCGACGACGAACACCAGCGGAATGTCGTAGGCGTCGCAGACCCGCACGAAATGCGCGGCCTTGTCGGCGGCGGCCGCGTCGAGCGCACCCGACAGGAACATCGGCTGGTTCGCGACCACACCGACCGGGCGGCCGTCGACCCGCGCGTATCCCGTGATGATGTTGTGCGCGACCTGTCCGCGGACCTCGAAGAAGTCGCCGTCGTCGAAGATCTTCAGCAGCACGTCGTGCATGTCGTATCCGGCGTTGTCCGCGTCGGGCATGAATGCGTCGAGGGAGAGATCGTCCGGGGTGGTCTCGGGTTCGAGACCCGGATTGACGACCGGAGGCTTCTCCTGCGCGTTCGACGGCATGTAGCTCAGGTACTGGCGCACCCAGTCGAACGCGGCCTTTTCGTCGGCCGCGATGTGATGCACGTTGCCGTATTCGGCCTGCTTGCGGGAACTGCCGAGTTCGTCGAGGCTGACGTCCTCACCGGTGACCGCCTTGATGACATCGGGCCCGGTCACGAACATGTAGGCGTCTTCGGTCGCCACCACGACGTCGGTGTTGATCGGTCCGTACACGGCGCCACCGGCGCACTTGCCGACGATCACCGAGATCTGCGGGACCAGCCCGGACAGCGGCTCGGTGCGCTTCCCGATTTCCCCGTACCAGGCGAGGGAGGTCACCGCGTCCTGGACGCGGGCTCCACCGGAATCGTTGATACCGACGACGGGGCAGCCCACCTTCAGCGCGTGCTCGAGCACCGCCGACACCTTGCGGCCGAACATCTCGCCGACACTGCCACCGAGGACGGTCTGATCGTGCGAGAACACCGCCACCGGCCGCCCCTCGACGAGTCCGTGCCCGACGACGACGGCATCGCCGTAGAACGCGTCCGGGTTTCCGGGCGTGCGCATCAGCGCGCCGATCTCGACGAACGTGCCCTTGTCGAGCAGCATGTCGATGCGTTCGCGGGCGCTCGGGATGCCCTTCGCTGCGCGCTTCGCGATCGCGGTCTCGCCCGCGGGCTCCTTCGCGAGCTCGAGCTTCTTACGCAGGTCGGCGAGCTTTTCTGCCGTGGTCGTCACTACTCGTTCAGCTCCTCGTGGCCGTGATGTCGGCCAGCTTTCGGGTCAGGTCGGCCCCCACCTTCGCGATGTACGGCTCGTCCACGATCTGCAGGTGGTCGCCACCGATGTGGACCACTTCCAGGTTGCGGACGACCTCACCCCACCCCCCGTCGGGCTGCCGGGTTCCGAACGCCGGCTCGAGGTCGATTGCGTCATCGTGGTATTTGTCGGCCATGTACAGCACCACGTCACCGTCGTAGCGCTCGAGCTTCGCGGTCTGGATGGCACGGTTGTCGAGCCAGGAGGTGCGCTGGTGTTCGATGATCCCGCCGGGAATCTGGACACCGCTGAGCTTGAGCAGATCCATGAGGATACGAATCTGGCCGTTGTCGTCGGCCTGGGCGAGCTGCTCGTACGGCAGTGGCGCATCGACCCCGTAGGTCTTCTTCGCGAACTTCGCGTACCGCTGCCAGCGCTTGGTGATCTCGTCCGGCGTGTCCTCGATGCTCTCCCCGGCCATGACGGTGTCGATGAGCCCGATCCAGCGCACGTCCTTGCCTTCGTCGCGGAGCATCCGGCCGACCGCGTAGGCGAGGACACCACCGAGCGACCAGCCGCACAGGACGTACGGGCCGTCGCCCTGGATCTCCTTGATGAGCGGCAGATATGCGGCCGCCCGCTCCTCGATCGGGCCTTCGGTCCGTTCGAACCCGTACATCGGGGTGCCGGCGGGCAGACGCTTGAGCAGCGGCTCGTAGGCCACGGTGGAACCGCCCGCGGGATGGAACACGAACACCGGGACGGCGTCGGAACCGTCCGGGCGGGCACGCAGCGTGCGGACCAGGCCGTCGATGCGGTCGGCGGATTCGAGGTGCCTGCGCACGGTCTCGGCGAGCTGCTCGATCGTTTCGGCGTCGAGCACGTCGTCGACGGTGATCTCCCCGTCGGACCGTTCGGTCAGCCGCGCAGCGAGCCGCTCCGCGGTGTCGTCGTCGAGGATCGGCAACGTGTCGAAGATGCCCCCGGCCGATGCGCCGGTGACGACCGCCCACGACGCGAACGTCAGACGCTCGGCGGCATCACGCGGCGGCACATGCGTGCCGGACGCTTCGGCGACCGCCTGCCGATCGGTGATGTCGGTCGTGGTTGCCGCGGCGTCGGCTCCGGCCAGGATCGCTTCGGCCTCGGCCACGACGGTGGTGTCCTCGACGGACGGAACCGAAACCGCATGTGCGGCGTCGGCAGCTTCCTCCGCGGCCCGCTCGGCGGCCTTCTCGGCAGCCTGCTGTTCGGCCATCGCGGCGACTTCCTCACGGTTGTCGACGGCGTACCGCAGATACTTGGCGACGTCGCGCAGGCTGGCGTCCTTGACCGTCGCGAGCTGCAACTGGGGAATGTCGAACTCGTACTCGACACGGTTCTTGATGCGTACCGCCATCAGTGAATCGAGACCCAGATCGATGAGCGGAATCTCGACGGGAAGGTCTTCGGGGGAATACCCCATCGACTCGGCGACGATCAGCGCCAGCCGGTCCTCGAGCGTCTGCGATCCTTCCGGATCCCACCGGTCACCGAACGATTCGACGACCTCGGGCAACTCCTCCACCGGACCCGTGGACCGTTCGACGGGTGCGACCACCGGTTCCGGCAGCGCCTCACCCGACGACACGACGGCTTCGTGGACGAGCGTGAAGCCGGCCGTGTCCTTCGCGTGGACCTGCACGGACGCGCCACCGGGATGCGGGGTTAGTGTCGTGGTGAGGGTGCCGGTGGCCGGGCTCGGCGCGTGCGGGACGCTGGCGAGCAGGGTGACGTCGGCGAACACCTGCTCGGCGGCGGCGGTCGCGAGAATCGCGGGATCGGTGACGGCCCCGGCCTGCACCTCCCACACGAATCGACCGTCGGGCAGCGCGACGCGAGCGCCGGGTGCTCGGCCGTTGCCACCGCTGCCGATGCGGGTCCGCAGCCAGAATTCCTTGCGCAGGAATGCGGTGCGCGGAAGATCCGCGTACGGTCCCGCCGGCAGCAGCGTGTTCAGCTTCACCGGATGCCCGTGCGCGTACAACTGCGCGAGTGCGGTGAGCACCCCGAGCGATTCGTCTTCCTTGCGCTTGAGCGTCTGGACGAACAGGCCGTCCTGCACACCGGCGTCGAACGCGGTGGCGGCGACGGACATCAGGGTCGCCGGATTGGCGTTGAGTTCGACGAAGGTGGTGTGCCCGGCGCCGAGCGCCTGCCGCACGGCCTGCGTGAAGTACACGCTGTGGCGCATGCCCTTGGTCCAGTACTCGACGGGGTGAATGCCCTCGTGGCCCGCGCGGTACAGGGTTTCCTGATCGACGGACGAGTACAGGTCGACCGTCAGCCGATGCGGTTCGATGCCGGCGAGTTCGGCGGCGAGCTCACCGAGGATCGGGTCGACCTGCGAGGTGTGGCTCGCTCCCTTCGTCTGCAGGACGCGGGCGAACTTCTCCGCTGCCTCCGCGCGCGCGACGATCGCGTTGACCTGGTCCTGCGGACCACCGATGACGGTGTGGGTGGGGGCCGCGTAGACACACACCTCGAGCTGCGGGAAGTCGGGCAGCACGTCGGCGATCTCGGCGGCGGTGTACTCGACGAGCGCCATCAACCGGATGTCGTCGCCCTCGAGGCCTGCCTCTGCCTCGCCCATCAGGCGCGACCGCGCGCAGATCACCCGCGTCGCGTCTTCCAGCGACAGGCCCCCGGAAATGTAGGCGCCGGCTGCTTCCCCCATCGAATGTCCGACGATCGCGGCGGGCTCGGCGCCGTGATGCCGCAGCACCGCGGCCAGGCCGATCTGGATGGTGAAGATGCCGACCTGTGCGGTCTCGACGTCGTAGTCCTGGGTGTCGTCGAGGAACTTGTCCTTCACGGAGAAACCGGACTCGTCGTAGATCAGTTCGTCGACCTCGTCGACCGCCGCGGCGAACACCGGATTCTCGAGGTAGAGCTGCTTGGCCATCTTGCGGTGCTGGGCACCGAAACCCGACAGCACCCACACGGGCCCCTTGGCGGCGGGGGTGTCCGAGCTGACGACCCCCTGAGCCGGCTTGCCCGCGGCGACCGCGCGCAGCCCGGCGATGGCTTCTGCCCGATCCGTCGCGACGACCACGGCACGCGAGCGGCCGTGGTTGCGGCGGGCGAGGGTGCGGGCGACGTCGGCGAGCGGTGTGGTGCTGCCCGTCTCCGTCTCGAGCCAGTCCGCGAGGTCGGCGGCGGCGCGGCGCCTGCGCGACGGCAACGAGGCCGACACCGCCAGGAGCACGGGCAGCTCGGCGGCCGGAGCCTCGGCAGTCCCACCAGCCTCGGTGGCGGGCAACTCGGTGGCAGGCAACTCGGTGGCAGGCAACTCGGTGGCGTCCGGCAGGATCTCGGCCTCGGCCTCGGAGTCGGCCGTTCCCGCCGGGCCGGTGTATTCGCGCACCACGACGTGCGCGTTGGTGCCACCGAAGCCGAACCCGGAGACACCGGCGACGGCGGCCCCGGTGTAGCGGGGCCACTCCGCGCCGTCCGGGATCACCTGGAGGCGGGCCTGCTCGAACGGAATGTACGGATTGGGGGCGGTGTAGTTCAGGGACGCGGGCAGGTGGTTCTCCCGCATCGCGAGGACGACCTTGATCAGACCGGCGGCACCCGCTGCGGCCTCGAGATGGCCGAAGTTGGTTTTGGCGGAGCCGAGCAGCGCGGGCTTGTCGGCGTCGCGGCCGCGGCCGACGACCTTGCCGAGTGCCTCCGCCTCGATCGGGTCTCCCAGCACCGTGCCGGTGCCGTGCGCCTCGATGTAGTCGACACCGGACGGCAGGATCTGCGCGTCGCGGTAGGCGCGCCGCAGCACGTCGACCTGTGCCTCGGGGTTGGGTGCGACCAGCCCGTTGGAACGTCCGTCCTGGTTGACGGCCGATCCGGCGATGACCGCGAGCACGGTGTCGCCGTCGCGTTCGGCGTCCTCGAGACGTTTGAGGACGACGAGTCCGCCACCCTCGGCGCGCACGATACCGTTCGCGTCGGCGGAAAACGCCTTGATCTTGCCGTCCGCGGTGAGCATGCCGGTCGCGTCGAACCCGAGGGTCCCGGCGGGCGCGAGCAGCATGTTCACACCGCCGGCGAGGGCGACGTCGGCTTCGCCGCCGCGCAGTGCGCGCACGGCCTGGTGCACCGCGACGAGCGACGACGAGCACGCGGTGTCGACGGACACCGACGGGCCACGGAAATCGAAGTAGTAGGACACGCGGTTCGCGACGATCGCGGTGGACGTGCCGGTGATGGCGTACGGGTCCGCCGCCGACGGATCGGCGACCGCGAGGAGCTGGTAGTCGTTGGCCGAGCTGCCGATGAACACGCCGACGGACGTGCCCTTGAGTTCGTTCGCAGGCAGATGGGCGTGCTCGAGCGCTTCCCAGGCAAGTTCGAGCGCGAGCCGCTGCTGCGGGTCGACCATCTCGACCTCGCGGGGCGACATCGCGAAGAACTCGGCGTCGAAGCCCTTGACGTCGTCGAGGTAGCCGCCGCGGGTGTTGGCGTTCGCGATGGCCTCGGACACGATCGGGTCGCCGTCGAACTCGGACCATCGGCCCTCGGGCAGGTCGGTGATGCCGCTGCGGCCGTCGGCGAGCAGCTCCCACATTTGTGCGGGGGTGTCGATGTGGCCGGGCAGCCGCGCGGACATGCCGACGATCGCGATGTCCTTGGCGCCGGTGATGCCGGCGGACACGTAGAACGCGTCGTCGGCGGCGGCGGGCATCTCGGGTTCGCCCTCGATGATCCGGGTCGCCAGCGTCGCGATGGTCGGGTGCTGGTACACGATCGTCGCGCTCAGCGTGACGCCGAGAAGTTCTTCGATCTCGCCACTGAGGGCGACCGCGTCTCTCGACGAGAGACCGAACTCGTCCAACGGACGGTCGTCGGAGATCTGCGACGCCGGTTGCCCGGTCGCGTCGGCGATCCAATTCCGCAGCCACTCGCGCAGCTGCGCGACGGTCATTTCAATGTCAGCCATCAACCCACCACGCTACCCGGGAAAGAGAACAATTGTTACACGCTATCGGGGAATGCCTGCTGCTGATACCCCCCGCGCAGCGTTCCCTCGATATACGCGGCCTTGCAGGCACGACGCGCGATCTTGCCGCTGGACGTCCGCGGGATCGACCCGGCCGGAACCAGCAGGATGTCGCGTGCCGTCACGCCGTGGCGCGTCGAGATCGCCGCGCGCACCGCGTCCGCGACCGGCTGGGGATCGGCCTTGCCCGCGCCGGGGCCGCGCTCGGCGACGATCACGAGTTGCTCCGACGCGTCGTCGGCATCGAACTTCAGGCCGGAGGCTTCGTTGTCGAACACATCACCCGGCAGTTGATTCGCCGGAACCGCGAATGCCGCGATGAACCCGGGACGCAGTGCCGTGCTGGCTTCCTGCGCCGAGAACTCGAGGTCCTGCGGGTAATGATTGCGCCCGTCGACGATCACCAGGTCCTTGACGCGACCGGTGATGTACAACTCGCCGTCGATGTAGACGCCGTAGTCGCCGGTACGCAGCCAATTGGCTTCCTGCGAGGTGCCGTCGGCATGGCTGTTCCGGTCGAGCCGGACCGCGATCCGGTTGTGGAACGTCTCGTCGGTCTCGTCCTTGCGACCCCAATAGCCGATGCCGATGTTGTCGCCGTGCAGCCAGATCTCACCGACATGCCCGTCGGACACCTCGGCGCCGGTCTCGGCATCGACGATCGCCGCCCATTGACTGCGGGCAACATGTCCGCAGGACACCTGCGCGATCGCACCCGGCGTCTCGCGGTCCACCTTCACGATCCGGCCGGCATTGAGCTCGTGCCGGTCGACGTAGACGACCCGCGCTTCGTCGCTGTGCTTGGTGGAGGACACGAACAGGGTCGCCTCCGCCATGCCGTACGACGGTTTGATCGCGGTCTTGGGCAGACCATAGGGAGCGAACGCCTCGTTGAACTTGCGCATCGACGACGTGGTGACCGGCTCACTACCGTTGATCAGCCCGATCACGTTGGACAGATCGAGGGTCTCCCCCGCCTTGGGCAGGCCACGCGCGGCGGCGTGTTCGAACGCGAAGTTCGGGGCCGCGGCGAACGTGCCCGCTCCGTCCGAGACTGCGGCCAGTTCGCGGATCCACCGCCCGGGCCGCGCGACGAACGCGCGGGGGCTCATGATGGTGATGTACTTGCCGCCGATCGCGGGCAGGATCACCGTGAGCAGGCCCATGTCGTGGTAGAGGGGAAGCCAGGTCACGCCGCGCGACGTCTCGTTGAGCTCGATCGAATCGGCCATCTGCACGACATTGGTGAGCACGGACCGGTGAGTGATCTCCACGCCGGCCGGAACCCGGGTCGAACCCGAGGTGTACTGCAGGTAGGCGATGTCGTCGGTCACGATGTCCGGACGCGTCCAGGTGTCGGCAACCGAATCGGGGATGGCGTCGACCGCGATGACCCGGGGGCGCTCCGCGGCGGGCAGTGGACGGAAGAACTGACGGACCCCCGCAGCGGACGTGGTCGCCGTCAGGATCACAGTCGGCGCGCAGTCGCCGAGCACGGCGTGCAGACGGTCGGTGTGGCCCGGTTCGTCCGGGTCGAACAGCGGCACGGCGATGGCACCGGCGTAGATCGCGGCGAAGAACGAGACGACGTAGTCCAGGCCTTGAGGGGCCAGGATCGCGACACGATCACCCGGCTTGGTGACCTGCTGGAGACGGGACGCGATCGCGCGCATCCGCACCCCGAACTGCTGCCATGTCAGTTCGTAGACCTCTCCGTCGCGCTCGCGGGAGTAATCGATGTACCGGTACGCGAGATCGTCGCCGTTACCGTACGTGTGCGCCTCGATGTGATCGAGCAGCGTGTTGCCCTCGGGCAGAACGATCCGACCGTTCTCATCGATGAACTCTTCGAAACCGACGCTCAATTCCTTCTCCCTGTCGAAGCGATCCCACAACCACCCGACATGGTTGCGCCCCGTTCATTACTTCGCGATTCGTTCGTTCGCGCTACACGGACAGTGGCACCTTCGCAGCTCTGCCGCATACGAACGTGCAACCCGTCGGACCGATTCATCGGTCCGAGATCACGAATATGTTACAGACCCTCATTGCGTCATTCCCCCGCAAGCAGCGGAATCACCGGCGCGAACGCCTCCATCTGGGTGGGGAACACGCCGACGTACGACATCCCCGTCTTCGCCCGGACCGCTCGGATCCGCTCGGCGATCTCCTCGTGCGAACCGATTGCCAGATACGGGGATTCGAGAATGTCGTCGACGGTCAACCGCGTGTCGACCTCGATGTTCGGCGGGAATCCCTGGTCGAGCGCACCCAGCGCCATCTCCGCGGCCTGCTGCTTGTCATCGGTGACGAGGATCATGGTGATCGTCCAGTTCAACTCGATGTCGGCGAAGCGATCACCGGCCGCTCGGCGGATCACCTCGACTCGTTCGGCCGTGCTGTCCATCGTGATGCCGGACAGCAGCAGCTTGCCGTCGCTGTTCGTCGGCGGGGCCACAGAGATGATGTCGGCGTACCGCGCGGCGAGCGCGAGCATGCGTGGTCCACCGCCACCGACGGCGATCGGCGGACGCGGCCCCTGACGGGGTCGCGGGCTGCCCTTGAGCCCGTCGACGCGGTAGTGCGCGCCCTCGAACGTGCATTCACGACCGCGGAGCAGTACATCGAGGATCTGCAAAGTCTCCTCGAGCTTCTCGATCCGCACACCGGGACGGTCGTAGGCGATACCGGCCTTGTCGAACTCGTCCTTCATCCAGCCTGCCCCGAGACCGAGCTCGAGCCGGCCACCGGAGAGGACGTCGATGGTTGCGGCGTCCTTCGCGAGAATCGCCGGATGCCGGAACCCGTTCGCGAGCATGGCGGTGCCGATCCGGATCTTGTCGGTTGCCACGGCCAGGGCGCCGAGCGCGGCGATCGGTCCGACCTGGTTACCCAGGTGGTCCGGGATCATGAAACTGTCGTAGCCGAGTTCCTCGGCCCGCTGGGCGAGCTGGACGAAACGCCGGGCCCCGCCTTCCTCGGCATTGCCCTCACCACCGGCGGCGAAGCGAAACTTCCGCGGCTGCAGTGCCGCGGAGCCGTCGGTCGCACTCATCGAACCTTCTCTCCCATGTGCTGTGTCCGTGCGCAGTGCTGTGTCCGTGCGCCACGCTCGGGACGCAGCCGGTAGTCGAGTCTAAGCGCCGACGGTGGGGAGAGTGTATCGGGTCGTGACCCCCAACACTACCGCCCGGTAACCCCTCTCCGGGTTCACTCTTCCGGAGGGGTCGGCGCCGCGTCGATCTTCTCGGCCGCCCAGCGCACGATCCACTGCGTCGATGTCGTTCCCGCCTCGTCGACGACGAACGTGTTGTACATCGCGTGCACCGGATTGTTGTGGTACTCGAGCAGTCGTGACGCACTGGCGAGCAGATTTCCGGGATTCAGCGCCTCCGGCGGCGCATCGCAGATACCGTCCCCGGGCGCGCAGAACTGCACCGTCCGGTCGGCGAGCTCACCGAACCCGCCCGGACGCGGCCCGGTCATCGTGATACCCGGCAGCTTCAGACCGGCCAGCGACAACTCCGCCCCCACCCCGGCCACCGGAGGCCCGATCGTCGGCGCCGCATCGGGATCGCGGCGGCCGTCGGCGATGACCGCGACACCGAGCACCCGATCCGCGGGTACCGGACCGTTCCCTGCCCCGATCTTCGCGGCAACGTCGCCGACGATGACCGCACCCTGCGAGAAGCCCGTCAGGATGTACGACGTGAGCGGGCACTCGGCGAAGCGTCGGGCAAGAATGTCCTCGGTCGCTGCGGTGCCTGCGGTACGGCTGTTGTTGTACGACTGCTGGCCGTCCGGCGGGAACGCGACAGGGTTGGAGAACTGCGCGACGTACGGCACGGTGTACACATCTGCGCGCTGCGGATCGAACTGCTCCTGGAGCGGCCGGGTCACGTTCAGCATCAATGACATCGGGTTGGATGTCGGGTTGTACGGGTCGTCGCCGACCGCGGACTCCCACGTACCGGGCACCGCGACCACCTGAACGTCGGGGCACGCCGCGGGCTGCGACTGCGGCTGCTCGGGCGGCGGCGGAACCGACGGTCCCGGTGCGGGCAGTCGCCCGGCGAGGATGTACCAGAGCACCAGCACGACGACCAGGACGAGAAGCGCAACGATCACGACGACGACGCGTCCGCGGCGCCGCTTGTTCGTCCTGGCCATCATGTCGGTGAATCCCCTAGCTGCAGTAGGTCGAACGGGCGGTCGAGATGTAGACGTCCGCGGTCTGGCCGGCCTGTTCCTCGGTGATCTCGGTCCCCGCGGCGACGGCATCGCTGCCGACCAACGCCGTGACGATCGTCTTGATCTCGGAGTCGGTGCCGCCCTGTGCGATCGCGCCGCAGATGTAGTTTGCGGTGTTGATCGCACTGCTGCCGTCGCCGGACGGTTCGACACCCTCGGCGCGCAACGCGTCCAGGAACGCCGCGTCCCGCGAACCGGCGGGAACCTCGGCCGGACCGGGGAAGCCCGG
>NZ_JBAQXC010000297.1:0-14031 GCF_049299235.1 Rhodococcus sp. (in: high G+C Gram-positive bacteria) | reverse complement strand
TGCCGCCGCGCATCCAGATCGCCTGACAGACCGGGGCGATGTCGGCGGGATCGCCCGCCAGCACACCGACCGCGTCGCCGTGGCCGATGCCGGCGGCGACAAGCGCCCCCGCCATGCACCGGGCCTGCCGGTGGATCTCCCCCCACGTCTGCCGCAACGGTTCGGCCGGCTCGCCGGTGATCAGCGCGCGATTCGTGGTCGACGCCGTCGCATACATCTCGTCGGTGAATCTGCTCACGGGAAACTCCTCGATCCGGTGGTCTGCGATCCAGAGTCCCCGCACCGGCACCCGTGCGGAACGCCGTCGCGGCAAACGTGACCGAATCTGACGGAAAACGACATCGAATCGCCGAGTAACATGGACGAGTTGCCTGCGATACCCGCATCCCCAACTCCCCTTCCGAGAGGTCAGTTCCGCGTTGAGTACTCCGTCCGCCTCGGCCGGCAGCGACACCGGCACCGCCGTCACGTCCAAGCAAGTGCGCGCGGAGGCCGGTCGGCGCCGCACATTCGCCGTCATCTCCCATCCCGACGCCGGTAAGTCCACGCTCACCGAGGCACTCGCACTGCACGCGAGGATGATCTCCGAGGCAGGCGCGGTACACGGCAAGGCCGGTCGCAAATCGACCGTGTCGGACTGGATGGAGATGGAGAAGGCCCGCGGCATCTCGGTCAGCTCCACAGCCCTGCAGTTCAACTACCGGCCCAGCGAGTCCACCGCCGACGACGACGATCCCGGCAACGTCATCAACCTCGTCGACACCCCGGGGCACTCGGATTTCTCCGAGGACACCTACCGGGTTCTCACCGCGGTCGACGCCGCGGTGATGCTCATCGATGCCGCGAAGGGCCTCGAACCACAGACCTTGAAACTGTTCCAGGTGTGCCGTCACCGCGGCATCCCGGTGATCACCGTGATCAACAAGTGGGACCGCCCGGGTCGCGCACCCCTCGAACTACTCGACGAGATCGACGAGCGGATCGGGCTGACGCCGACGCCGCTGTTCTGGCCCGTCGGCATTGCCGGCGACTTTCGCGGTCTGCTGCGACGCGGCGAGGACGGCATCGCCGACGAATACATCAAGTTCACCCGCACCGCCGGCGGCGCGAAGATCGCCCCGGAAGAACATCTGACCTCCGACGATGCGCTCGGACGCGAAGGCGACGCATGGGCGGAGGCCGCCGAGGAATCGGAACTGCTGTCGGCGAGCGGCCAGGACCACGATCAGGAACTGTTCCTCGCCGGTCAGACGTCACCGGTGATCTTCGCCTCGGCGATGCTGAATTTCGGGGTTCGGCAGATTCTGGACACCCTCGTCGCGCTGGCGCCACCACCGCGCGCCCGCATCGACATCGGCGACGTTCCCCGTAATGTCGACGACCCGTTCAGCGCGGTGGTCTTCAAGGTGCAGGCCGGCATGGACACCGCGCACCGCGACCGCCTCGCATTCATGCGGGTGGTCTCGGGTGTCTTCGAACGCGGCATGGTCGTCACGCACGCACAGACCGGCAAGCCGTTCACCACCAAGTACGCGTTGACCGTGTTCGGCCGCGAGCGGTCCACGGTCGAGTCGGCCTATCCGGGTGACGTCGTCGGCCTGGTCAACGCGACCGCTCTGGCACCCGGACACACCCTGTTCGTGGACCGGAAGGTCGAGTTCCCGCCGATCCCGTCGTTCGCACCGGAGCACTTCGCGACCCTGCGGGTCGATGCCGCATCCAAGTACAAGCAGTTCCGCAAGGCCGTCGATCAACTCGACTCCGAGGGCGTCGTACAGATTCTGCGCAACGACGTGCGCGGCGACGCCTCGCCGGTGATGGCGGCTGTCGGCCCCATGCAGTTCGAGGTCGTCGCGGCCCGGATGAAAGCCGAGTACAACGTGGAACCGCGGATCGAACCGCTCGGCTACGCGCTGGCACGACGGACCGATGCGGCATCGATGGACGAGCTGAACCGGCAGCGCGGTGTCGAAGTGTTCACCCGCTCGGACGGCGTCCTGCTCGCCTTGGTCACCGACAAGTGGCGGTTGCAGTACATCCAGAAGGAACTGCCCGACCTGACACTGGAACCGCTCGTCGCCGCCACCGACTGAAATCGGTACCGCGGTAGTGCATGTGACGTCGAATACTGGTAATTTCCTGAGCCGTCGAGCTGACGCTGGCTCGGGGGATTCCGAGGAGCAGTGATGACCGACAACACCTCGGCCGCCGAGCCCGGCGGGACTGCGGCGCGCGGACGGGCCGACGCGACCAAGCGGACCGATTCGCCGAAACGCTCGGGTACCTTCATCTATCCGCTCCCGAGCGCCCCGCTGCCGAGCAGCACTCCGATGGCGAACAGCACCGCGACGGCAAGCAGCGCGGGCACCACCACAGCCGGCAGTCACGCATCCGATCGCAACCCGGCCGGCGGGGTGGGCGCCGGCACCCCTACGGAAGGAACCTCCCTCGTGAGCAGCACCAGCACGAACGGCACGACTGCCGCTACCAACGGCATCGCCGCCGTGCCCTCGGCCGAGCTCGCCGCGAGTCTGTCGTCGGCGAGCGGCCAGGCGGCCGGTCCGGCGCGCCGCAACTCGATGGGGCAGGCGTCCGTGCGAATCGCCGCGCGACTCGCACAGAGTGAACTGGCCGCAAGGAACCACCGGGGTCTGGCATCGGATCCGACAGTCGACAACGACGAACTGCTCAGCATGCTCGGCGAATACCTGCTCGCCGGCGGTCTCGAGAAGCCGGAGATCCACGCGACCCTCGGCGGACAACCCATCGTCGTCGACCTTCAGGCCCCGCAGCGTCCCACCCGCTGACCGTCACGGCGTGCTCCCGGTGATGGGAATCTTCAGCCGGCCAGGCCGAATGATGGTTCCCATCACCCGGTGGTGTCAGCTGCCGAACAGCCCGGCGATCGTTGCCTGGTCGATGTCGTCGATGGACTTCGGCGACCACGTCGGGTCGCGGTCCTTGTCGACGAGCACGGCACGCACCCCCTCCGCGAAATCCGATTCGGCGCTGATCCGAACGGCGACGTCGAGTTCCCGGGCGAAGCACTCGCTCAAGGTGCTTTCGGCGCCCCGGCGCAGTAGTTCTGCCGTCGCGTACAGACTCGTCGGCGACAGTGCCAACAGCGCTTCCCGAGCCTGCGCCGCCCACGTGGCGTCACCGAGCGCGTCGTCGTCGAGCCGGGTGACGATGTCGGCGACCGTCCCGTCGCCGAAGACCTGCTCGATGTCGGTGAACCGTTCGGCAAGCGCAGACGCCGGGGCCGGTTCGGCGAACTCGTCGAGGGCGTCGTGCCACAGGCCGGCGCGGATACGCTCGGCGAGCGCACCGATGCGGTCGCTCGGCACGAAATGCGTGGCCAACCCGACCGCGAGTGCATCACCTGCGGTGACGCGGGCACCGGTCAACGCGAGATACATCCCGACCGCGTCGCAGCGGGCGGTGGTGCCGCGCAGTCGCGGCAGGAAGTGGCTCGCGCCCACATCGGGTATGAAGCCGATCGCGGTTTCGGGCATCGCGAGCAGCGCCTTCTCCGACACGACCCGCACCGCACCGTGCACGGAGATGCCGAGCCGACCGCCCATCGTGACACCGTCGAGCAACGCCAGATAGGGCTTCGGGTAGGTCGCGACGAGTTCGTCGAGCCGGTATTCCTCGGCGAAATAGTCCCGGACCCGGCCGGTGTCGCCGGCCAGCGCGAAATCCCGCACGGACTTGATGTCTCCGCCCGCGCAGAACGCGCGGTCGGAGGCACTGGTGATCAGGACCGCGGTGATCGCCGGGTCGTCGCGCCACCGCAACAACGGCGTGTACAGGTCACGGATCATCGAACTGTCCAGGGCGTTGAGCGCCGCGGGCCGATCGAGCACCACCTCGCCGACGCCATTGGCGACACGGGTGCGGATGTAGGACGGTTCTGCCACGGGCGGGAGCCTACCGGGCGCCGCCGACACCGACTGGATGCGCCGCCCCTTCGGCCTATCCCGTGTCGCCCGGCCGGCTCCCGGTGACCGGGCCGACGAGCAGCCAACGGTGTCCGAACGGGTCGAGCAGCGTCGCATTGCGGTTGCCGTGGCTTTCGGTGATCCAGCGCTCTACGATACCGCCCGCCTCTCTGGCACGGGCGAGAACGGCATCGGTGTCGTCCACGGGGACCATCAGGCTCACCGAGGTCGCACCTGCTTCGGGAGCGGTCAGTCCCATCTCGGGGAACTCTTCTGCGACATACACCATGCCGGTCGGAAAATTCAGTTCTGCATGACCGACGCGACCGTCGTCCATCGTCACCGGGTCGCCGGCGAGCTCCGCACCGAATGCCGTTACGTACCAGTTGATTGCCGCATGCGCATCGGAGACCGTGAGGTACGGCAACGCTCCCGGCCTGGGGAAGTCGACCCCGTCGAACGTCATGACGCCCGCGGTACCTCGAGCAGATCCGAATGGTTCAACGTGATCCGGAAGCTCGGCATGTCGTCGAGGGAAACGACTGTCTCCCAGTTCCGTTCGTAGGACGTGTGGGATATCCGCCATTGCCCGTCGTCGCACAGCACGTACCGGTCGTGATAGTACGACGATCCACGCAGCAGCATTCCGTCCTCGGGAACGACGACGGTATTGGCGAGCAGCCACATTCCGGTGGCGCTCCGCCCGTCCGCGGCGAAGTCGATCTCGGGGTGGCTGCAGTGATGTTCGGTGACGACGTGCGTTCCCAACGTGTTCGCCAGGAACCCTACGAAGGCGTCCCGGGATTCGAAACTGACATGCTCGCCGTAGACGGCGGTGGCGTCCGGGATCATGGTGTCCGCGAACGCCCCCCACTCCTTGAGGTCGAGCGTCCGGGCGTAGCGGTACTTGATCCGCTCGATCGCGTTGACGGCGTCCAGATCCATCGCCGACCTCCCGTACGACCACTGTTGGAACCCGCCTGCCAGGCTATCCCGGATCACCGTCGGGCGGCATCGGTTTCGGAGCCACGCCGATCATTTCGATTGCAGTTCGGTTACGCCACGATCGGACGCGTCACCGGTTCGTGTCACCGGTTCGTATCGGGAAGAGCACACGCCCGGACGGCCGCATCGACGATCGACTCCGCGTATGCGTCGTCCTCGGCAGCGGTCACCGGCACGCCGAGCGCGAACAGCACACGACCGAGCACTGCGCCGGTGATCATCTCGAGCAGCAGCGTCACCGAAGTGCCCGCGGGCACCTCACCGCGCGCGATCGCGCGGTGCACGATGGTGCGTGCCGCGAGCACCCTGCTGCGATTGAGCGTGTCGGTGAGCCGGGCGAGCAACTCCGGGTGGACCCTGGCGTCGAGAGCAACCCGCAGGCTCACCAGGCCGGCGGTGGTGCGATAGCCACGCAGCAATTGACGCGCGAGTTCGATCAGGTCCGAGCGCAGACTGCCCGTGTCGATCGGGTCGGGCAGCGGGCTGCGTGCCTCGAGCGCCTGCACGAGCAGATCGTCCCTGGAGTTCCATCGGCGGTACAGGGCGGCACGACCCACCCGGGCGCAGCGACCCACGGCATCGAGAGTGAAGCCGCGCCAACTCGTCTCCGCGTACACCTCGAGCACGGCGTCGTACACCCGGCGTTCGAGGTCTGCGTCGCGGGGTCTGCCGCGGCGGGGAAGGTCGGTCACATCGCGCAGTGTGCCAGACGAGACCCGGATTTACAGACTGAGCCAGTCCGTATTAATCTCGGTCCGTTCGACACGACGTTCCCGAAGGACAGTGATGGCAGACCCCACCCGGATACCGGTCCTGATCGGCGTCGGCGACCTACGGTCGGGCCGAGCCGGGTCCCCCGCCGAACCCCGCGAGCCACTCGAGCTGATCCACGACGCCACCACCGCGGCTCTCGCCGACACCGGGATCGTCGACCCGTCCGCCCTGGCCGCGCGCATCGACACCATCCGCGCTGTCCGGACCGCCAGTTGGGCGTACGACGACCTGCCCGGGTTGCTCGCCGCCCGCCTCGGCGCCACCCCCGGACACACCTCCACCACCCCGATCGGCGGTCATTGGCCCGCGTCGCTGCTCGACCGGATCGCCCACGACATCGCGGTGGGAACCAGTACGATCGCCCTGCTCGTCGGCGGCGAATCACAGGCATCGGTCACCGGTGCCGCCAAGGCAGGAATCGACCCCACCGCGCTCGGCTGGACCACCGCACCCGGCGGGCCGCCCGCGTTCGGCCCGGACGACCTCGGCAGTGCCACGATGCAGCGCGCCGGGATGATCGCACCCACCCGCGTGTACCCGCTGTTCGAGAACCGGCTCAGCTTCGACACAGGTCACAGCCACGACGATTCCCTCGCGTGGTCCGCTCAGTTGTACGCCGCGTTCTCCGACCTCGCCGCGAACAACCCGGCGGCATGGAACCCCGACCGGCGCACCGCGTCCGATATCGCCACCCCCGGTCCCCGCAACCGGATGGTGACCGACCCGTATCCACTGTTGCTCAACGCGATGCCGTTCGTCGACCAGGCCGCCGCGGTGGTCGTGACCTCCCTCGCCGTCGCCCGCGACCTCGGTATCGACGACGACCGACTCGTCTACGTGTGGGGTGGAGCCGGCGCGACCGAACCCGCCGACGTGCTCGCCCGCGCCGACCTCGGACACTCCGCCGCGCTCGCCGACGCGCTCGCCCGCACCCTGTCCCGCGCCGGCATCACGGCAGGCGACCTCGACATCGTCGACGCATACAGCTGTTTCCCCGTGGTGCCGAAACTGCTCGTCGAACAACTCGGGCTACCGCGTGAGACCGTGCCCAGCGTCACCGGCGGACACTCGTTCTTCGGCGGACCGCTCAACAGCTACACGCTGCACTCGATCGTCGCGGTCGCGCGGCGACTGCGTGCCGGGGACGAACTCGCCCTCGTGCACGGCAACGGCGGATGCCTGACGTACCAGCACACCGTCGTCCTCGCCGCCGCGCCGCACACCGACGGCTACATCGGCGACCCGGAACCAGTCCTGCTCGCGGCGACCGCACCGGAGGTCGCCCTCGACTATCAGGGCGAGGTCGAAGTCGTCACCGCAGCAGCAGAATTCGGACGTGACGGAAGTCCGGACATCGGATTCCTCGTCGGCCTCACTCCCGACGGCCGCCGCGTCGCGGGCCACACCGACCCCGCCGGCGCCGCCATCCTCGCCGCCGGACCTGGCATCATCGGGCGCACCGTGCACGTCGTGGACGCAGGCGGCGTGCTCGAGTGCGGCTTCGCCGACCGTGTGCCCTTTGGGTCCCTCTGACGTCCCAAAGGGCACACGGGGGCGTCAGCGCATTTTTCCCAACGCGACGACGGCCACGGCGGCGATCACCACGTGCATGAGGATCAACGTCACGGTACTGGCCGGGTCGAAGCCGGCCGACAGCGTTCCGGTGATCGTGGCGAGCGGCAGTAGTGCCCCCACCACCTGAGCGATCCGCACAAACCCGTGCCACCACAGGCCGAGCAGAACCGCGACCGTGAGGCCGACACCGAGCGGAACCACAGTCATCAGAACCACGCCACCGGGCGCCGCACCGACGGTCACGCCGGCGTCGATGTGCTCGAACGACCCACCCGCAGCCATGCCGATCAGCCACAGGATGAGGTTGGCGACGAGTGCCGTCGCGACCGCCGCGGCGACGACGACGGGCCGACCGGTTTTCCACGATCGCGACCGAACTGTTGAGGGACTGGATGTTTCGGTTGTGGACATCGTTCCTCCTGATGGGTGTTGCCTGCTGACGCGACCCATCGTGCGACCTCGAGTCGGCTCGAGGTCAAGAGGCGGATTCGCCCCCGGTGTGCCCTTCGGGACCCCAGAGGGGCCCAAAGGGCACACGGGGGCGTCAGCCCACCTGCCACCACAGCACGACCGAACGGGTGGTCACCTCGAAAGTGACCGTGCCATCCGGATTCTCGACAGTGAACGCATCGATGTTCGCCCGGAACGCGCGTTCCGCGTCCCGCCCCGGCGGTATCGGCCGCAGCGGGCGCAGATGGTCGTACACGTGCTCCCGATCCGGGTAGGTACGAGTAAAACCGTCGGGAACGACCGCCACGTTGGGTTCGTATCCCAGGTCGTAGGCAGTGCCGAACAACTGCTTGTACCCCTGGCTGCGGTCAGGACGACCGGACGCGGACAGTTCCTCGGTTCCGGTGTCGGCAAACAGTCGGTCCAGGATCGGCGGGATACTCGGGGCGTTCGCCCACGTGATCACTGCGGCGATCCGGGTGGCGAACTCCGAAACCCGCTCTATATCACCGAGAGCTGCTGTGCGGGAACAGATCACCACGTCGTGACGGTCGAGGTTGACGCCAGGCCGGGCGTCGTGCCAGTCGAGTGCGACGAAGTCGATGTTGTCGGCACCCGCTTCTGCAGCGCGACGTCGGCAGGCGTCGAGCATGAGCGGAAACGAATCGAGGGCGGTGACGCGCGCAACCCGGCGAGCGACCGGGATCGTGACCCTGCCCGGGCCGCAGCCGATATCGAGAACGGTGTCCGTCGACAGCAGCGGGATCACGCCGACCTGCAGTTCGGTGGCGTCGGCCTCGAGATCCGACATGATGGTGTACATCGGAGCATGCACGTCCCAGTCGATTCCGGAACCGGGTCCGCCGCTCACCAGAGTGATCCCGCCAGGATCAACGCAACCTCGTCGTCGGTCAGCGTGTAGTCGTAGAACTGCTGATAGAACTCCTTCGTCTCGTCCGCGAGGGACAACTCCGTGAAGATCTCCGGGTACAGGATCGTCGCCAGGAACAGCGGTGCAAGTGCCCCCTCCGCGGACCGGACGCTCCACGGGTAGGTACCCGCCGGTTCGACGAACACCTTCCCGTCGGCAATGGCGGGTACCGTTGCGAGCGCCGGGTCCGCGACGATCGCCTCGCGGGTGTCGGTACCCATCGTGAAGATGACCTGCGGCGCCCACGCGATGACCTGCTCGGCGTCGATCGGAGTCGAAATACCTTCCGCAGTAACATCTTGTGAAACGAAATCGGCACCGGCAGCGGTGGCGTAGGCTGCGGAGATATCGGCGCCGGTGACGGTGCTGTAGGCCCCGGCGTTCATACGCAGGTTCAGCAGCCGCACCCGCTGATCAGCCGGGACGGACGCGGTCCGCTCCCGAACGTACTCGATGTTGCCGTCGTAGTAGGCGGCGAACTCGTCGGCGACCTCGGGCGCGGTCCCCCCGACGACGTCGGCGATGAGCGAGACCACATTCTTCATGTCGTCGACGCTGGCGAAGGTGTCGATGACGAACGGCTCCACACCGGCAGCCTCGAGTTGGGTCTTCTCCTCGTCGGTGAACGAGGGGCCGACGATCACGTCCGCTCCGGACGCGATCACCTCCTCGACGTTGGACGAATCGTAACCCTCAGCGTTGGCGTCCGGCCACACGGTGTGGAACATGTCCGACAGCCCGGGAATCGACGCCACCAGTTGATTCTCGCCGCCGACGAGCGCGATGATCTGTGCGTACGCCCCGATCGATGCCGCCACCTTCGGATGCGCGGGTAGTTCGATGGTCGTGCCGTCCTGGTCGGTGAGCGTGCGCGCCCCGGCAGCGGCCGGATTCTCGCCGCTGTCCGTGCCGGAGCCGCAGCCGGCACCGGCCAGCGTGATCAGCGCACCCGCCAACAGCCACCGACAGCGCACGCCGTGTCGTGCCCGGTCGGTGTAGAGCCGTCTTCATCGTGACTTCACCTTTCGTTGTCGAACATGGGAGGGGATTTCCGGGCGGTCCGATCGGACGGCGATTCCAGCAGCGGCCGGCACTGCACGATCACGACGCCGTCCCGCACGGTGTGGGTGACTTCCACATCGACGCCGTATGCCGCGCCCAGGTTCGCTGCGGTCAGGACGTCTTCGGCGCTGCCTGCGAGATGGTCGGCGCCGCCGCGTAGCAGGACCACATCGCCGCCGCACAGCGACGCATGGTCAGGGGCATGTGTGGTCATCAGCACGCCGATACCGGATTCAGCGAGTCTCCGGATTTCGCGCAGCACCCGGACCTGGTTGCCGAAGTCGAGGCTCGAGGTCGGCTCGTCGAGCAGGATGAACGCCGGTTCCTGGGCGAGAGCCCGCGCGATCATCACCAATTGTCGTTCGCCGCCCGATAGTTCGCCGAACGCCTTGTTCGCCAGGTCTGCGGCGCCGAGCGAGTCGAGCGATTCCCATGCGGTGACGCGGTCGCTACGACCTGGACTGCCGAAACGCCCGAGCCGTGCGGTCCGGCCCATCACGACGACGTCGAGCACCCGGAACGCGAACGGGTTCTGTTGACTCTGCGGCACATAGCCGACGAGCCTGGCGCGGTCGTACGCGGCGATCCGCCCGATGTCACGTCCGCCGACCCGTACAGTTCCGCCGAGCAACGGCTGCACCCCCAGCGTGGATTTGAACAGGGTCGACTTGCCGACGCCGTTGGGACCGAGCAGGCACGTGACGCGACCGGCCGGGACAACTCCGGTGAAACCTCGGATGACGACCTTGTTCCCGTATCCGCAGGTCACGTCGTCGAGTTCGATATTCATGTCGTCCACGTCCGACGACCCCGGAACAGCAGGTGGATGAAGACAGGGGCTCCGATGATGGCGGTGAGTACACCGAGCGGGATCTCACCGGCGGTGAGGGTGCGCGCCACGTCGTCGACGACGAGCAGGAAAAGTCCGCCGGTGAGCATCGAACAGGGCAACAGTGCAAGGTAGTTCGGTCCGACGACGAAGCGGCACAGGTGCGGGATGACCAACCCCACCCAACCGATGACCCCGCACAATGCCACCGCGGTCGCCGTGATCAGGGTGGCGCACACGATGACGACGAGCCGAACCCGCCGGGTGTCGACACCCATCGCCTCGGCTTCGTCGTCGCCGAAGGTCATCACGTTGAGTTTCCATCGCAGTAGAAGCAGGGGGATGCCGCCGAGTAGCAGGGAACCTGCGAGCAGGTACACGTTGGTCCAGCCTCCGCTGCGGGCGAGACTCCCCATCAGCCAGAACGTGATCTCGGGGAGTTTGTCGTCCTCGGGTGCCAGGTATTTGATGAGTGAGGTGACCGCCGAGCACAGTGAGGACACGACGATGCCGGCCAGTACCAGAACGAGGACGCCACCGCCGGAGTAGCGGCTCACTGCCGATCCCAAGGACAACACCAGCGTGACCGCCAGTAGTCCGGAGCCGAAAGCGAGTGCCTGTACGCCGATGTTGGGCCAGGACCACAGCAGAGCCAGGCTCGCTCCGACACCAGCACCGGAGGCGACTCCGAGCAGGTCGGGTGAGACCAACGGGTTTCGGAACAGTCCCTGATACGCGGCGCCGGCAGCGGCGAGTGCCGCTCCGGCGAGCACCGCCATGAGGATCCGCGGGATGCGAACGGCGAACAGCACGGCATGCTGCTGAGATCCGGCGACCCCGGCGTCGCCGACGAGACTGCCCCACAGGGCGTGGACTACCTCGTTCCACGGCATCGCGTAGCGACCCAAAGACAACGACAGCAGCATCGCGACGATCAGTGCGAGTGCCAGTGTCAGCAGGGTGACGCGGATGTGCCGATGTCCGCGGAGCACCCCGTCCGGCATTGTCATTGCTGCCGCAACCGGCTGTTCGACTCGTTTCCCGTCGGCAACTCCCGTCACACGGTAGGAATATCACGGTCTCCGCATGTGCGGAACCATTAGGTGATCAGTACCGCACATGCGGCTTCGCCGCCCGTGTGCCCATTGGGACCTGAGAGGGGCCCAAAGGGCACACGGGGGCGTCAGCCCACTTCGTCGGCGAGTTCCATCCACTGTTCCTCGGCCGCGTCCTTCTCCGCGACCACCTGCCGCAATTCGGCGTCGAGCTTCTGCAGGCGATCGGGATCGGTCGCGGCGTCGGCGAGTTGCTGGTGCAGCTTCTCCTCGCGTTCGGTGAACTTCGCGACCGCCCGTTCCAGCCGCGCCAGTTCCTTGCGGGCGGCACGTTCGGCCGCGCCGTCGCGCTTCGGGACGGCGGTGTCGTCCGTGCCGGACCGGCCGATCGTCGACGCCACGGACGGCGCGCCACCGCTACCGAGGGCCGCGCGTCGACGCAAATATTCGTCGATGCCGCCGGGAAGGTTGGTGAGCGCGCCGTCGCCGAACAGCGCCCACGTCGAATCACAAATGCGCTCGATCAGATACCGGTCGTGACTGATGACGACCATCGTGCCCGCCCAGCCGTCGAGCAGATCCTCGAGCTGCTGCAGGGTGTCGATGTCCAGGTCGTTGGTGGGCTCGTCGAGGAGCAGAACGTTGGGTTCGGCCATGAGCACCCGGGTCAGTTGCAGCCGTCGACGCTCACCGCCGGACAGGTCACCGACGGGGGTGCGCTGCTTCGCCGGCGTGAAACCGAGCCGTTCGGCAAGCTGACCGGCCGACATTTCCTTGTCGCCCAAGGTGATTCGCTCGGCGACATCCTGCACTGCCTCGAGTACTCGCATATCGGTGGGCAGGTCGTCGAGTTCCTGCCGTAGCCAACCGATCTCGACGGTCTTACCCTGCACGCGACGGCCCGACGCCGGTTCGAGTTCCCCGGCGAGGGTGCGCAGCAGTGTCGTCTTACCGGAACCGTTGACCCCGACGAGACCGATCCGCTCCCCCGGCCCCAGCCGCCACGTCAGATCGTGCACGAGTTCGCGACCGTCCGGCGTCGTGAGCGACGCGTCTTCGAGTTCGATCACGATCCTGCCCAGCCTGCGCTTCGCGAACGACGCCAACGCCACCGAGTCGCGCGGCGCGGGCACGTTCGAGATCAGCGCCTCGGCGGCGTCGATCCGGTACTTCGGCTTGGATGTGCGGGCGGGCGCACCGCGCCGCAGCCAGGCCAGTTCCTTCCGGGCGAGGTTGCGGCGCCGCTCCTCCATCGCGTCGGCCTGGCGGGAACGCTCGGCCCGCGCGAAGATCCAGTCGTTGTAGCCACCGTCGTAGCTTTCGACCTTGCCGCCGACAACCTCCCACGTGCGGGTCGCGACGGTGTCGAGGAACCAGCGGTCGTGGGTGACGACGACGAGTGCGCTGCGCCGTGACAACAGGTGCTCGGCCAGCCACTGCACACCCTCGACGTCGAGGTGGTTGGTGGGCTCGTCGAGCACCAGCAGGTCCAGGTCCTGCACGAGCGCGGCGGCGAGCGCGACCCGGCGGCGTTCGCCACCGGACAGCCCGTCGACCACCGCGTCGAGCCCCAGATTGTCGATGCCGATCCCGGCGAGCACCGAACGGATCCGGGCGTCGCCTGCCCATTCGTGTTCGGCGACTCCGAGCGGACCGAGCACCACGTCGCCGACGGTCGCGCCGGCCGGCAACACGCCACGCTGGGTGACCACGGCCAGGCGCAGGCCACCGACGCGACTGACACGCCCCGAGTCCGGTTCCTCGAGCCCGGCAAGCACCTCGAGCATCGTCGTCTTGCCGCCGCCGTTGAGGCCGACGACACCGATGCGTTCGCCCTCCTCGACGCCGAGGGACACCGAGTCCAGCAGCGGCTTGACGCCGAAGGACTTCGAGACCTGTTCGAGGTTGATCAGATTCGCCACGCGGAGCAGAGCCTTCCGGTTTTTCGGGGATCGAGCGGGTCAGTGGGGGGAGGTGCCGACGACGCGAGCGCCGTGTACCGGACCGGACGCGACGCGCACCGTGCGGCACACGCCGGCACCGGCGAGTTCGGCGCTCACGGTGACCGCGGCGTCCCCATCGGCGCACAGGAACGCGCAGGTCGGGCCGGAGCCGGACACGATTCCGGCTAGGGCCCCGGCATCCACGCCGGCACGCAGGGTGCGGCGCAGCGCCGGGTTCAGCGACAGCGCCGCGGCCTGCAAGTCGTTGCCGAGCAGCGGGGCGACCACGTGTGGGTCACCGTCGGTGAGGGCGTGCAGCAACTCGTCGGTGCCGCCGACCCGGCGCGGGTCGCCCTCGGCGCGGAGCCGGTCGAGTTCGCGGAACACCACCGGCGTGGACAGTCCGTCCTTGGCGAGTGCGAGCACCCAGTGGAAGGTGTGCCGCGACAGCACCGGCACCAAC
>NZ_JBAQXC010000296.1:0-26864 GCF_049299235.1 Rhodococcus sp. (in: high G+C Gram-positive bacteria) | reverse complement strand
GCAGGCTCGGCATCGTGATCAGGGCGGTCGCGTACGCGCCCGCACCGACCGTGGCCTTGTGCGCGGCTGTGGTGGCCTCCGCGACGACCGAGTGTGTCCAGGCAATGAACGGGCCGAGGGAGGTGATCGCGGTGCCGCCGGTGGTGCCCACCCAGCCGAGACCCAGTTCCGCCGAGACCCGGGTGAGGGTGACATCCGCGTCCGCGAACGCCGCGGCGACCGCGGCCCAGGCAGGTCCGGCCGCGCCGATGGGAAGTGGTCCCGTGCCGACGGTCAGGCTCGTGGAGTTCACGGTGGCGCCGCGCGGCAGCCACACGACTCCGGTCATTCCGAGTGTCAACGTTTCGCTCCCTTTCCGAACTGCGTGTCTGAGAAGTCGGTCACACCGTGGCGGTCAGCGCGATGACCCGGCGGGCCTCGAGATCGGTGTAGTGCGCGGCCTGGTTGCGGATGGTCGACGCCGCGGCCCGCAATTCCTCGATACCCTGCACGGCCGCAGGCCGGAAACTCGCGGTGAGCCCGCCGAAGTGCTGCGATATCAGCCGCGACACCTCTTCCGATCCGGGTGGGGGCACGTCCAGCGCCGGATCTGCCGCCCGCAGGGACACTTCGAGGCGCAACGCGAGCGCTTCGAGTTCGGCGGCAGCGACGAGCAGGGCATCGGGGTCGACGTAGATGTGGTCGGGCACGGGCCGTTCTCCTGACATCTCGGGTGCGGTTGCGGGCGCGGTGGTCCGATTGCCCTCGAAGGGTTGGACGCGGCCCGGTCCGGATCGGTTCCACGCGATTTCTGCCGGGTATCCTCGAGCCCGGCAGTGACGGAGCGATCGATAGGTTGGGTGCGGGAATGGGAACTTCCACCGACGACACCGTCACCGACGGGGTGGCCGTGCCCGATTGGCGGAAACTCGAGGCAACCGAGCTCACCCCGATCCTGTCCGCGGCCCTCGCCGCGTTCTACGAAACCGGATTCCACGGCACCTCGGTGCGGGAGATCGCCCGGCGCGTCGGCGTCACGGTACCGGCGCTGTACTACCACCACGAGAACAAGGAAGGCCTGCTCATCGCGCTGCTGGAACTGTCCACCAGCGATGTGCTGTCCCGCGCGCACGCCGCGGACGACGACGGCGGCGACGATCCGGTGCAGCGACTGTCCAACGTCGTCGAGGCCATCGTGTTGCGGATGACGCTGCGTTCGGGGCTGGCGGCGATCGAGGGCGAGTCGCGCTACCTGAGCCCGCACAATCGGCAGCGTTACCGCGAGGTCCGCAAGGGCGTCGAACGACTCGTCCGCGGCATCGTCGAGGACGGCGCCGCGTCCGGTGTCTTCGACGTCGACGATCCGGCCGAGACGACCCGCGCCCTGCTGGGCATGTGCCAGTCCATCCCGCGCTGGTATCACGCAGAGGGCACGCTCACCCCGGACGAGGTCGCGGCGAAGTACGTCGACATCGCGCTCAGGACGGTCGGGGCTACGCGACGTTGACGTTCCGCTCGGCCGGATCGGTCAGCGGTTGCGGTACACCGGGGGACGCTTGGCCAGGAACGCGAGGGCGCCTTCGCGGAAGTCGTCGGCTGCGAGCAGGGTCAGTTGCCCGGTGCGTTCGCGGGCGAACGCGGCGTCGAGTTCGGTGAGGGTCGCGTCGTTGATCGCGGACTTGGTGGCACCCAGTGCGTCGACCGGGCCGTCGGCGAGCCGCTGCGTCAGCGACTCGATCGCGCTGTCGAATTCGTCGTCGGGGTAGGAGTCGGCGATGAGGCCGGCCGTGACGGCCTCGACGGCGGGTAGGCGCTCGGCGAGCAGTGCCAACTTCAGCGCACGGGCCCGGCCGATCGACGCGGCGACCAGGGCGGACGCGCCACCGTCCGGCATCAGCCCGATCTTGGTGAACGCCAGCAGGAAATAGGCGGATTCCTTCGCGACCGTGAGGTCGCAGGCCAGGGCGAGGGAGACTCCGACGCCGGCCGCGGGGCCGTTGATCGCGCCGATCACGGGGCGGGGGAAGACCCGGATCGCGGCGACGGCGCGGTTCGCGGCGTCGATGGTCGCGGGGGAGGGCGGTCCGTCGACGGAATCGATCGTCGACAGGTCCGCACCGGTGCAGAAGGCGCGCCCGCTGCCGGTGAGTATCGCCACGCGCACGGACGCGTCGCCGGTGTGCTTCTCGAACGCTTCGGCCAGTGCCTCGAGCGTTTCGGTGGTGACCGCGTTCATGCGGGCGGGGCGGTCGATCGTGACGTGCAGGACGCCGTTGTCGACGCGACTGTCGACGCCGGGGACGGTGTCACTCATGGTTACTCCTTCGGAAACGTCAGGGCTGCAAGGACAATGCGACTTTTCCGGTGGCGGAGCGGTCGGCGAGTGAGCGTAGGGCGCGGGCGGCGTCCGTCAGCGGGTGGAGGGTGGGTTCGGGAACGTGCAGATCACCGGAGCGGAGCAATGGTTCGAGCCCGGCCCACTGCCGGGCCGGATAGTCGGGGAACATGCGGATGTATTCGCCCCAGCCGGCACCGAGTACCGAGGTGTTGTTCAGCAGCAGGCGGTTGACCTTGACGGTGGGGATTTCCCCGCCGGTGAAGCCGAGGACGACGAGGCGTCCGTTCGGGGCGAGGCTGCGCAGGCTGTCGGTGAAGCGGTCGCCACCGACGGGGTCGAGGACGATGTCGACGCCGCGCCCGCCGGTCAGTTCGAGGACGTGGTCCTTGAAGCCGTCGACCGGAACGGTGTGTGTTGCGCGATTAGCCTGGGCCACTTCGGATTTCGCCTCGGTGCTCACGACGGCGATGGTCGCGAGTCCGAGCGCCGCCGCGACCTGGAGCGCGGCGACGCCCAGGCCGCCCGCTGCGCCGTGCACGAGTACGGTTTCGCCGGCCCGGTAGCGGGCTCGTTCGTCGAGTGCGAAGTGTGCGGTCAGATAGTTCATGAGGAGTCCGGATGCGGCGGTCAGGGACACCGAATCCGGCAGGGGGAACACGGAAGTCGAATCCACGGCGACGGTCTGCTGCCATGCGCCACCGGTGGCGAGGACGGCGACGCGCTGCCCGGCGGTCAGTCCGCTGCCGGCCGGCGCGGAGCGCACGATTCCGGCGCCCTCGATGCCGAGGACGAACGGCAGGGGGCGTACCGACTGGTAGGCGCCGCTGGTCTGCAGCAGGTCGGGGAAGGAGACGCCCGCGGCGTGCAGGTCCACGATCACGACGTCGGTTCCGGCGTCGGGTTCGGGGATGTCGACCAGGCGCAGGCCGTCGGGTCCGGTCGCCTCGGTCAGTTGTACCGCCTGCATCGGGTCTCCTCGTCGAATGGGTCGACCGTGCCTCGGCGTGTGCGCCGCGGCCCGCCACACAGGGCTCATCCTTACCAGAGCGCCCTGATCGTGCGCTAGCTGGTCGAATCCATTGACCGAGCGATCGTTCCGTGGTAGATATTTAGCGATCGATAAGTCAGGATCTTCCGAAGGGACCACGATGGCCGACGACCAGTCGACAACCGAACCCGCCGCCGTGTACGAGCGACGCGGTGGCGTCGCCGTCATCACCCTCAATCGACCCCGCGCGCTCAATGCCGTGAACGCGGCGCTGTCCACCGCCGTCGGCACCCTGCTCGCGCAGGCCGAGCAGGACGACGAGATACGCGTCGTGGTGCTCACCGGTGCGGGTCGCGCCTTCTGCGCCGGCGCCGACCTCAAAGCACTCGCCGCAGGCGAGAACACCTCTGCCGACGGGCATCCCGAATGGGGCTTCGCCGGATACGTCCAGCACTGGATCAGCAAGCCGACGATCGCCGCGGTCAACGGATTCGCGCTCGGCGGCGGCACCGAACTGGTCCTCGCCTCCGACCTCGCGGTCGTCGACGAGCAGGCACAGCTCGGGCTGCCCGAGGTCAAGCGCGGCCTGTTCGCCGCGGCCGGTGGTGTCATCCGCCTGCAACAGCAGATCCCGCGCAAGGTCGCGCTCGAACTCGCCCTCACCGGCGAACCGATCACGGCCGCGCAGGGCAAGGAACTGGGCCTGGTCAACCGGATCGCACCGCACGGCACCGCACTCGAGGTCGCGCTCGAACTCGCCGAGACGATCGCCGCCAATGCGCCGCTGTCGGTGCGCGAATCGAAGGCGATGATCCACCGGACCGCGCACGGCGACGACTGGGCTCCCGACGTGTGGGCCGCCAACGTCGACGCCATGAAGGTGGTCTTCACCAGCGCGGATGCCAAGGAAGGCCCGACGGCCTTCGCCGAGAAGCGCCCGCCCGTCTGGCAGGGCCGCTGACCCCGATGAACTCGGCCCGGCGCCACCCACCCCCTCGTGGCGCCGGGCCTCTCCACTCTCGCTCCGAAAGGAAACCGTCATGACCACAGCCGTGATCGTCGACGTCGTCCGCACCGCGGTCGGCAAGGGCAAGCCCGGTGGCGCCCTGTCCGGTACCCACCCCGTCGAGTTGCTCGCACACGTGCTGCGCTCGCTCGTCGAGCGCAACGGCATCGACCCCGCGCAGGTCGACGACGTCCTCGGCGGCTGCGTCAACCAGGCATCGGAGCAGTCACTCAATATTTCCCGCACCGCGTTGCTGGCCGCCGGATTCCCGGACTCCGTGCCCGC
Organism: Rhodococcus sp. (in: high G+C Gram-positive bacteria); assembly: GCF_049299235.1. Taxonomy (GTDB): domain Bacteria; phylum Actinomycetota; class Actinomycetes; order Mycobacteriales; family Mycobacteriaceae; genus Rhodococcus. The sequence goes on along the minus strand of NZ_JBAQXC010000296.1, from coordinate 22,268 downwards.
GACCACCATCGACCGTCAGTGCGGTTCGAGCCAGCAGGCCGCGCATTTCGCCGCGCAGGGTGTCATCGCCGGCGCCTACGACATGGTCATCGCGTGCGGTGTCGAGTCGATGAGCCGCGTCCCGATGGGCACCTCCTCGATGGGAGCGGACACTCACGGCCCGAGCCTGCGCGCCCGGTACCCCGAGGGACTCGTCAACCAGGGCATCTCGGCGGAACTCATCGCCGCGAAGTGGAAGTTCGACCGGGACACGCTCGACGCCTACGCGGCGCAGTCGCACCAGCGCGCCGCCGCCGCGATCGCAGCCGGGCACTTCGGCAAGGAGATCGTCCCGATCACCGTGACCAACGCTGCCGGTGATCAGGTGCAGCACACCGTCGACGAGACGGTACGCGCCACCACCACCGCGGAAGGTCTTGCCGGACTGAAGCCGTCGTTCCGCACCGACGAGTACACCGCCCGCTTCCCCGAGGCGCAGTGGATCATCACCCCCGGCAACTCGTCGCCGCTGACCGACGGTGCATCCGCCGCGCTCATCATGAGCGAGGAGATGGCGAACAAGCTCGGATTGACCCCGCGCGCCCGCTTCCACTCGTTCTCCGTCGCGGGCGACGACCCGATGTTCATGCTCACCGCGCCGATCCCCGCGACCCAGAAGGTCCTCGCCAGGGCCGGGTTGGGTATCGACGACATCGACGCCTACGAGGTCAACGAGGCGTTCGCGCCGGTGCCGCTCGCCTGGGCACACGAATTCGGAGCCGACCCGGCCAAGCTCAATCCGTGGGGCGGCGCCATCGCGCTCGGTCACGCGCTCGGCTCGTCGGGTACCCGGCTGCTCACCACACTGGTCGATTACCTCGAGGCGACCGGCGGCCGCTACGGTCTCCAGACGATGTGTGAGGGCGCGGGCATGGCCAACGCCACCGTCATCGAACGACTCTGACAGATAACACAATCGAAGGGTGTGAACATGATCGTCAACGACAGCGTTGCCGTCGTCACCGGTGGAGCCTCGGGCCTCGGCCTCGCCACCGTCAAGGCTCTCGTCGCCGATGGAGCCCAGGTCGTCATCATCGACCTGCCGTCGTCCGCCGGTGAGGCCGTCGCCGCCGAACTCGGTGACCGCGTGCGATTCGCCGCCGCCGACGTCACCGACGAGGCCGCCGTCACCGAGGCGCTCGACCTGGCCGAGTCGCTCGGCCCCCTGCGCGTCGCCGTGAACTGCGCCGGTATCGGCAACGCGGTCAAGACGGTCGGCAAGAACGGCGCGTTCCCGTTCGACGCATTCAAGAAGGTCGTGAACGTCAACCTGTTCGGCACGTTCAACGTGATCCGTCTCGCCGCCGAGCGCATCGCCAAGACCGAACCGATCGACGGCGAGCGTGGCGTCATCATCAACACCGCGTCCGTCGCCGCGTTCGACGGCCAGATCGGCCAGGCCGCGTACTCCGCGTCCAAGGGTGGGGTCGTCGGCATGACCCTGCCGATCGCCCGCGACCTCGCGTCGCTGCTGATCCGTGTCGTGACCATCGCACCCGGCCTGTTCAAGACGCCGCTGCTCGGCAGCCTGCCGGAGGCGGCCCAGCAGTCTCTCGGCCAGCAGGTCCCGCACCCGTCCCGCCTCGGCGACCCGGCCGAATACGGTGCCCTCGCAGCGCACATCGTCTCGAACGCGATGCTCAACGGTGAGGTCATCCGCCTCGACGGCGCGATCCGCATGGCTCCGCGCTGATCTGCGCACCGACGATGTGAGAGGACGGGGCCGATGACTGCACAGCCCGAACCGGAATTCTCCGGCGACTGGCGGGAATTCGAACCCCTGCAGCTCGGCCCCATCCTCGAGCACGCCCTGGAAGCGTTCGGCGAGAACGGCTTCCACGGCACCACCGTCCGCGACCTGGCCCGCCGGGTCGGCGTGACGGTGCCTGCCCTGTACTACCACCACGAGAACAAGGAAGCCGTTCTCGTCACCCTGCTCGACGCCGCTGTCCTCGACCTCATCGACCGTGTTCGTGCCGCGGTCGACGACGGCGGCGACGACCCGGTCGCCCGATTCGCGAACGCCGTCGAAGCGATCGTGCTCAACATGACCTATCGTGCGCGGCGCTCCAGCCTGGATTCCGAGCTGCGGCACGTGGCCCCGGAAAACCGGCGTACCTATGCAGCAACCCGAAAACGCCTCGAGCTCATCATGATCGACCTTGTTCGCGGCGGTGCCGAACAGCAGGTGTTCGACGTCGACGACATCGAGGAAACGGTCCGCGCGCTGCTCGGCATGTGCCAGTCCATCGCCCGCTGGTACCAGCCGGAGGGGCCGTTGACGCCCGCCGAGGTCGCCGGCCGGTACACGGCCATCGCCCTGCGCATCGTGGGATACCGCAGTCCCACCCGCCCCCTTCATCGCGAGGAGTAACCACCGTGTTGTCCACCGCCTTCACCGAAACGTTCGGCGTCCGCCACCCCATCGTGCAGGGTGGCATGCAATGGGTCGGTCGCGCCGAACTGGTCGCCGCCGTCGCCAATGCCGGGGCCCTCGGCATGATCACCGCGCTGACCCAACCCACCCCCGACGACCTCGCGAAGGAAATCGCCCGCACCCGCGAACTCACCGACCAACCGTTCGGCGTGAACCTGACGATCCTGCCCTCGATCACCCCACCGCCGTACGACGAATACCGCCGCGTCATCATCGAATCCGGCATCACGATCGTCGAGACGGCCGGGTCCAACCCGGCCCCGCACCTGCCCGACTTCCACGCCGCGGGCATCAAGGTCCTGCACAAGTGCACGAGCGTCCGGCACGCCGTCAAAGCGCAGGACGCGGGCGTCGACGGCATCAGCATCGACGGTTTCGAATGCGCCGGGCACCCCGGTGAGGACGACGTGCCCGGTCTGGTGCTCATCGCCGCCGCAGCCGAGCAGATCACCATCCCCATGATCGCGTCCGGCGGTTTCGGTGACGGTCGCGGCCTCGTCGCGGCACTCGCGCTCGGGGCCGACGGTATCAACATGGGCACCCGGTTCATGTGCACCACCGAATCGCCGATCCACCAGCGGATCAAGGAGGCGATCGTCGCATCGAAGGAAACCGACACCGAACTGATCTTCCGCCCGCTGCGCAACACCGCCCGGGTCGCGAGCAACACCGTCAGCCGTGAGGTCGTCGAAATCCTGGGCCGTGGAGGACAATTCGAAGACGTGCGTGAATTGGTCGCCGGTGCGCGAGGTCGCCTCGTATACGAGAACGGTGACCCCGAGGCCGGCATCTGGACCGTCGGTACCGTCCAGGGCATCATCCACGACATTCCCACGGCGGGAGAACTCGTCGAGCGCATCGTCGCCGAGGCCGAAGGGCTGATCTCCGAGCGTCTCGCGGGCATGATGTCGCGCGTGAACGCCTGACCCGCACCACGACTGGGAGAACATCATGTACCGCACACTGTTCGAAGCCGACCACGAGGCGTACCGGGAGACGGTGCGCGAGTTCCTCGCCCGCGAGGTCGAGCCGAATTACGAACGCTGGGAGGACGAGCGGCTCATCGACCGCAACGCCTACCTCACGGCGGGCAAGTCCGGAGTCGTGGGGCTCGGTGTGCCTGAGGAGTTCGGCGGATCGGGTGTCACCGATTTTCGCTTCCGCTACATCGTCCAGGAAGAGATCGCGCGCACCGGCACCACGTCGTTCGGTGCGACACTCGCGCTGCAGGACGACATCGTCATACCGTATCTGCTGCACCTCGGTACCGAGGAGCAGAAGGCCCGCTGGCTGCCCCGCATGGCAGCAGGCGAGGTGGTCGGCGCGATCGCGATGACCGAACCGGGCGCCGGGTCGGACTTGCAGGGCGTCAAGACCACCGCGGTGCGCGACGGCGACGAATGGGTCGTCAACGGACAGAAGACGTTCATCACCAACGGTATCCACTCCGACCTCGTGATCGTCGTGTGCCGGACCGATCCGGGTGCCGGAGCGAAGGGATTCTCGCTCATCGTCGTCGAGCGCGACACCCCCGGATTCAGCCGTGGTCGCAAACTGCACAAGGTCGGCCTCGCGGCGCAGGACACCGCCGAACTCGTCTTCGAAGACGCTCGGGTCCCGGCCGGGAACCTGCTCGGCGGTGAGGGTCGCGGTTTCTTCCATCTGATGGAGAACCTGCCGCTCGAGCGCATCGGCATCGCCGTCTCGGCGATCACGTCGGCGCGTGCCGCGTACGAGTGGACCAAGCGGTATGCGTTCGAGCGCAAGGCATTCGGTAAGCCGATCGGCGATCTGCAGAACACCCGCTTCGTGCTCGCGGAGATGCTCACCGAGATCGAGGTCACCGAGTCGCACATCGACCGGTGTGTCCTCGCGCTCAACGCGGGCGAGTTGACAGCGGTGGATGCGTCGAAAGCCAAGTGGTGGGCGACCGAGCTGCAGAAACGTGTCGTCGACCGCGGTGTGCAACTGCACGGCGGCTACGGCTACATGATGGAGTACCCCATCGCCCGCGCTTACGTCGACGCCCGCATCCAGACGATCTACGGCGGCACCACCGAGATCATGAAGGAGATCATCGGCCGCGACATCGCGTCCGAATTCGCCTGACCTCCGTGCCGGTGGGCTCCGTGCGATGTGGCGGGGTCCACGTTCGGGCATATTGCGAAGTCGCGGATCTTCGGTAATGGTGAGGTTGATCCGGTGACGCCGGACACATTCGCCGCGAAAGGATGGCCATGGCACTCACTGCCCTGCTGGAACTCGAGTTCAAGCCCGACGCGCTCGCCGACGCGAAGACGGTCATGGACCGGGTACTCGGTGAGACCCGCGCCTTCGACGGCTGCCTCGGCATCGAAATCCTCGTCGACCGGGGCAACGAGGCCCGCTGGGTGGTTGTGGAGAAGTGGCAGTCCACCGACCACGACACCGCCTACCGCAAGTTCCGCGCCGGTCCCGGTGCGATCACCGATCTCGGTCCGCTACTGGCCGGTGTCCCGAAGCTCACGCATTACAGCGGACTCTGACGGATCGGCGGGCGTGGGGTATTCCTGTCCCACGCCCGCGGTCGTGTCGTCGTCCTGGTTGTCCTACAGTGCCAGCCGAGCGCGGGCGTCGGCGTATTCGGTGCGGAACCGCGCGACCACATCCGCGACGGACTCGACCGCTGCGATCGATCCGACACCGTGTCCCGAGGCCCAGATGTCCCGCCACGCCTTCGGGCCGGGCGCGCCGCCCTCGGTGGCGGTCTCGGTCCCCAGGTTCAGCTTCGACGGGTCCGAGGTCGCGAGGTGGTCCGGATCCATGCCCGACGCGGTGATGCTGCCGCGCAGGTAGTTGGCGTGAACACCGCTGAACAGGTTGGTGTAGACGATGTCGGATGCGGTCGAGTCGACGAGCATCTGCTTGTAGGCGTCCGATGCGTTGGCCTCGGTGGTCGCGATGAACGACGACCCGACGTAGGCGAGATCGGCGCCGGCCGCTTGCGCGGCGAGGATCGAGTTGCCGTGTGCGATCGACCCGGACAGTAGCAGCGGACCGTCGAACCAGGTGCGGATCTCCTGCACCAGCGCGAACGGCGACTGGGTGCCCGCGTGACCGCCCGCGCCGGCGGCGACCGCGATCAGGCCGTCCGCTCCCTTGTCGATTGCCTTGCGCGCGAACCGGTTGTCGATGACGTCGTGCAGGACGATGCCGCCGTAGCCGTGCACGGCGTCGTTGACGTCCTGTCGGGCGCCGAGTGACGTGATGACGATCGGCACCTCGAACTCGACCACGGTCGCGAGGTCCTCGGCGAGTCGGTCGTTCGACTTGTGGACGATGAGGTTCACCGCGAACGGCGCCGACGGAGACTCCGGGTTGTTGGCGTCGTACTTGGCGAGTTCCTCGGTGATCCGCGTCAGCCATTCGCGAAGCTGAGACTGGGGGCGCGCGTTGAGGGTCGGGAACGAACCGACGATCCCCGCGGCGCACTGTGCGATCACCAGATCCGGGTTGGACACGATGAACATCGGCGACGCGACGACCGGAAGGCGCAGGCGATCGCGGAGGACGGGCGGCAAGCTCATGTACTGCTCCTGGGTGGTCGGTTCTCGGTCGCGGATGCCGAGCCGAGACTAGGGGCCGACTGCTAAACAGTCAATGGTGACGGTCCATTGATCGTCGGGGTAGGCAGAGAACGCAGGCATACGGACCGGGGGACCCGCGCAGACCAGAGTCCAGTGGCGTACAAGGTATGGTCCTTGGTCATGGAGATTCTCGAAATCGTGGGCGTGGCAGTCGTGATCATCGTGGTGCTCGAGGTGATCCTCGGCTCGCTGATTCTGCTGGGGATCTCGACGATCAACCCGCACCTTTTCCAGCGCAACAAGTAGACAGCACCAAGTAGACACAGTCGGTAGAAGCGAACGCTGGGGCAGGCGACCGGTCAGCCCCAGCCCAGTTCGTGGAGGCGGTCCTCCTCGATTCCGAAATAGTGCGCAATCTCGTGGATCACGGTGACCGCCACCTCGTGCACCACGTCGTCGTCGGACTCGCAGATGTCGAGGATCGCATCGCGGTAAACGGTGATCGTGTCCGGCAGTGACCCCGCATAGTGCGAGTCGCGTTCGGTCAGCGCCACCCCGTGGTACAACCCCAGCAGGCTCGGTTCCTCGTCGTGCCGCGCATCGACCAGCACCACCACGTTGTCGATCGCCTCGGCGAGTTGCTGTGGAATCAGATCCAACGCTTCGGACACCAGTTCTTCGAAGCGTTCCTCGTCCATCCGGACGCTCATCGCCCACCGCCAGGGAGCGGAGCCGCGCCCGGCAGAGGTGTCGGCAGCGACCGCCCCTCCGGCAACTCGGGTGGCGCCACCGGTGGCTGCCCGTCGATCAGAATGTCGCCCTGCGCCGAACTGGTGATCGATGCGAAGCCGCCGCCTTCGACCTGTTTGCCGACCGAACAGTTCACCTTCCGGCTGCCCGCGAGCCAGCTGTCGAAATCCAGATTGTCCCAGAACAGGGTCAACGTCTTGTTGCGCAGCGCGTTCGGATCGCCCAGGTAGGCATTCGTGCTTTCGGTACAGGTCGCCTCGAGGAACTTGTCCTGTTCGTCGGTGCTCGGCACCCCACCGGGGAACTGGCCGGACAGATCCACGATCGCCACGACCTCGAACGCGTGCGGCTGCGAGCACTCCACCGGATCGGCAGGCACCCCGTTGTTGATGCCGATACACGTGCCCACCTCCCATGCGCGGGACTGATCCTGATCGGCGACACGACCCTCGATGGGCAGCAGGTTGCCCGTCGTCGACGAGAACTGCAACCCGCACCGCAAGGTGCGTTCGCCGGCCCCCCAGCCCGCTTCACCCGGGTTGATGAGGCCGACACTGAACTTGCCGTGCGGATCGAAACGACCCCCCAGATAGTCCATCGCGGCGGGCGCGCAGAACTGATCGCGCAGCTCCGTGAACCGCAAGACGGACGGGAACCGGGAACCGGGACCCCACTCCGCGCCGGGAAACACACTCAGGTCGATGTCCTGAACCACCTCGAACAAGTGGGTCTGCCCGCAATCGACCTTCGCCAGATCGCTCGCATCGATCGCGGACCAGGTCAGGCAGTCGCCGCCGACCGCGGTTCCGAACGCCTCCCCGGCGACCGCCCCCGTCGTGTACACGGCACCGCCGGACCCCGCCGAGTCGTCGCTGGAACCGCCGAACCCGGCAATCACCACAGACGCGACCGCGGCGAGAACCGCACCCGCCGCGACCAGTATCAACGCGCGACGGGTCAGCTTCGCGGACGGCGGTCGCCGTGTGGACTGCTGCTGTTTCTCCTCGGCCATCGCCGTCCATCATGCCTGCCGACGGCGCGCGGGGTAACTTCGGTGTTCGTGGGCGACGATCCGATCGACCCCGGTTCCGGGACGACACCACGCGGATGTTCGGGAGGGACGCCTACCGGTAACTCCGGCACCGGTAGGCTTCGGTCTCGTGATCGACCTCAAGTTCCTCCGCGAGAATCCCGATGCAGTCCGTACCTCGCAGCGCACCCGAGGTGAGAACCCCGGTCTCGTCGACGCCCTGCTCGAGGCCGACGAAACCCGCCGCGCCGCGGTGCTGGCCGGCGACAACATCCGCGCCGAACAGAAGGCGCTGGGCAAGAAGGTCGGACAGGCGTCCCCGGAGGAACGCCCCGCCTTGCTCGCCGGGTCGAAAGAACTTGCCGCGAAGGTCAAGGAACTCGAAGCCGAGCAGCACGCCGCGCAGGAAGCCCTCGACCGCGCGCACCTGGCGATCTCCAACATCGTGCAGGACGGCGCCCCGGCCGGCGGCGAGGACGACTTCGTCACCCTCGACACCGTCGGCGAACTGCCCACCTTCGACTTCGAGCCGAAGGATCATCTGACGCTCGGCGAGTCGCTGGGCCTGATCGACATGGAACGCGGCGCGAAGGTCGCCGGCGCCCGCTTCTACTTCCTCACCGGCTACGGCGCACTGCTGCAGCTCGGCATGCTGCAGCTCGCCGCGCAGAAGGCCACCGCCAACGGCTTCACCATGATGATCCCGCCGGTGCTCGTACGTCCCGAGATCATGCAGGGAACAGGGTTCCTCGGCCAGCACGCCGATGAGGTGTACCACCTCGAAGAAGACGACCTGTACCTCGTCGGCACCTCCGAGGTGCCGCTCGCGGGCTACCACTCGGGAGAAATCGTCGACCTGACCGCAGGACCGAAACGGTACGCCGGCTGGTCGTCGTGCTTCCGTCGCGAAGCAGGCAGCTACGGCAAGGACACCCGCGGCATCATCCGCGTCCACCAGTTCGACAAGGTGGAGATGTTCGTCTACTGCAAACCCGAAGACGCGACCGACGAACATCAACGTCTGCTGGCGTGGGAACGCGAGATGCTCGCCGCGATCGACGTCCCCTACCGGGTCATCGACGTCGCCGGCGGCGACCTCGGATCGTCCGCGGCCCGCAAGTTCGACTGCGAAGCATGGGTGCCGACGCAGGAGCGCTACCGCGAACTGTCGTCCACCTCGAACTGCACCACCTTCCAGGCCCGCCGCCTCGGCGTCCGGTATCGGGACGACAGCGGCAAACCGCAAACCGCCGCAACACTCAACGGCACCCTCGCCACCACCCGCTGGCTCGTCGCGATCCTCGAGAACCACCAGCAGGCCGACGGCTCCGTGAAGGTCCCGGCCGCGCTCGTTCCGTTCGTCGGGCGTGAGGTGCTCGAACCGGTCGGCTGATCGGGGCGGGTCCCCGCCGGCCCCCGGCGAGCGAATGTATCCCTCGTCTCGTTCAATCGACCGGGCGTACCACTCGCTCAGCCGAAACGGGGCGATCCGACCGGATCAGCTCAGAATCATGCAGGTGGTCGAGCCGGTCGCCAGCAGCCGGCCCTGCTCGTCTCGGGCCTCACCACGCGCTGTCGCGGTGCGTCGCCCGGAGTGTTCGCAGAACCCTTGCACCCGGACGATGTGGCCGGGCTGCACCGGTCGTAGATAGCGGACCTGCACATCGAGAGTCGTGTAGCCGGTGCCGCCGGCGAGGGTGCTCGACACGGCGAAGCCCATCGCGGTGTCGAACAGGGTCGCGAGGACCCCGCCGTGCACGCTGCCCACAGCGTTGGCATGGAATTCCTGCGCCTCCAAGGTCACCTCCGCGAACCCGTCGCGTGCATCGGTGACGGTGAAGCCGAGCGTGCGCGACGTCGGATGGTGGGGGATAGACCCGTCGATTAGGCCGCGCAGGAAGTCCAACCCCGGCATGTCACGGTTGGCCGCCGATGTGGGGGCCGGGTCGTCCCACGTATAGGTGCGTTCGCGTTCGGTCACGTCGTCGACCGTAAAACACTCGACGCGACCGCTGCCGGAATGGGACGATTCTGTGCATGTCCCGTCGATGTTGACTCGCACCGACCACGTCTCTGACGGTCCGCGCCGTCGCGTATTCCGCGACGCGCGAGTTGGTGCCGCTCTACGGTGTGTACGGCCTGCTGTTCGAGGATCACGGTCTGTCGACGGCGCAGATCTCGTCGCTGTTCGCGGTGTGGTCGATTGCCGCGTTCGTGACCGAGGTGCCGTCCGGTGCGTGGGCCGACACAGTTCCCCGTCGAGCCCTGTTGTTCGGCAGCGCGGGGCTGCTCACCGCGTCGTTCGCCTTGTGGATGCTGGTGCCGAGCTATTGGGGGTTCGCGGCCGGTTTCGCACTGTGGGGCCTGGCCGAGTCGATGAAGTCGGGCACGTTCGAGGCGTTGCTGTACGAGGAGTTGGCGGCGCTCGGCGCGCGGGACCGATACGCGACCGTCCAGGGTTATGTGAACTCCGCCGAGGTGACGAGCGTGTTCCTCGCGACCGCGTCAGCCGGTCCGTTGTTCGCGCTCGGCGGCTACACCCTTGTCGGGTGGGTGTCGATCGCGATCACGGTCGTCGACGGGTTGCTCGTATTCACACTTCCGTCGGTGCGCCGCACTCCACGGGTAGATGACGGTGCGAGTACGTTCCTGACCCGCTACGCGCGGTCGCTGCGTGACGGGACCGGCGAGATTCGCACCGATCGGATCGTCCGGCGGGTGGTGCTGCTCACCGCGGTGTTGATGTCGTTCCTGGCGCTCGAGGAGTACTTCGCGATGCTCGCCCGTGACGGCGGCGCGTCGACGGCGCAGGCTCCGCTGCTGGTGGCGATCACCGTCGCGGGGCAGATCGTCGGTGCCGCGGTCGCGGGACGGACCGCCGGTATGTCCGGCCGGATCATGGCCGGCGTGCTGTGCGCTGCCGCGATGCTGATCGCGGCCGGAGCCGTCGCCGGGGGCGTGGCGGGGTTCGTTGCGATCGGTATCGGTTACGGCGCCGTGCACAACGCGGTGATCGTGTCGGAGGTGCGGATGCAGGATGCGATGTCCGGTTCGGCCCGCGCGACCGTCACGTCGGTGGCCGGCCTGACCAGCGAGGTCGCGTCGCTCGCATTGTTCGTGGGGTTCGCGTTGGGTTCGGTGTGGTTGTCGCTGTCGATCCTCGTCGCCGCGGTTGCGGTGCCGCTGCTGCTTGTTGCGGCTCAGGCGCCGCGCTGGTTGCCGAGGCGCCCGCATCGGAACGACAGGAACTAGCGCAGGAGGCCGGTGATCAGCGTGGGGAGGCGTTCGCGCCACTGCACCCAGTCGTGTCCGCCGGCGAAGGTACCCGACCTCACCGGATGCCCGGCCGCGGCGAGACGGTCCGTGGTCGAAGCGACTTCGTCGAGCATCAACCATTCGAGGCTGCCGGTTTCGCAGTGGACGGGGACCGTGCCGCCGCGGTCGGCACCGGCGATCGTCGGGATGTCGCGTCCGTGGTCGTCGTGCCACCACATCGACGGGGACAGGCAGGCGGCGCCGACGACGACGTCGGGCCGGGTCAACGCGAAGTACATCGCGGCCAGGCCGCCGTAGGAACAGCCGCCGACGACGACCGGTCCTCCGGTGAGGCGGAGCAGGTCGTCGCGGAACCGCGGATTGGCGGTCAGATCGGATTCGCGGACGGTGCGGCCGTCGGTGCTCGTGTGGTCGACGGTGAGAACCTGCGCGGGAGAGATACCGGTGTGATCGAAAGCGGCGAGCACCCGGTGCCGTCGGATCTCGTCGCCGTCGAACAGTACGACGGTTCCGCGACCGGGTGCGGGCGGAACGTAGGTGTGGACGGTCCGTCGGATTCCGTCGAGGGTGACGACTTCGGAGGTGAGGACACCGCCCGGTGTGTCACCGGTCCACAGTTGTTGTGACGGTGCGTCCGGTGTCGCACCCTCCACGACATCGAGTGCGTTGCGGCGAAATCGAATCCACCAGTCACGCTCGTGTTCCCCGGGTTCGGGGCCGGTGATCGGTGCATCCGACGGGATGAAGCAGTAGGCGCCCCGCCAGCCCGCCGGAACCCGGACCGAATGCGTCCACGAGTCGCCACCGGGATCCGGCGTCATCGCGCCCGACGTGAGCACACTGCGGTCGGTGACGCAGTTGACGTCGAGGAACACTGCGGTCGTGGACGATGGCACTGCGGCCGCGGCGACGGTGAATGTCGCGATCCAGTCGTTGCCGTCGGGTTCGAAGACCGGCGTACCGGGGTGCAGTCGCGACGATCGTGCTGCCGTTACGGAGGTGGGTGCCGAACGGTCGGGTACCGGACGTCGGGTCCGGTCGGGCGCCGGACGTCGAATCGGAACCGGGGGAGCAACGGTGTCGCGACCACCCATCGGTCAGGCCTCGCCGCGGACGGCGGCCGCGATCTTCTCGGGGAGTTGTTCGCCCAGCCAGGTCATCGACAGCAGGCTGGTGGAACGGAACGCACGCCATTCCTCGTCGGTGGGAACGTAGTGATGTCCCCCGGATACGACGTTCAGGCTGGTGAACAACGGCATCGCGTTGTACTGGTCGCGTAGTTCCGCGGTGGGGAAGTAGCCGAGCAGAACATCGGCATCGAGCATGCTCAGGTTCTCGGGGCTGAGCTGAGCCTCGTTGCCCTCGGCGACGTACTGTTCGGTTGCGGGCGCCGGGACGAGACCGAGGCTGCCGAGCAGTTGGCTGGTCGCCGAATCAGGCCCGGTGAGCAGTCCTGCCTGGTCGGCCGAGTGCAGCAGCGACACGACGTAGGTGGAACCCTGTAGTTCCGGGTGGCGCCCGGCGGCGGTGGTGAGATCGTTTTCGACGGCGCGGATCTGTTCGTCGATCTGCTCGCTCGTGCCGAACAGCGTAGCGACGCGGCGGGCCTGCTCCGCCCAGCTGTCCGCCTTGTCCGCCTCAGCGCGTGACAGGGTCGGCGCGATGCCGGTGAGTTGCTCGTACACCGCGGGGGTGAGTTCGATACCGGTCGCCAGGATCAGGTCAGGATCGTAGGAGGCGACCGTTTCGATGGGGACGTCGGTGACGTCTATCAGGGGCGGAACTTCGCCGCCGAGCTCGGTGATGGCTTCTTCGGTCCACGGCATGACCGGTTTGACGACGGACTGCGCCATTGCGACCGGGACGATTCCGGCGGCCAGCGCGGCGTCGTTGTCGGAGACCGACAGTGTGACCACGCGGGTCGGGGTGTCGTCGACGGTGACGTCACCGAATTGGTCGGTCACCGTGACGGCTGCCGACGGATCGTCGGACGTTCCGGACGATTCGGAACATGCGGCGCTGAACAGAAGTGGCACGGCGACGAGCGCGGTGGCGACGCGGGCGAATCTCATGGCTTCCTCTCATCGACAACGACGCCGAGGCTAGCCTAGCCTAACTATCGTTGTCGGAGTGGGGCATCCGAGAGCGCGAGTCACAGCTTGGCGCTGCGCAATTCGTGACCCTTCGACGTCTTGCAACGGCCCGTCTCGAGATCCCACTGCCAGCCGTGAAGATTGCAGGTCAAGGTGGTGCCGTCGACCACACCGAACTTCGACAGATCGGCCTTGAGGTGCGGGCAGCGTCGCTGGACCTCGTAGCCGCCGATCTCGATCGACGCCGAATCGTCGTGCGCCTCGGCGAACCAGCCGTCCGCGTAGGCGATCCGCTCGTCGGTGAGGCACTTGAAGAAGGTGTAGAGGAATTCGTTGTAGCCGCCGACCCGCCATGCCGTGAACCGAGTGGACAGGAAGATCGTGTTGACCCAGTCCGGCTCGTCGTCGCGCAGCACCGTGCGTACGAGTTCCGGCGCGATGCGGAAACCGTAGCGGTACTTGCCTTCTCCTTCGATGGGCTCGCGCACCACGCGCTTCGGGAAGTCGAGGACGACGGTCTCGTCGCCCATCACCAGGCCCACCGGGTAGCCGATGCCGTCGCAGATCAGATCGGACTGCGCCATGATCGGCTCGAATTTCGCTTTGAGCCCGTCCAACAGTGGCTCGCCCTCGGCGGGCGCCCACGTGGCCTTCTCCGCCGCGATGACCGGCGCGAACCGCTGCGCCATCTCCTCGATGTAGGCGGCCTTGTCGGTGAAGATCGCCTCGACCTGCTCGTCCGGGATCGGGTGCGTGAGCGTCATCTGCTCGCTGCCCGCGAGATCCACGACCGAACCCGGAATCATCAGCAGACCGCCGTCGCGGCCGTGGATGCGCAGTTGCTCGAGGAACACCTGCTGATCCGGGAAGATGTTGCCGACGTCGCCGTGGTCGTCGTTGAGGTCGCGCAGATCGTCGTCGAGGAACACCGGCGGCCCGGCGGACGGGACGATCCATGTTGCCCCGACCTGCTCGATGTAGGAACGGCAGCGGTCCATGCCGCGCTGGCGCTTCTGCTGACCGAAATTACGTTTCGTGCCGGCTGGGATGTCGTAGACCATCGGGTACCAGATGGCGCCCGAGTACTGCAGCAGGTGGATGTCGATCCGGCCGAACGCCTCTAGCATCGGATCCATGTCGATGGGCCGCGCATCGTTCATGTTGAACACGGTCGTGGTGCCGTCGGACACCACCAGGCCGGAATCACCGATCGGCCCGTCGGCGGGTGCGCGCATCGCGATGATCATGACGTCGAGCGAGCCGTTCGGCCCCTCCACGGTGTGCTTCACCGAATCGGTGGTTTCGAAGAACTTCGTGAATCCGAGGGCCTCGAGTTCGCGTTTCAGGTCCGGCACCGGGTAGTCCGGCAGCAGCACGGTTGCGTCCTTGCGGACATGTGCGCGCAGCGTTTCCGGGTCGAAGTGGTCCTTGTGCAGGTGCGACACGTACAGGTAGTCGACGTCGCCGAGAGCATCCCAGTCGAGTTGGGTGTTGTCCGGGAACGGCACCCACGACGCGAAGTACGCGGGGTTCACCCACGGGTCGCACAGGATGGACCCGGCCTCGGTCTGGATGTGGAACCCGGCGTGTCCGACGCTGGTGATCTGCACTTCGTTGCCCTCCTGAACTGGCGACCGACGTGACCACCAGGGTAGGCGTCGCCGATCAGTCCACTGCGCCCAGGCAGTACCCGTTCGATCCCGTTGTGACGTAGACAACGAGGTCTCGGGTCGCTCCCGCCTCGACGACAGGAATTGTCACACTGCCGTAGACGTCGTCGAGAGGGGCGAAGATCGCCGATGCCGCGTCGAAGGTCGTCACGTCGTCGAGAACGTCCGGATTCGTCGACAGCGGCGGCACCGACGGCGAACCGGTGCCCCACGGATCCCAGATCGCGCGTTCGTCGCACACCAACCGGTACTGCTTCTCGGTGTCGGACGGACTCAGCGGTTCCCCGGTGGCGCGCGCGAGGAACCGGGTGACGACGTGGACGGCATCGTCGCCGGTGGTGGCGTCCTCGCCGGTCGGGTGCACATACGGGCACGCATAACCCGAGGTGATTTCGCTGCGCAGTACGGACACGTCGGTACCGTTCGCCGACCAGGTGACCGTGTACTGCCCGTCCCGGCCCGGTTGCCGAACCGCCGCGGTGATCGCATCGACATCGGTGTACATGGCGGCCGCCCGTTCCGGTGCGATCGTCCAGCACTGGGACACGACGTCTCGTCCCGCCACGAGATCGGTCAGCCAGGGCTCGAGCGCGGCGGCCGCGTCCGGATTGCCGGGGACCTCACCGATGGTCACCGCCGGCGCCTGTGCCGTGGTGGGCGTCGTGCCGGGCTCGACGGTTTCCGATGCTGCCGGCGGTTCGGGAGTTTCGGTGGGAATGCCGGACTGCCCGTCACCGGCGCACCCGGCGACCGCGACCGCGGCTACCCCCGCGAGCGCGAACAAGCGGGACTTTCCCGAGACGACATGCAATGGAAGACACTCCTGACGAGATCGTGGTCGGCGAGGTTGCCGTGGCTCCGGCTACGCTAGCCGTCGTGGAACCCTTCTACCGGACCATCATCGGCGTGGCACGCACACTCTTCGCCGCGCAGGGCTTGAAATTCACGATCTCCGGGGAGGAACACATCCCGGCGACCGGCGGCGCGGTCATCGCAATGAACCACACCGGCTACATGGACTTCACCTACGCGGGAATCCCGGCCCGCGCCACCAAGCGGTACATCCGTTTCATGGCGAAAAAAGAAGTCTTCGACAACAAGATCTCCGGGCCGATGATGCGCGCAATGAAGCACATCCCGGTCGACCGCGGCGATGCGAGCGACTCCTACCGGCGCGCGGTGGAGGCGCTACGCGCGGGCGAACTCGTCGGTGTGTTCCCCGAAGAGACGATCAGTCGCAGTTTCGAACTCAAGGATTTCCGGTCCGGTGCCGCGCGCATGGCGCTGGAGGCGGGTGTGCCGATCGTGCCGATGGTGCTGTGGGGTTCGCAGCGGGTGTGGACGAAGGGACATCCCAAGCGGCTGGGCCGCACCAACACGCCGATCGTCATCAAGGTCGGCACACCGATCAGCCCGAGCGAGGCGACTGCGGACGTCACCGCGGAACTGCACGCGGTGATGGAGAAGATGCTGCACGAGGTGCAGCAGGACTACCGGCACGAGCCGGGCGCCTACTGGGTGCCGCAGCGGCTCGGTGGGTCGGCGCCGGGCCGTGCGGAAGCCGACGCCGAGGACGCGCGTGTCGCCGCGGAACGTCGCGCCCGCAAGGAACGCGAGCGTGCCGAGCGTGCGAACGATTCGGGTTCCGGGCCGTCCGCTCCGGGACAATAGCCGGGTGAATCCCCACGTTCCGAGCCTCGTCGCGACCGATGTCGACGGCACCCTGATCGACGACACCGAACGGGTGTCGGAACGGACCCGCGCCGCGGTGCACGCCGTCGTCGAATCGGGCACGCCCTTCCTCCTGGCCACCGGCCGGCCACCGCGCTGGATTTCGCCGGTCGTCGAGGAACTCGGGTACGCACCGCTCGCGGTGTGTGCGAACGGCGCGGTGATCTACGACAGTGCCACCGACCGTATCCTGCACACGACCTTGCTGTCCGCCGACGAGATGGCGTGGATTGCGGACGTTGCCCGCCATGCGCTGCCGGGGGCGGGGTTGGCGGCCGAGCGGGTCGCGACGAACGCCCACGACGCGGCCAGCCCGCAGTTCGTCAGCGCGCCGGGTTACGAACACGCATGGCTGAACCCGGACAACACCGAACTCGCCGAGCACGAGGTGATCGCCCAGCCCGCGATCAAACTGTTGATCCGGATGTCGGGGGCGACCAGTCGGGAGATGGCCGAGGCGCTCGCACCGGCGCTCGCGGGCCGTGTCGATCTGACCTATTCGACGACGAACGGCCTGATCGAGATCTCGGCCGCGGGCGTGACGAAGGCGTCGGGTTTGCGTGCGGCGGCCGGTCTGCTGGGGGTGGACGCGGACGGGATCGTCGCGTTCGGCGACATGCCCAACGACGTTCCCATGTTGTCGATGGCGCGGTTCGGGGTGGCTGTGGAGAACGCGCATCCCGACGCGAAGGCCGTCGCCGACGAAGTGACCGCCACCAACACCGAGGACGGGGTTGCCCGTGTCCTCGAACGTTGGTGGCGGCCGTAACTGTTGCTCAGGGTGCCGGTGCCGGTGCCGGTGCGGGTTCGGGGGCAGGTGCCGGCTCGGGTGCGGCTTCCGGTGCCGGGGGCGCCGCTTCTGCGGATGCGGTCTCGACCGGGGGAGGGGTCCGCAGCGAATCCTCGTAGGCGTCGTTGTAGGCGCGCAGCACCTTCGTGACCGCGCCGGTGGCCTCGTTGAAGATCAGCGACCCGAACTCGAAATCCGACCGCCAGCCGTCCGGCACCCGGTACTCGTCGCTGGTCGGCAGGCCGAGTTCGCCGTTGTCGAGACCGAACTGCTGCCAGGCCTTGTAGATCTCGCCGAGCACCGTCCACACCCCACCGTTCGGGGAGGTGTAGATCGCGCCGTTGACGAACTGCGCGTGCTGGAATCCGGCCTTCGACTGCAGGACGCCCGACAGCGCTGCGCCCAACCGCCCGAGCTCGCCGCCCTCGGCAATCCACTTCTGAGCGAGCGGAGAGTTGTCGGTCAGGCGAAGAAACTCCGTGAGCAGGCCTTGCGCGTTGTCGGCAGACCCGGTCGACCCGGTCGACGGGGTCGACGGGGCGCCGACGGAGTTCGGCGGGGCCGGTTTCGCACTGTTACCGCTGAGCACCGACGAATCGGGAGAAGGCCGGCTTCCCCCGGCCGCCGCGGCCGCCGCGATATCGCGGATCTTGTTCATCTGGGCGTAGCCGGCATCACCGGGGCAACTGGTGCTGCCCACATCGCGGTGCGCGAAGATGATCGGCAGATCGACTGCCGCACCCTGCGGATACGGCGTGAACGACGTGCCCTCCGAGTACATGGTGGTGTGGCCCTTCGGGTCCAGACCGGCCTTGGCGAGGCGCCAGCCGAGGAACTTGCCGACCGAGTCGAGGGTGGCCTGCGGCGGCGTCACCGTCGAGTAGTCGCCCATCATGGCGATACCCATCGTGTTCTCGTTGAAGCCGCCCGAATGGGCGCCCTGAACGGGGCGGTCGAGTCCGCCCGCGCGACCTTCGAAGATCTGCCCGTACTGGTCGACGAGCACGTTGTAGCCGACGTCGCACCAGCCGAGCGTCTGCGCGTGGTAGGCGTAGATGGCGCGGACGATCTCGGCGGATTCCGCCTTCGAGTAGTCGTTGCTGCCGGCCGTGTGATGCACGGTCGCGCCGCCGAGGGAATCGTCGTAGGTGGGTTTGTCGCAGCGGATCGACTCGTCGGCACCCCACTGGGCGCGGGTGATGACCTTCGGCCCGTTTCCGCCGACGGGCTCGGCGATATCGGACAGATTCGCGTCGTTGCCGCCGCTGCCCGGGTTGATGAGTACCGCTGTCACGTCGTCGGCGTATGCGGCGGCGGGTTCCTGCGCTCGCAGCGGTCGAGACGACGACGCCGGAACATATCCGAGGTCGGAGGCCTGGTCCTGTGGCGCGGCGACGGGGGCTTCGGCGGGTACAGGAGTTTCGGCGGGTACAGGAGTTTCGGCGGGCACGGGGGCTTCGGCGGGCACTGGGGCTTCGGCGGGCACGGGGGCGGCAGCGGGCGCAGGGGCTTCGGTGGGCACGGGGGCTTCGGCACCGGCGAGCGTGGGTTCGGGCCCTGGGCGCGGTGTGAGCAGAACCTGGACCGCGCGGGTGAGGCCGACGAAGATCGGCTCGGTGCCCCCGCGGACATCGGCGGCGGCGTCGGTCCGGATCGACTCGATCGGCTCGGTGGCCGTCCACGGACTCCAGCTGCCGTCCTCGCGCTGCGAACGGATCAGCGCGTCGGTCGCGGCGACGTCGGTCGCGGCGAGCGCGATCATGCTGAACGGATTGTCGCCGCTGATCTCCTTGACGGTGGCACCGATGCGATCGACGAGGCCGGTCGCGTTCGGGTTCGGGGCCGGGGTGAGCGCGGGTAGGCCCTCGACGAGTTCCTTGACGCTGAGATCCGGCAGGTTCAGACCGGTCAGGTCCTGAAGTGGAATGACGACGTCGGGCGCGTGCGCGAGGACGACTTCGGCGCGATCGCGGCGATCGCATCCGTCGTTTCGTTTGTATTGCGGACGTCGGATGTTCCGTTCGTGATTCCGGACACGGCGAACGGAGTGGCCACCGCCAGGGCAGCGACGGCACCCAGGACGATCGACGGCTTCGGGCGGCGATGCGGCACTGTTGCTTCTCCCCTTTTCGTTCAGCGTTCCTGTGTCAGCTGCTTCGGGCAGGGCGTCGGTGGACCGGATATTCCATGCGAATACTCCGTCGTGGGCCTGTTCTTCGTGCTAACCGACCCTATTTCATGCAACTTATGATTCTTGTGTGACTGGTGTGTCAGTTGTTGCCTTGCCCGGTCACTCTTGCCACACTAGTCCCACCAAACCTTAAGCCTCAACTTAAGCTTGAGGATTGGTGGGAATGTCCGATCGTGCGAACTGTTCGTTCGCGCGGCACCCCGAAGTGCGACAACGAGGGAGCGCAGCGCATGCCACGACAGCCGAACCGCCGCAGGGGACGAATCCGCAGAAGTCGCATCATCGTCGGACGGCCCTTCCGCGGTGGCTGGAAGCCCTCGATTGCCCGCGCCGCCACGCTCGGTCTCGCACCCGCGTTGCTGATCGGCGCCACGATCGGCGGGATCGCGCACGTGCGCTCCGGTACCCCCACGGTCGAGCAAGCGGTCGCCGCCGACACGCCGTTCACGTTCAGCGGATACGGCCACGGTCACGGCCGGGGCATGGGGCGGTGGGGAGCGTACGGATACGCGCAGGACGGCTGGACGGCCGAACGGATCGTCGGACACTTCTACGGTGGCACGTCGCTCGGCACCCTCGACATTTCGCCGATCGCCGTGCGTCTCGAGGCTCAGGACGACGTGCCGCTCGCCGTCTATTCCGACGCCGGGCTCGTCGTCGCCGGCCAGACGGTCGGCCCGGGCGACGCCGCGCACCTCACACCCACCGCGGACGGCGGCGCCGATGTCGTCGTCACCGCAGGTTGCTCCGGCGACGTCCGCTGGCAGGGCCGGGCCGACCTGCCGTGGGTCGATCCCGTCGACCCCGGCGAGGACCGGCCCGCGAACGAACACCTGAAACTGTGCACCGACGGCACCGCGTACCGCGGCGCCATCGGCGTCGTACTCGACGGCGCCGCCGCACGCACCGTCAACCGCCTGTCCGTCGAGGACTACCTGCGTGCCGTCGTTCCCGTCGAGTCACTGCCTTCCTGGGCCGACACCGGCGGCGCAGAGGCACTGCGTGCCCAGGCCATCGCCGCCCGGTCGTACGCGCTCGCCGAACAGCGCCACGAGAAATGGCAGACCTGCGACACCCAGAGCTGCCAGGTGTACGGCGGTTCGGCCAAGGAGGATCCGCGCACCGACGACGCCGTGCGCACCACCCGCGGCATGGTGCTGTTGAAGGACGGCCAGGTCGTACGCACCGAATTTTCGGCGTCGACCGGCGGATACAGTGCCGGTGGCGATTTCCCGTCCGTCGAGGATCTCGGCGACAAGGTCGCGCCGAACCAGCAGTGGGCGAAGACGCTCACCGCAGGTGAGATCGGCACCGCGTTCGGGGTCGGTGAACTGCAGGACTTCGAGGTTCTCACCCGCAACAACCTCGGTGCCGACGGGGGTCGCGTCACCCGCGTCCGGGTGGTCGGAACAGACCGCTCCATCGAGACCACGGGCGCCGAGGCCCGCGCCAAGCTGGGGTTGCGATCCGACTGGTTCACCGTGAACGAAGGCGCGGAATCGGCAGTTCCGCCGAGTACCCCCGCTCCCGAGCCGGGTCCGGAGGTCGGAACCACCCCGTTCGGCACCGATCAGAGTCCGGCCATCCAGGAGAAGTACAACGAACTCGGCGGCGTGTCGAGCGACCTCGGCTCGCCCGTCGGACCCGAGCTGATGCTTCCCGACGAACGTGGCAAGTTCCGGGTGTTCACCAACGGAGTCATCCTGTGGACACCGGAGTTCGGTGCACAGGTGTTCGACGCGTCGATTCTGCGGCAGTGGCTGCCGGGGACCGGTAGCGCCGAATAGATGCGGAAGGTGAAGCGGCCGCCGTCGGGTTCGATTCGACGGCGGCCGCTTTTCGTTCCTTGACATTGACGCGACGTCAAGATGCACGCTGGATGCCACGAGGAAGGGGACACCGTGGCGCAGCGTGAATGGTCCATCCAGGAACTGGCCCGCGCGACCGGGGTCACCAGCCGGACGCTCCGGCACTACGGCGACGTGGGCGTGCTTGCGCCGAGCCGGACCGGATCGAACGGCATGCGGTTCTACGACCGCGACGCCCTGGTGCGCCTGCAACAAGTCCTGCTGCTGCGGGAACTCGGCCTGGGTCTGCCCACGATCCGCGACGTGATCGCCGGGCAGGCCGACACGACCGGCGCGTTGCGAACCCACCTCGAGCTGCTCGAACACGAGCAACGGCAATTGGGTCGCCGCATCGACGCGGTGCGCACGACCATCCGCAAGACGGAAGCAGGTGAGGAACTGATGGCAGAGGAAATGTTCGACGGGTTCGATCACACGCAGTACCGAGACGAGGTGATCGATCGGTGGGGCCGCGACGCCTACGACAGCAGCGACCGCTGGTGGCGGGACATGACCGACGAACAGCGCCGTGACTGGAAGACGGTCGCCGACTGGCTCGGGTCGGACTGGACGGCGGCCGCGCAGGCGGGTCTCGACCCCACCGGCGACCGCGGACTGGAACTGGCCCGACGGCACGTGCAGTGGCTGGGTTCGATCCCCGGGACCCCCGGCCACGGCAACCCCGAACCCGATCGCGGCTACGTGCTGGGACTGGCCGACATGTACGTCGCCGACGAGCGGTTCGCGGCGAACTACGGCGGCACCGCGGGGGCCGAATTCGTGCGCGCTGCGCTACGCGCCCTGCTGGCCTGACGTGCGTGTTTCCGGTAGCTCCTACTACCGGAAAC
>NZ_JBAQXC010000295.1:0-11154 GCF_049299235.1 Rhodococcus sp. (in: high G+C Gram-positive bacteria) | reverse complement strand
GCGTGCGGCCCTCTCGTGTGTGATCGTGATTTCCCTTGCACGGCACCGCACAAGGAATGTGATGAGCTAGGCACGTGCCTTCTCGGCAGCCTTCTGTTCGGTGGGCGCACCGGCGTTGGCGAGCGAGCCGGCCGCATTCTCGAGATGGGCGCGCACAAACCACTGGAACTTTTCGAGCTGGCCGGTCTGCCCGATGAGCATGTCCTCGGTGATGGGATCGATCTTGCCCACTTCCGTGATCGCCTTACGGTTGTCCTCGATCAGGCCGTCGTACACCAGGTCGAGCGCCGCCAGATGCGCCTGCGCGCTGTCGCGTCCCACGGAGTAGTCGTCCCACGTGCGATGCTTCTCGATCGCTCCGGGCGTGCCCTTCGGGGAGGCGCCCAGCGCCGCAATACGTTCGGCGGCATCGTCGGCATATCCGCGCACGAGTTCGACCTGGGGGTCGATCATCTCGTGCACCCCGATGAAGTTCGGTCCGACCACGTTCCAATGTATGTGCTTGAGGGTCAGGTGCAGATCGTTGTAGGCGCTGAGTCGCTCCTGCAATATTTCCGCGACGCGCCCGCCGTCCTGATCGCTCAGACCGGGAACTGTGAACTTACCCATGTTTTCTCCTCTCGACGGCAATATCCGACTCGGCTGCGTTTCACCGATTGCCGCGTTGTTCCATACATTGCCGTTTCACACATTGCCGTTTCACACATCGCCGCGTACCCGTACGCCGGGGCCGGCAACCATCGATCAGTTGCTCGGTTCGGGCAACTGGCAGTCCGTCACCTTCGGATTGACCCCGAAGTAGTTGAGCGGGCCCGCGATCACAGTAACGACGACGGTGGCAACGCCGGCACAGTTCTGTTCGGAACTACTGAAGTAGCCCCGTTGTCCTGCCGCGACCGCACCGACAATCAGCCAGATCAACACAATCAGAGTGAGAATCCGCATGCTGTGCCACCTTTCGTGATCCGTGCTCCGGAAATTTGCGGTGCGGCCGGTGCCCCGGTGGGGCCCGGCCACACTCACGCGGCCTCGCTGCCGAACGCTACTGTTGAGACTGGTGACCGCGCTGCCGGGCTTCGTCGGCCTCGGCCTTCCCTCGCGCCTTCTCGGCCGCCGCTTCCTTCTCGGCGACCTCGCGTTGGTCGTCCGCCTTGTCCTGCTGCGCGCGACCCTCACGAGTCAGATCGTCGTTACCGGTGACGACGCCTGCGGCTTCCTTGATCTTGCCCTTGACGCCTTCGACCACGCCCTTGACGCCTTCGCTCGGGCCACTCTTGTCGTCTGCCATGCGATTTCTCCCTATCCGGTCTGATCGGGTCTGTTCACTGACCATCGACGACTACCCGGCGGCGGTGGGATTCAACCCATCCGGCGACCGGCATCACACGATGGAAACGATCAAGCCGATGACGACGGCGACGAACACGATCACGATCACCAGGGCCGCCCCGAGTGTCATCCAGCCGGTCGTCGGAAAGCGCTTTCTCGTGTCCGGTTCCGGGGCGGACAGCCCCGATGTGCCGGCCGACTCGGGCGGTGTCGACCCCGGTGGCACTCCGCCGCCGGGTTCGAGACCCGGTGTGAGGGCAGGGTCCGGGTCGGTGTTGCCGTGTCGCTCAGGATCGGGAACGGTCATCACTTCTCCCTTCCGGGCTGGGGTCGCCCACGCTCGTCGCTGGTCGCCACCGCGTACCCTCACTCGGCGGTCGTGACACCTTCCGCGACGCCGTAGTCTGCCGCGGCCCGCAGCGCATCCTCACGTGTGCCGCCGGCCGGCGACGTTCGCAACGCCCGGCCGTCGCGTCGGAGGCGCTCCGCGGCCGCCACCAGCACCGACGGCGCCGGAAATCGCACCGATCCGAGGTAGCCCGCGAGGATCATGTCCTCCCCCGACCCGGTCGCCACGATCAGCGCCCATCCTTCGCCCGGTGTCCACACGAGCCCTGCCTCCCGGCCGGGATACAACTCCAGTGCCGGGATGCCGACATAGGCCTCCACCGTGCCGTCTTCCCGCACCGCCCAGTGATCGTCCGGAACCCCCAGCGCGTGAGCGACTTGCCCGATATAGCGGGTGAGCCCTCGGACCACCGCGTCCTCCGCCGACGGCCGTACCATCACGCTCTCCTCACATCAGCTCAGTGTTTTCCGTAGGGCCGGCGCCCATCCAGATCCGTCGACCGGGAGTACCCGCACCGGACGAATCCGACACACTCGCGTGCTTCCGGGCACCCTGTCAGTACGTACGCCCTGTCAGTATCCGTCCGGCGCGCAGTGTTTGGTGGGGCATCCGTACGGGCACTCGCCGGTGACGAGGAAACGGAGGAAACATCATGCCCACGTGCGACACCTGCGGAAACGACTACGACAAGACATTCACCCTGACGCGCGACGGCGCCACCGGCACCTTCGACAGTTTCGAATGCGCGGCACAGGCGATGGCCCCGGTGTGCGCGCACTGTGACTGCCGAATTTTGGGCCACGGGGTCGAGGCCGGCGGCACCATGTACTGCTGCGCCCATTGCGCTCGGGAAACCGGGCGGACCGACGTCACCGACCGAGCCGAACACCGCTGAGCCCGCCATGACGCAGGACGTCGAGAAGCGGTGGCGCGACCCGGCCACCTTCCGGTCGGCGGTGTGGTATGCAGCCATCGTCGTCACCCTGGCACTGGTCGTGATGGCGGTCGCGGTGGTGTGGGGGCTTGCCGTCGGCGGGGATCGCTGCGCCGAGGAATCGTTCGCGGTGTGCACCTCCCCCGCGAAGCAGATCCTCGCGATCGGTCCCACCGCGATTCTGCTGATCGGTGGTGTGGGCGCGCTGTTCCAGGCATATCGAGTGTGGCGTCGTGGCGGTTCGTGGCCGATCTGGCAGGGCGTTGGCTGGGGGCTACTTGTCGTGATGATCGTGTTCTTGATGTTCTCGTTCGGTGTCCTGGTGAGCTGACGATTCACCGGCCCTGCCGGCGGGTAGTCGTGGTGCACACACTTCGACATCCGACACACTGCGACATCCGGCAGGGCCGGTTGCACCCGAACGGAGGACAGCATGCCGAAGAACGCTCCCGACGGCTCCGCACACGAGCCGGCGAACCGCAATGCGAAGGACGAACAACTCGACAGGTTCCGCGTCGATCGGAACTCCGGCTATCTGACCACCCAGCAGGGGGTCCGCGTCGACCACGACGACGATGCCCTCACCGTGGGAGATCGAGGGCCGACGCTCCTCGAAGACTTCCATGCGCGCGAGAAGATCACCCATTTCGACCACGAACGCATCCCCGAGCGGGTCGTGCATGCGCGCGGGTCCGGTGCGTACGGTTTTTTCGAGCCGTACGACGACGGGCTCGCGGACGTCACCGCCGCCCGTTTCCTCACCACTCCCGGCCTGCGAACCCCGGTGTTCGTGCGGTTTTCGACCGTGGCGGGCTCCCGCGGCTCTGCGGACACGGTGCGTGATGTTCGCGGCTTCGCGACGAAGTTCTACACCGAGCAGGGCAACTACGATCTGGTCGGCAACAATTTCCCGGTCTTCTTCATTCAGGACGGCATCAAATTCCCGGATTTCGTGCATGCGGTGAAACCGGAGCCGGACAACGAGATTCCGCAGGCGCAGTCCGCCCACGACACGTTCTGGGATTTCGTGTCGCTGCAGCCGGAAACGTTGCACACGGTGATGTGGCTGATGTCGGACCGGGCGATACCGCGCAGCTTCCGGATGATGCAGGGCTTCGGTGTCCACACCTTCCGGTTCGTCAACGCGCAGGGCGTCGGGACGTTCGTCAAGTTCCACTGGACCCCGAAGCTCGGCACGCACTCCCTGGTGTGGGACGAGTGCCAGAAGATCGCGGGCAAGGACCCCGATTTCAACCGCCGTGACCTCTGGGATGCCATCGAGTCCGGGCAGTTCCCCGAATGGGAACTCGGTGTGCAGTTGGTCCCCGAGTCGGACGAAGACGCATTCGATTTCGATCTTCTCGACGCTACGAAGATCATTCCGGAGGAGCAGGTGCCGGTGCAGCCCGTCGGCCGCATGGTGCTCGACCGGAACCCGGACAACTTCTTCGCCGAAACCGAGCAGGTCGCGTTCCACACCGCGAATGTGGTGCCCGGCATCGACTTCACCAATGATCCACTGTTGCAGGCCCGGAACTTCTCGTATCTCGACACCCAGTTGATTCGGCTGGGCGGCCCGAACTTCTCGCAGCTACCCGTCAACCGGCCCGTCGCCGAAGTGCGTACCCATCAGCACGACGGTTACAGCCAGCCCACGATCCAGCGCGGAAAAGCCTCGTACCACAAGAATTCACTCGGCAGCGGTTGTCCCGCGCTGGCCGACGAGGAAGTGTTCACGCACTATGCGAAGCGCGTGGAGGGGCACGTCGTGCGAGCCCGCAGCGACAGCTTCACCGACCACTACAGCCAGCCCCGCCTGTTCTGGCGCAGCATGTCCGAGATCGAAGCCGAGCACATCGTCGCGGCATACGGCTTCGAACTCGGGAAGGTCACCGACATCGACGTCCGCGAACGTGTGGTCGCGCAACTCGACAAGGTCGATCATGATCTGGCATCCAAGGTCGCCGCGGAACTCGGCCTCGACGCTCCACCCGAATCCTCGGTCGTCGACATCGCCGCCCCATCGCCCGCGCTGTCGCAGCTGAACACGGCGATGAACAGCATCGTCAGCCGCAAGGTCGCCGTGCTCGCCGCGGACGGCGTTGATGTCACCGGAGTCGGCCGGCTCGTCGACGCGCTCACCGAACGCGGGGCGATCGTCGAGGTGCTCGCTCCGAAGGGCGGCGGCGTTCTCGCCGGCGGTTCCGGCGGGGAAATCGCCGTCGACCGGGCGGTCACCACGATGGCATCGGTGCTCTACGACGCGGTGGTCGTGCCGTGCGGTCCGGAATCGGTCGAGGCTCTCCGCGGTGACGGCTACACCCTGCATTTCGTTGCCGAGGCGTTCAAGCACAACAAGCCGATTGCCGCGTTCGGCGCCGGACTGGACCTCTTGCCCGCTGCTGGACTGCACTGCCAGGTCGCCGACGGCGCCGACGTCGTCACCCATGCCGGTGTGGTGACCTCGACCGCCGCGGAAGACAGTCTGCCCGACGAATTCTTCGACACGTTCGCCGGTCTCCTGGCGAAGCATCGGGTGTGGGATCGGGATGTGGACGCCGTGTCGGCGTGACACTCCCCCTGACCGGAAGCGACCTGGAGGGTGCGACACCCCGATCCCGAATCTGTTGCGTCTCAAATTTGTTGCGGCAGCGTGGTCACCGTCGCACCTTCCTGTGGGCGGGGCGGCAGCACCTGTAGCGGCAGCGCGTCGCAGTCATCGGTGATCGACGACAGGTGCCGCAGGACAATCCCTTCCCGCAACGCCCACGGGCTGATGTCGAGGCTCTCCAAACCCAATGCCACCATTGCGCATTCGGCGACGATCGCGCCGGCGACCACCTGCCGTGCGCGCGATTCGGACACGCCGGACAGGCCGCTCCGGTCCTTCGCGGGCATCCCCGCAAGCTTGTCGATCACACCGTGGAGCTGGTCGAGTTGCAACGTGCGGGTGACGAACGGTCCCTTGCGCTGGGCCGGGCTCCCGGTGAGCCGCGCCAACTGCTTGAACGTCTTCGATGCGCCGACGGTGACGTGCGGATCGCCTTCCCACTTCAATCGGTCCGATGCGTCGCCGAGCGTGTCCCGCACATCCCGGCGCATCCGCTTGAGTTCCTTCGGTGTGGGCGGGTCGCTGTCGAGATAGCGGCGCGTCAGCCTGTTCGCGCCGAGGGGAAGCGACAACGCGATGTCCGGATCGGTGTTGCGCCCGAGTGCCAGTTCCATCGATCCACCGCCGATGTCGAGGACGAGCAGTCGTCCCGCGGACCAGCCGTACCACGCATGCACCGCCAGATAGGTCAGTCGCGCCTCCTGATCCCCGGACAGGTATTCGGGGCGGACGCCGGATGCCTTCACGATCCGCTCGAGCACGGCGTCCCGGTTCTCCGCGTCCCGGATCGCCGCGGTCACGAACGGGAACAGCCGGTCCACCTCGTAGCGGTAGGCCGCTTCGAGCGCCGTCGCGACCGCGTTGGCTGCGCGGTCCACGCCTTCGACACTCAGCGATCCGTCCGGCTGCACCTCGTCGGCCAGCCGCGTCGGTACCCGGATCGCATGCACGGGCAATGGCGGCGCATCGACGACGGCGTCGTCGATCAGTTCACCGGGCACGACCACCGGGATTCCCGGCGGATAGGCCGTCCAGCGCACTGCGGGACGAGCGGGCCTCTTCCTGCTGCACCTTGGCGCGATTCTCCAGTCGGGCGGCCTCAGCCTGCTTCTCGTCGGCCTCCGCGGTGGCCCGGCGGGCCTTGGCGGCGGTCTCGTCGGCGACGGCCGCGCGCTGTTCGGCGACCGGCGCGTGTTCCTCGATCTGCGTACGGAGATGCGCAGCTTCCGTGCGGCGGTGCTGTGTCCGCCGCTGGGTCAGCAACCACCCCACCAGCAGCACAACGACGACGACGATCACAATTGCGAGTACGACCCAGCCCAGCACGTCCATGCCGAACCTCCGATCGAATCGGGCCCTCAGCGCATACCCCATTGGCCGTATCGCAAACACCCGGTGTCGGACCGCGCTTTCGCTGCGACCACTGTCGTGAACCGTGCCCTCGCGCTCGAGGGTCACCGCGGCAACGATGCGGAATTTACGAAATATGTTCGCGTGCAGAATCTTCGAAACGGTCGCCGCCGACACCGGTTCGCACTGCCCTCACAAATCGCACTGCCCTCACGAATCACACCGTCCTCACGGATCGTTACTCCCGCACGATCGACGAGTTCCTCTCGCACCTGCGGCCCGTGGTGCAGAATGTTTGCGAACCACAGCGGCACCACCCCGGTGAACGCTGTCATCAGAAGGGCAGCACCGTGCAGCAGAAGCATCTCGCGTTCATGTTTGCTGCGATGACGGTAGTCGGCGTCGCCGTTCCGTACGCCGCGCTGGTTCCGTTCTTGATCGAGCACGGATTCGACCCCGCGCGGATCGTCGACGAGGTCACCGCGACCCGACTGGGCGTGTTCGCATGGCTCGACGTGCTGGTCTCGGCTCTGGTCCTACTGCTGGCCGCCTTTGGCGCAGGCTGGATCAGCACCGGGCATGCACTGTGGGTGGCACTCGCCACCTGCCTGGCGGGGGTGTCTGCGGGACTTCCCCTGTTCTTCTACTTCGTTGCCGTCGGGAACCGGGTGCCCCATGAAACGGGCCGCCCTCGCCGTCCGGTGCCCGGCTCGCGAGGGTGACCCGTTCAAATCATGCCGAGAGCCGAAGCGCTCCCCTCGCGCTCTCGAGCGAGGAATGCATGCGCGGCCGGGTTTCTCCGGCTGCGAGCAACAACCGCTGCACCGGCCGGCCGCCGACCAGCGCCCACCGCGCATCGCATTGATGTGCTCGTGCTTCGACACCTTCGAATACCGAAAGTCCTGCGGAACCGATGAATTCGAGTTCGGACAGGTCGAGAATCAACCGGGTGAACGGACGCAATTGCGCGCTCGCATAACGGCGCAGTGCGGGGGCATTGAGCAGGTCGATTTCACCCTGGACGCCGACCCGCACCATATCGCCACTGACTCGCTCGGTCACGAAGTGCGCCCCTGCGAATGTCATATCGGGCGCCCCCGCCCGGGCCGCCCAACGTGTAGCGGCGCGAAGATTGGGAACAACAGTATTGGGTACAACAGTCATGGCACTCCCATCGAAGAGATGGGAAGAATCGCAGGCACAAGGGCCCTGCCATGGACGCCCGCTCCTGCGATGCTTCCTGGTCCAGGCTGTCTGCTCAACCTCCGCACAGCCTACGCTATCGGCAGCGACGTGCACAACGGCACGAGACCCACCCCGCGCACATCCGGGCCGCACACCCCGGTTCACCCGTCGCTCGGCCCGAGTGATCCGGCAACTCGCGCCGCGACCTCCGCCAGACGCAGATTCATCCGCTGCGACGTTTCCCTGAGCAACGCGAATGCCCGCTCCTCGGAGACATCGTGCATCGCCATGAGCAGTCCGATCGCCTTTCCGATCTCGCGGTTGCTCTCGAGTCCGAGACGCAGGGTGGTCGCCTGTTCCCGCTGCGTCCACGCGGTCAGCGCCACCGATGCGAACGCGGCGAGCACAGCTCCCGATTCGAGCGACTGCTCGGTCAACGCGCCCGGCGTGTCGGAGAAGAGATTGAGGGCGGCGACATCCGCGCCCTCGACCATCAGGCGAAATCCGGCAGCCCCCCGCACCGGTGTCGATTCGAGAATCCACTGCGTCAACGCGGGCCAGCGAGGCCGGACGGTCAGGTCCGCATCGAGTTCGGCGCTGTCGTGGTGCAGCACATCCCAGCACGGGCCTTCACCCAATTCTCGTTCGGCAACGTCGATCCGGCGGGCGATATCGTCGGCGGCCGCGACGGTGCGGATCGTCGATCCTCGCTTGATCATCAGGCTCGCCCGGTCGCAGCCGGGTACCAGCGAGGTGGCGGCGACACACAACGCTGCGCACATCTGCTCGTAGTCCGATGCGCCGTACACAATTCCCGCCAGCCGCGTGAAGACCGCCGCAGCACTCCCCTGAGGTGTGTCCTGGTCGTTCATGTGAATCCACCTTTCCGCGGTCGTGATTCAACTACGACCCTCGTGGGTATTCTCGCCGCAGGGACATGCCGGCTCGCGTCGGGGGCGGCATCGTCCGAGTATCCGACGGAAGGGACGGGTCTTCATGTCGACGACCGCTTCGATCGACGCGGACCGCGCACATATGCATCCCATTGTGGAACTGCGCATCCGAGCCGACCCAGGACAACTGCCGGTGCTACGCGCGGTTGCGGCGGCGATCACACTGCAGCACGACTTCGATCTCGATGCGGTCGCCGACGTGAAACTCGCCGTCGACGAAGCCGCCACCCGCCTGATCATGAGCGCCGTCGACGGAGCCGAATTGACGTGCCGGTTCCAGGCGATCACGCCTGCCCTACGCATCAGTCTGTCCACGACGACCCGGCCGTCCCCATCCGGCGGATCTACGCGGACCTTCGGATGGCATGTGCTCAACTCGCTCGCCGACTCGGTGGATGTGCGCGTCGACGACACACCTAGCGGCGACACTGTCACCACGATCGACCTGTCGGTCACCGAAGGAAGTGCCCTTCGGTGACCGGGCACAGGCGCGACCCCGACGAATACGCCGACGTTGTCGAACTGTTCACCGAAATCGACCGCCACCGTGTAGACGATCCGGTCTGCACGGCGCTGCGCGAGAAGATCGTCGAACGGTGCCTGCCACTGGCCGAACACATCGCACGCCGATTCGACGGGCGTGGCGAAGCGCTGGACGACCTCGTGCAGGTTGCGCGGCTCGGCCTGGTCAACGCCGTGAGCCGCTTCGATCGCGAGCGCGGATCGGATTTCGTGTCGTTCGCCGTCCCCACCATCATGGGTGAGGTGCGCAGGCACTTTCGTGACACCGGATGGTCGTTGCGGGTTCCGCGCCGGATGAAAGAACTGCACATCGCCCTGAACAAGGCGACGGGGGAACTGTCGCAGCGACTCGGCCGTGCGCCCACGGTCGCGGAATTGGCCGCCGAACTGGGCTTGGACCGTGAGGAGGTCGCCGAGGGCCTGGTCGCGGGGAACGCTTATCAGACGATATCGGTCGATCGCGGCACCCGAACCGATTCCGACGGGGCGGGCCTGACCCTCGCCGATACGCTCGGCGACTACGATTCCGCGCTGTCCGAGGTCGAGAACCACGAGACGCTGCGCCCGCTGCTCGAGGCACTGCCCGAACGCGAACGCACCGTGGTGGTGTTGCGGTTCTTCGGGAACATGACGCAGACGCAGATCGCCGAGCGGGTCGGAGTCTCCCAGATGCATGTGTCCCGACTGCTCACCAAGACCCTTGCCCAGTTGCGTGAGCAACTCGGCGACCGGTTCTGATCGGCTGTGCCGAGCGTCAGATCTCGGCTGTGCCGAGCGTCAGATCGTCGCGGCGTCGATGACGAACCGGTAGCGGACGTCACTGGCGACCACCCGCTCGTAGGCATCGTTGATCTGCTCGGCGGAGATCAACTCGATTTCCGCGCCGATACCGTGCTCGGCGCAGAAGTCAAGCATGTCCTGCGTCTCGCCGATACCGCCGACGTTGGATCCGGCCAGTGCCCGATTGTTGGTTCCGAGACTGAACGCGCGCAGGGTCAGCGGGTGTTCCGGCAGGCCGAGTTCGACGAGGGTGCCGTTCAGTCGCAGCAGCGACAGGTACTTGTCCATGTCGAGGTTGACGGACACGGTGTTGAGAATCAGATCGAATCGGTTGCGCAGTTCCTTGAACAGGTCCGGCTCACTCGTCGCCCGGTAGTCGACGGCACCGAAGCGCAATCCGTCGTCCTTCTTCGACAGGGAGTGACCGAGCACGGTGACCTCGGCGCCGAGCGCGGTGGCGATCTTCACGCCGACGTGCCCGAGTCCGCCCATCCCGATGATCGCGACGCGGGTACCCGGCCCGGCACCGTATCGGCGCAGGGGGGAATACAGGGTGATTCCGGCGCACAGTAGCGGTGCCGCGCCCGCCGGGTCCAGGTCGGCAGGCACCGTCAGCACGAAGTGTTCGGTGACGACGATGTGCGTCGAGTATCCGCCCTGGGTGACCTGGCCGTCGGGTCCGATCGCGTTGTATGTGGCGGTGACGCGGTTCTCGCAGTGCTGTTCCGCGCCGGTGGTGCACGAGTCGCAGTCGCGGCAGGATGCCACGAAGCAGCCGACGCCGACGCGGTCTCCCACCGCATGCTTGGTGACGTCGGAGCCGACGGCCTCGACGATGCCGACGATCTCGTGTCCCGGTACGAGCGGGTATCGGGTTCGGCCCCACTCGTTGCGGGCGGTGTGGATGTCGGAGTGGCAGATTCCCGCGTATTCGATCCGGATGAGCACATCGAGCGGGCCCGGATCACGACGCTCGATGGTGATCTTGGTGAGCGGTGTATCGGCGGCGGGAGCGGCGTAGGCGGCGACGGAAGTCATACCGTCATGCCTACACCCGCGCAGACGACGACGCGCACCCGCGGGGGCTGTCCGCGGATGCGCGTCGGGTCTTCGGCCGCCCGGTGACCGCCGGTGCTACTGC
>NZ_JBAQXC010000294.1:0-5165 GCF_049299235.1 Rhodococcus sp. (in: high G+C Gram-positive bacteria) | reverse complement strand
TGGCTGTCCTAACAGCCACAAAGGCACACAGCTAGATGATGCCGCGCTTGCTCGCCGCGTACACCGCCTCGGCGCGACGACCGACACCGAGCTTGCGCATGATGTTACTGACGTGGAATTTCACCGTCGTTGCCGAAATGAACAGTTGCTCACCGATCTTCGCATTCGACAGTCCCGCCGCGAGGAGCCGCAGAACCTCGAGTTCACGATCGGTGAGTTGCTCGGTCGGCGCGACCTTCCCGCTGAGTGTGCGCACCACCGCCGCGGCGCTCCGTGAGTCGAACGCACTCTCCCCTCGTGACACCGCCCGGATCGCGCGCACCAGTTCGGTGGTGTCGACGTCCTTGACGACGTAGCCGCGCGCCCCTGCGTGCACGGCCCGCACGACGAGTTGCTCGTCGAGGAAGGTGGTGAGCACAAGCAGGCCGATGCCCGGGTGCGCGGTGGACAACTGGCGACACAGCGTCAGCCCTTCGTAGTCCGATCCGGCCGACAGCTTCAGATCCATCAGGACGATGTCGGGCCGGGTCCGGTCGACGAGGACGAGGGCTTCGTCCTCTGCGGACGCTTCCCCGACGACCTCGAGGTCGGGTTCCCGGTCGAGGATCGACCGTAGCCCCTGTCGGAGGATCGCGTGATCGTCGACGAGCACGATCCGCACGGTGTCGCGGCGGGTTCGCGGCGGTGTCACCGTCATGATTGTCCTCCAATTCTCACCGTATCCGATTCCTGCGCAAGCATTTTCGGCACGGGAATACGTACGGCGACGCGGACGCCTCCGATCCGGGCGCGGCGCACCTCCAGTCGGCCGCCGAACTCGTGGGCGCGCGCTTGCATGTTCGCCAGGCCCCGGTGTCGGCCGTCCAGGTCGCTGCCCGCGGCCAGTCGCAATATCACCCGGATGCGGGCGGGATCGCCGTCGCCGTCGTCGGCGACCGACAGCAGCACCGACTCCGGGCCGTACGTCAGCCGCAGCACGGCACGGGTGGCGTTCGCGTGCACCACGGCATTGAACAGCGCTTCTCCTGCGATACGCAGCAGCGCGTGCTCGACGTCCCCGGACAGTTCGACGGGGGTGCCACCGACCCGGATCACGATGTCGAGTTCGCCGGGTGTGTGCGCGACCCGAAGTTGCTCGAGCATTTCCGGCAGCGACGACCGATCCGCGTCCGACGGGTGATTGAGCGCGTAGATCGCCGATCTGAGCTGCTCCACGGCCCGCCGCGTCATCTCCTTCGCCAGATCGAGGCGTTCGGACCGTTCGCTGTCGGGAATATCGCTGCGGCACACCTCGATCTGCATGCCCGCCGACAGCACCGCCTGGGTGACGCTGTCGTGCAACTCGCGGGCAATGCGGTGTCGTTCCTCGTCGAGGGCCTGGTGCCGGTGGGCCGCACCGAGTTGTCGCTGTGTCCGTTCGAGTTCGCGGAGGGTCGCTTCGATTTCCTCGTTGCGCGCCTGCAGGTCGGCGGCCGCGCGGTTCGCTTCCCGGTAGGCTTCCTCGGCTCGTTCCAACAGTAGTTGCCCTCGCTGATACAGCGACGAATTCTGCAGGGCCACAGCGGTTTGGCTGGCGAGGATCGACAGCACGGCACGATCGGTGGCGTCGAGGGTCCGGTGCTCCGGCGTCCATGCCGCGATCGCACCGACGACACCGCCGCCGAGCACGATCGGCACGAACGCGTGATGTCCGTCGACCACCGGGTCACGTTCGGCGGTGCCGCCTCGGATGTCCTCGAGTCGGCTCACCACCTCGTCGGGC
This sequence comes from Rhodococcus sp. (in: high G+C Gram-positive bacteria), assembly GCF_049299235.1. Taxonomy (GTDB): domain Bacteria; phylum Actinomycetota; class Actinomycetes; order Mycobacteriales; family Mycobacteriaceae; genus Rhodococcus. The sequence continues at coordinate 3,403 of NZ_JBAQXC010000294.1, read as the reverse complement.
AGTGGTGGTCCCTCGACGTTGTCGACGAGGAACGGAGTGGCGTCGGGGCCGAGCACGAGGCGGCGGGGCCCGGCCTCGGGTAGGGTCCCGTCGGTGAGGGCGAAGACTACCCAGCGGGCGCTCAGGTGCGCCCGCGCGGCCTCGGCCACGGCGCAGATCAGGGTTTCCGGTCCGTCGACGGTGCGCACCAGCGCCCGTGAGATGAGTTCGAGCGCATGCACCACCCGCTCGAGGCGTTCGGCGGCGCCCCGGTACTGCGGATAGAACGTGGGCTTGCCCGACCGCAGTCCGGTGAGTTGCGACAGATCGGGCGCAGTGGAGTTCACAGGGCCGCCCGGAACAGCGCAACCATCTCGTCGTGGGTCGGCGTGCGCGGGTTGGTGGACATGCAGGCGTCACGCAGGGCACCGGAGGCCAGGCGGGACAGATCCTGTTCTCGCACACCGAGTTCCCGAAGTCCGCGCGGCACGCCGACCTCCTGGGCGAGCCGTTCCACCCGATCGGCGACGGCGAGCGCGGCCTCGTCGTCGGGGCCGCGGCGTTCGTCCAGGCCGAGCGCCGCGGCGATTGCGACGAACGGTCTCGGATCGGCGGCCGCGTTGAACCGGATCACGTGCGGGAGCAGTACCCCGTTGATGACACCGTGCGGCTGATCGAGCAGGCCGCCGACCTGGTGGCTCATCGCGTGGGCGGCGCCGAGGATCGCGTTGGTGAATGCCAGGCCCGCCTCGAGACTGGCCTGGGCCATGTCGGCGCGGTGCGTCATCTCGTTCGGGTGGTCGATGGTGCGCACGAGTGTGTCGGTGACCATCGTCACCGCCCGCAGGGCGTGATGGTCGGTGAGCGGATTGTGGGCGCGGGAGACGAACGCCTCGATGCCGTGGGTGAGGGCATCGAGCCCGGTCGCCGCGTTCAGGCCGACGGGCATGGTGGTGAGCAACCGCGGATCGATCACCGTCAGGTCGGGTACGAGAGACCGGCCGATGATGGTGATCTTGGTTTTGCGGATGGTGTCGGTGACGATGCAGAACTGCGACACGTCCGCACCGGTCCCCGACGTGGACGGCACCATCACCATCGGCGGGATCGGCAGGGGCGCCCGATCCACGCCCTCGTAGTCGAGGATGCAGCCACCATTCGCGGCGAGCACCGCGATGCCCTTGGCCGCGTCGATCACCGAGCCGCCGCCGAGCCCGACCAGCACGTCGCATCCTTCGGCGCGGTAGAGCTCATGGCCGGCGGCGATCTCGAAGTCCTTCGGATTCGGAGTCAACGCACTCCACACCACCGGGGACAGCCCCTGTTCGTGCAGGTGGCGGCGCAGTTCGTCCACCCATCCGGCCTCGACCAGACCGGGATCGGTGACCAGCATCGGCCGGTTTCCACCCAGGCGGACGGTCGCGTGGGCCGCCTCGGGGAGCGACCCGGCACCGAACACGATCTCGGGGGCATGGAACTTCGCGAGCGCCGGCATCTCCCGCCGTCCAGCGTGCCCCGATTCCGTTCGACGTTCCGGTATGGCGACGGCCACTGCAATACTCCTGACGGTCCCCGCGGTATCTGTGTGATCCAGCTTACGGTCCTTCGGCCGTAAGTCCGCGCGGGTAGCCCGGCCACCTGGTCGATGGCCGGGGTGTGCACCTCTCCGATCGGGTAGGCAGGAGGACCGCACCGGGTGGAACCGTCTGGATCGAATGCTGGTTCCTTTCACTCGGAGGGAACGAGTCAGCGGAGCGCGTGGCCGAGTTCGGCGGCGCGGTCGAGCAGTTGTTCGCCGTCTCGTGCGACGACGACGCGGTCGCAGACCTGGGCGTAGTCCGGCATCGCGCACGTGGCCTGCCGCCAGTACCGTTCCGGTTCCGGGGTGATCCAGGCGAGGCGGTGGACCCGACGGCGCAGGTCGGCAAGACGGTCGGCGCGGGCGGGCAGACCGTTGCAGCGACCGTCACCGACGACGAGCACCGAGGTCCGCGCATCGAGCAGGTCACCGTGGTCGGTGAGCAGTTCGTCGAACACCCGCCCGTAGTCGCTGGACGCCTCGAGATCCACGGCCGGGTGAGCGAGTACCCGGGCCAGCGCACCGTCACCGGTCCCGGCGAGCAACTGCTGTGTCACCACAACAGGGCGGTCGACGAACGCGACGACCCGGCACCGGTGCGCGCGACCGTGCATGGCCTGTGCGAGGCGAAGCGTGAACGCGGTGACCGGCCGCACCGACAGCGACACGTCGGCGAGGACCAGCAGCCGCACCCGGTCGGGGCGGGGGGCGCGGACGACGAGATGGAACGGTACCCCTTCGGTGCGCATCGAACCGCGGACGGTGCGACGAAGATCGAGCCGGCCGGCGGCGTGTTCCCGTGGCCGCGGCCGAGCCGGGCCACGCATCCGGCGCAGCACCTCGTGGCAGGCCAGGTCGATCTCCGCGCGGTGCGCCGCCGTCGAATCCTCCGGTGTGTCGGCGGTGTCGTCGATCGCGGGTTCGACCGACTGCGCGAGGGCAGCGACGAACGCCTCCACGGCGTCGACGAGCCGATTCAACTGTGCTTCGGTGAGTTGCTCGTCGGTGGTGTCGCCACCGTACGCGCGGTGCGGGTCGTAGGCGTCGAGCCAGGCCAGGATGGACGCCGGGTCGTCCCAGGACAGCGACCCGGACACCGCTGCGCCGGGATTCGCCGCCAGATCACCGACCGTCGCGGTGGCGGCCCGATCGACATCGACGGTGTAGGTCACGCCGCGACGCCCGGAATCGGCCCCGGTGTCGACGGACAGATCCGCATCCGTCGACGTCATCGACACATCGTCGTCGTCCTTGTGCGGGTTGAATCCTTTGTCCGCCTCGGGCGTGTCGAACCGGTCACCGACCTCGGCTGCGCGCTCGTTGTATTCGGCATAGCGGGCGAGTTGCTGCTCGTCGTCGATCTCCAGCGCGGCGGGCAGCGATTCCGCGAACTGGGCACGCAACACGGGGCCGTCGTCACCGCCGCCGGCGGTGACCGCGGGTAGGAACAGCGCGTCGAACGCGCGATCGAATCCGGTCTGCTCGTGTGTGTATTTCGCGGACACGGCGCGCAGCGCCGCGCGCAGCACGACCCGGTCACCGGCACCGACGAACCCGAGAACCCTTCGCACTTCGATGGTTTCGGCGGGTGACGCGGCGACTCCGTGGTGTCGGAGCAGTCGCGCGAACACCGCCGCGATGACGTCGAGCGGATAGGTGGGGCGGCGCGCATCGGGTGCACTCACGCGCACGGGGTCACCGCCCCGCGCCGACGCTGGAGGAGTCACGAGCCGTGCCGCGGCCACCCGCACCGCCGCCACCACGCCCCCGGAACACCGAGGTGGTGGTGTTCGCCGGCCGGGACGCGACCGTCACCCGTTCCGCGGGTGGCTCGCCCGATTCCAC
>NZ_JBAQXC010000293.1:0-9302 GCF_049299235.1 Rhodococcus sp. (in: high G+C Gram-positive bacteria) | reverse complement strand
TAGTCGGCAGCACCGACTCGCGGTGCTGCCGATCCCGACGACACCAGTGGTCGAACCCCCGGTCAGTCGTCGAACGCCCCGTCAGTAGTCGAACGCCCGGTCAGTCGTCGAACGCTCGATCAGAGGTCGAACGCTCGATCAGAGGTCGAACTCCGCCGGGTTGATCCCGACCGCGAAGCAGGCTTCCCGGACCGCGTTCTTCTCGTGCTCGTCGAAGTTGCCGTCGGCGCCGCCGATGATGATGCCGATCTGGAGCACGGCGCGGGCCTGCTCCGGCTTCGACTTCAATTTCCCGATGGTGGCGGTCGCCTCGACCTTGCCGAAGTCGAAGTCGCCCTGCAGCTTGTCGCAATACCAGTCGAACTTCTGACGCAGCTCGTCCGGTGCGAACACCTTCAGCGATTCGTTCGACATGATGAGCGCGGCCGTCTTCTGCCGTTCCGACGGGTCGATGCTGCCGTCCGCCGCAGCGATCAGCGCGCACATCGCCATCGCGCCGTTGGCGAATTCCTTGTTCTTGAACTGGGCGGTTTTCACTTGCAGCTGGCCGTTCAATTCCTGCGTCTTCGCCTTGAGCTGATCCCAGAATCCCATCGGTCCTCCTCGTCGGAACCACCTACTCGGCAACCCGTTTGTGGCCGGTATGTCGGAAATTTACACGAGCCGTGCGCGAGCAAGCGTGACCTGCGCCGATAGCACCGGGTGCCGGTAACACGCCGACGGACGCCCATCCGTGGATGCGGGACGACGGCCGGGATAGTCACGGCCGGGTACGGGTACTCGACTGGACATGTCCACCGCATCGAGGAACCCAGACGATCCGAACCCCGATTCCTCGCCGGGCCCGCGGCGCGGCGACGTCCCAGTCTCCCCCTCGGGCGCGACTCCGGGTCGCGACGCTGTCGGGGATCTCCATCCGGACCTCGCCCGGCGTAAGGGCGTCAGACGCACCCGCACCGGCGCGCTCTGGACCGCACTGGTGTCCGGGATACTCATTCTGCTGTTACTGCTGGTGTTCGTCCTGCAGAACCTCGACAGCATCACCCTCGAGCTGTTCGGGTGGGACTTCTCGCTCCCGCTGGGTGTGGCGTTGCTGTTCGCTGCGATCGCCGGAGCCGCAATCGTCGGCATCGCCGGTGGCCTACGGATCCTGCAGCTCCGCCACGCCGCCAACAGGCAGCGCACGCTCAGCACCGGCCCGGCAACTCGATCCTGACAGTGCGTCCGGTACTGCATCGAGATCGACGGCTTCCGGGTGGTCGGTTCATGCGGGGTGTCGGACGCGCCGCGCGGCCCGGACTCCGCGTGAAGTCCGGGCCGTGGGTGTCGAAAGCAGCGGGCTACGCGTCGATCTTCTCGAGCCGCGGTTCTTTCACCGGGACCGGATGCCCGTCGTCGTCGCCGAGCATCGACTCGTCGAACGGCAGCGTGCCGTCGAGCACCTGGTCGACGCGCGCACGGTCCACGGTCTTGGTCCAGGTGCCGATGAGCAGGGTCGCGATGGCGTTACCGGAGAAGTTTGTGACGGCACGCGCCTCGGACATGAACCGGTCGACGCCGACGATCAGGCCCACCCCGTCGACGAGGTCGGGGCGGTGGCTCTGCAGACCGCCCGCGAGGGTGGCGAGCCCGGCGCCGGTCACCCCGGCCGCACCCTTCGACGCGATGATCATGAACAGCAGCAGCGACAACTGTTCGGTCAGCGCGAGCGGGCGGCCCATCGCATCGGCGACGAACAGCGCGGCCATCGTGAGGTAGATCGCGGTGCCGTCGAGGTTGAACGAGTAGCCGGTGGGCACCACGACACCGACGGTGGTGCGCTGCACACCGAGGTGTTCCATCTTGGCGATGAGGCGAGGCAACGCCGATTCGGACGACGACGTCGCGAAGATCAGCAGGTATTCGCGGGCCAGGTAGCGGACCAGTTTGAACACCGAGACACCGGCGACCGCGCGGAGCAGCGTCCCGAGCACACCGAACACGAACACCAGGCAGGTCAGGTAGAAGGCGAGCATCAGAGCACCGAGCTGGACGACCGCGCTCAGGCCGGTCTGGCCGACGACGTTGGCGATCGCACCGAACGCACCGATCGGGGCGAGCCACAGGATCATCGTCAGGATCTTGAACACGAGCTTCTGCACGTGGGCGACACCACGCAGGATCGGCTCACCGGACTTGCCGATGCCCTGGATCGCGAAACCGACGAGCAACGCGATGAACAGGGTTTGCAGCACGCTGCCCGAGGTGAGTGCGGACAGCAGCGACGTCGGGATGATCGAGGACACGAAATCGGCGGTGCCGCCGGCCGCGTGGGCCTTGTCGGCGAGCGCCGCGCCGGACGCGGCGGTCGATTCGTCGAGGGTGAGGCCGCTGCCGGGGTCGAGCAGATTGCCGACGACCAGCCCGATCCCGAGCGCGATCGTCGACATGCCGATGAAGTAGATCAGCGCGAGACCACCGATGCGGCCGACACTGGCGGCCGCGCGCACCGAGCCGATGCCCAGCACGATGGTGCAGAAGATGACCGGGCTGATCATCATCTTGATCAGGTCGACGAACAGGGTGCCGAGGATGCCGAGCGACTTCCCGACGTCCGGTGCCTGCCAGCCGACCAGGATGCCTGCGACGACGGCGACGACGACGCCGATGTACAGCCAATGGGTCCGGTCCTTGCGCCGGGACACGGCGGTGCTGCTCATAGGTTGCCCTTCGATCACGGATACGGATTCGGTGGCAACCGGCAAGAACCCGGCGCGGCGGAAGCGTCCATCGGTCCGTTCCACACCCGGGCGGTGACCGGTATCACGTCCACCTACCAGAATGGTGGTCGTGGGGCGGCCCGCTGAGAAGATTGCGTTCATTGTGTTCACGGGAGGTGCCTGGTGAATTCTCGCGGCACGCGACGGCCGATGAGCGTGGCACGGCAGTTGCTGATCCTGCAGCTCGTGGTGTTCACCGCGGTCGCGGTCGCGGCGGCGGCCCTGTTCGTCGTCGACGAACGCCACGACGCGGATGCGGCGACCCGCGACACCGTGACCGCGGTCGCGGTGACCACCGCGCAGATCCCGGAGGTCGCCGACGGGCTCCGTTCCCAAGATCCGACCGTGGCCCTGCAACCGCTCGCGGAGCGGATCCGCGCGGCCACCGGTGTCGACTTCGTCGTGATCGTCGACCTGGACGGGGTCCGCGTCACGCACCCGGTGCCCGAGCGGATCGACCTGCCCTACACCGGGCACACCGAACAGGCCCGGTCCGGTCAGGTGCACAGCGAGACGTACACGGGCAGCCTCGGGCCGTCGATCCGGACCATCGCCCCCGTGTACGCCGACGACGGCACCCTCACGGGTTTCGTCTCGGTCGGGGTGACTCGGCAGCGCATCGCCGACAATTTCGTGCGCAATCTGCCCGGGATCGGTGGGGTGGTCGCCGCCGGGCTGGCCGTCACCGCAGCCGGCGCCGTCGTCATCGCCCACCGGTTGCGGCGGCAGACACTGGGGTTGAATCCCGACGAACTGCTGCGCATGTACGAGCATCACGATGCGGTGTTGCGGGCGATCGGCGAGGGCCTGATCGTGTTCGGCACCTCCGGCGGCGCGGCGCCGCGCGTCGATGTCGTCAACGACGAGGCCCGCCGGCTGCTCGGCCTCGACCCGGCCGGGCCGGTGCCGTTCGAATCGCTCCCGGAAACCCCGCGGGCACTGTCGACCGGCGTGGAGGTGCGCGACGAGGTGCATCTGACGCGGGATCGGGTGCTGGTGGTGGGCAGCGACGCGGTGCGGTGGGACGGTCGGCGGATCGGTACCGTCGTGACGCTGCGCGATCACACCGAATTGCGGGACGCACTGGGCGAATTGGAATCGGTGCGCGGGCTCGCCGAATCGCTGCGAGCCCAGGCACACGAGTCCGCGAACCGGCTGCACACGATCGTCACGATGGTGGAGTTGGGCCGCTCCGGTGAGGCCGTGTCGTTCGCGACGAGGGAACTGGAGGTGTCCCAGAATCTGATCGACCGGTTGACCGCCGACGTCACCGACCCGGCGCTCGCGGCCCTGCTGCTCGGCAAGGTCGACGAGGCCGCCGAGCGGGGTGTCGAGTTGACCGTCACCGACGACACCGCGTTGGGGACGGTTCCGTCGGTGCCGCCGCGGGACCTCGTGACACTCGTCGGCAATCTCATCGACAACGCGATCGACGCCGCTCGCGGCACCGACGATCCGTGGGTGGAAGTGACTGTTCGTCAAGATGATTCGACGATGTTCGTCGAGGTGGCCGACAGCGGTCCCGGAATGTCCGCGGACACGCTGACGCGGGCGATGCAACGCGGCTACTCGACGAAGTCCGCGCAGCGCGGGCTCGGTCTCGCACTGGTCGCGCAGGTCGTCGCCCACCACGACGGCATCCTACGGACCGAACCGTCTCTCGGGGCGATGATCGTCGCGGAGATTCCACTCGGAGGCCCCTCGTGATCCGGGTGCTGATCGTCGAGGACGATCCGCTCATCGCCCAGGCTCATCGCGAATATGTCGGGCGGATACCGGGATTCGTGGTGCACGACGTGGTGCACACCGCGTCCGGTGCGCTGCGGTCCGCGACCGCAGCCGCGCGCACCGGCGAACCGGTGGATCTGGTCCTGCTCGACATCGGCCTGCCCGACGCCAGCGGACTCGATGTCGCATCGACGCTGAGCGCGCTGCGGCCGAGCCCGGACATCATCGCGGTCACCTCGGCCCGCGAACTCGAGGTGGTCCGGACCGCGGTGTCCCGCGGCATCGTGCTGTATCTGCTCAAACCGTTCACGTTCGCCGCGCTGCGCGACAAACTCGAACACTACGTCGCGTACCGCACAGCACTGGGTGCGGCGGACACCGCGGTCGCGCAACATGACATCGACCGGGCGATGTCCGCGCTGCGCACGTCGAATACGCGCGCGTCGACCCCGAAGGGTGTCTCCCCCGCGACCCTCGACCGGATCGCCGGATTCCTGCGTGAAACCGACGGTCCCCGGACCGCGGCGGAGGTCGGGGCCGCGGTCGGGGTGTCGCGGGTGACGGCGTGGCGCTATCTCGAACGCCTCGCCGACGACGGTCTGCTCGCCCGTCTCACCGAATACGGCCGGGCCGGGCGCCCGCAGGTCCGCTACGCCCGCAACCCCCGTCCCTCCGGGTGATGTGGAGCTACGGGCGGTAGGCGCCGGATGTTTCGAGCACCCACGCGAACTCGAAGGCGACCTCGCGCCACTTCTCGTAGCGACCCGACACACCCCCGTGCCCCGCGCTCATCTCCGTCTTGAGCAGCAGCGGTGCGTCGCCGGTCTTGGTGGCGCGCAACTTGGCGACCCACTTGGCCGGTTCGACGTACAGCACCCGGGTGTCGTTGATACTGGTGATCGCGAGGATCGCCGGATAGTCCTTGGCCTCGACGTTCTCGTACGGGCTGTACGAGCGCATGTACTCGTACACCTCCGGGTCGTGGAGCGGGTTGCCCCACTCGTCCCATTCGATGACCGTCAGCGGCAACGACGGGTCGAGGATCGAGGTGAGCGGATCGACGAATGGCACATTCGCGAGGATGCCCGCGAACAACTCGGGTGCGAGATTCGCGACCGCCCCCATCAGCAGGCCGCCCGCACTGCCGCCGTCCGCGACCAGGCGATCCGCCGCGGTCGCGCCCGTGTCGATCAAGTGCTGCGCGCACGCGACGAAATCGGTGAAGGTGTTCTTCTTCGCGAGGGTCTTGCCGTTCTCGTACCAGTGCCGGCCCATTTCGCCGCCACCGCGCACGTGCGCGACGACGAACACCGTGCCGCGGTCGAGCAACGACAGTCGCGCCACCGAGAAGCCGGGGTCGATGCTCGCCTCGTACGAGCCGTATCCGTACAGCAGTGTCGGCGCGGGACCGCCCGGCAGATCCTTGCGTCGCACGATCGACAGCGGAATGCGGGTGCCGTCCTGCGCGACCGCCCAGTCGCGGTGCTGCTCGTAGGCGGTGGGATCGAACTCACCGAGCACCGGTTGGGCCTTGCGCAGCAGCATCTCCCCCGTCGCGAGCACGCGGTCGTAGACGCGGCTGGGGGTGATGAACGACGTGAAGCCGAGGCGCAGCGTGGGCTGCGTCCATTCGGGGTTCGAGCCGGGGCCGACGGAGAACAGTTCCTCGTCGAACTCGAGTTCGGTGAGTTCGCCGTAGCCGGCGCCGGTCAGCGGCCACACCGCGACGCGGGTCAGCGCGTCGCGCCGGTAGCCGAGGACGAGATGATCGGCGAACGCTTCGATGTCCTCGAGTCGCACGTCGTCGCGGTGCGCGATGAGGGTGCGCAGCGCCGACGGGTCGTCGACGGGCGCTTCGGCGAGCACGAAGTTCTCCGCCTTCACGCCCGTTTCGGGGTCGATGTCGTTGTGCAGCACGAGAAACCGGTCCTCGCCTGCGACGACGGCGTGCTCGGCACCGTATTCGACGCCTTCCCGACGCGGCAGCAGTACCCGGAATTCTCCTGTGGGGTCGTCGGATTCGAGAATCCACCCCTCGGTGGTGATCTTCGATCCGACCCAGATCATCAGATACTTCTCGCTGCGGGTCGAGCCCACCGACACCCAGAACCGCTCGTCGGGTTCGTGGAAGACCTGCACGTCGTCGCCGCGCTCGGTGCCGAGTGTGTGCCGCCACACCGTGTCCGGCCGCCACGATTCGTCGACGGTGAGATAGAAGACGTGACTGTGGTCGATCGCCCACGTCGCACCGGGTGCGGTGCCGGGGATCTCGTCGGCCAGTAGTTCACCGGTCACGAGATTCTTGAACCGCAGCGTGTACCGCTCGTCGCCGACCACGTCGGTGGAGTACGCGAGCAGGGTGCCGTCGTGACTGATCGAGAACGCCCCGAGCGAGAAGAAGTCGTGGCCTTCGGCTTCGGCGTTGCCGTCGAGCAGAAGCTGTTCACCCGGAAGTTCGACGCCCGGAGCCGGTTCCGGCGGGGTCCAGTCATCCGGTCCCGCAACGGGGCAGCGGCATTGGATGCCGTACTGCTGCCCCTCGGCGGTGCGCGCATAGTACCACCAGTCGCCGAGCCGGGTGGGCACCGACATGTCGGTTTCCTGTGTGCGCGACTTGATCTCGTCGAAGATCTGCCCGCGCAGCGGCGCCAGGCCCGCGGTCTGCTGCTCCGTCCACGCGTTCTCAGCCTCGAGATACGCGATGACCTCGGGGCTTTCCTTGTCGCGCAACCATTCGTACTCGTCGACGAAAGTGTGCCCGTGGTTGGTCCGTCGCAGCGGAACCGTCTTGGCAACGGGCGGTGCGGTCATCGGTGCCGAGTCCGCCATCACTGCTCTCCGAGCCAGTCTGCGAACGACAGTCCCGAAATCCGCTCGTACGCCTCGATGTAGCGTGCCCGCGTCTTGTCGACGACGTGCTGCGGCAGTGCGGGCGGCGGGGTGTCGGATGCGCGGTCCCAGCCGGATTCCGGTCCGGTCAGCCAGTTCCGGACGATCTGCTTGTCGAAGCTGGCCTGTACCTTGCCTTCCGCGTAGTCGTCGACGGCCCAGTACCGCGACGAATCGGGGGTGAGCACCTCGTCGGCGAGCACCAGGTTGCCTGCCTTGTCGAGACCGAACTCGAACTTGGTGTCTGCGAGTATGATCCCACGTTCGTACGCGTAGATCGACGCCCGGTCGTAGATGTCGAGGGTGTCCTGACGCAGTTTCATCGCCAGGTTCAAGCCGACCTTCTCGGTAACAGCCTCGAAGCTGATGTTCTCGTCGTGATCACCGAGATCGGCCTTGGACGCCGGGGTGAAGATCGGCTCCGGGAGACGACTCGACTCGACGAGGCCCTCGGGCAACTTCACGCCGCACACCGATCCGGTGGCCTGGTAGTCGAGCAGACCCGAGCCGGTGAGGAATCCTCGGGCCACGCATTCGACGGGCACCATCTGCAGACGCTTGACGACCAGCGCGCGACCCAGGAGGTCTTCCGGGATGCGCTCGTCGTCGGGTTCACCGGCGAGATGGTTGTTCGCGTCGAGCAGGTCGAAGAAGAACACGCTCATCGCGGTGAGGACGCGGCCCTTGTCGGGGATCGTCGTGGCGAGTACGTGGTCGTAGGCCGAGATCCGGTCACTGGCCACGAGCAGCAGATGCTCGTCGTCGATGACATACAGGTCGCGGACCTTGCCGCCGGCGAGGTGAGGGTAGGACTCGAGTGAAGGACGCACGGTCTCACCCTAGTGCGCGGGGCGGACCGGCACGGTAGGCCGGTGACAGAACTCCCATCGGCGGCACGGCGTGCGGTCCCGATCCCACCCACACCTCGACCCCGTTTTCGGTCAGGCTGCCCTAATATACTGGTCATGCCGAACGAAGATGGGCTGTTGCCCGCCGTCATCGAAGTCGCTCGGGTCGTGGACATCACGCCCCGGATGCGCCGAATAACTTTCGCCGGGGCCGGTGTCGCCGTGTATGCGAGCGACCCCACGCGGGTGCCCAATATCAAACTCGTCTTTCCCCGGGCGAACGGCGACCTCGACCTTCCCGAGAACGACGGGACCGGGCGGTTGCTCTGGCCCGATCCGACGGTCAAGCAGCAGATCCGCACTTACACGGTGCGACGTCTCGATCCAGCCGCCGGCGAAATGGACATCGACTTCGTCAAGCACGGTGACGAGGGCCTTGCCAGCGGTTGGGCCGAACACGCACAGCCCGGCGACCGGATCGGCGCAGCCGGTGGCGGCGGTGTCGTGGCGCCGGTCGCCGACTGGTACCTGATCGTCGGCGACGAGACCGCTCTCCCCGCGATCGGGCGGATGCTCGAACGGTTACCCGAAGGGGCGCGGGGGGTCGCGGTGATCGAGGTGGCCGACGAGCACGAGCAGCAGAATCTCACGTCTCCCGCCGACATCGACATTCGCTGGATTCACCGCAACGGCGCACACGCCGGCACCACGACACATCTGCTCGATGCCGCGACGGCGGTACCCCTGCCGGACGGCGACGTCAAGCGTTTCGCCTGGGTATCCGCCGAATCCAAGACGGTGCTGGCCATGCGTAAATGGCTGCGCGCCGAAGCAGACTTCGATCGCAAGACGACCCTGGTCATCGGGTACTGGCGCATCGGCATGTCCGAAACCGGCTACGGCAAAGCCGCCGACCACGACCGGGTCGACGGCGAGCACGACGACGAGGAACTCTGAGTGTGCATCTGAAAACTCGGTGAGCATCGGCGTGTGACGGGCCGGATACCGGCGAACTCCTGGTAGGCCAGTGAGTGCTTACGTCCCTGCCCTACCAGGAGCTCACTTGCCATCATCGCCT
>NZ_JBAQXC010000292.1:0-5599 GCF_049299235.1 Rhodococcus sp. (in: high G+C Gram-positive bacteria) | reverse complement strand
CTGGCTACTCTTCTTCACGGCGGTCCCTTGCTGTTGGTGTGTCTTGGCAGACGCCCGATGCCTACCACATGGCAGGGATCGAGCTTGGGACCGCCACCTCAATTTCTACGACTTACGGGACAACCTCACCGACCACCGCAGCACACGGTTCAGATGTACCGCAACGGTTCATCCACCACCTCCACCACCACCCCCGGCAGCCTGAGCCGATCCGTCGTCATGAGCTCGAACCCGCACGACGGCGCCGCGCGCTACAACATCGCGTTCAGCGCTGACCTGCACGGTGCGCCCTGCCACGTCCCCCGTCCATCCCTGCCGATCAACGAACGCGGACCGGTCGAGTCGCTGGCGTCCCTGCGATGCACCCCAACCGCGGTCCCATGGTCGTCGTAACGATTTCCGCGACAGGGCTATTCGAACTTCATGGCGGTGATGTGCTCTCCGTTGCGTAGCAGCAGGTAGTTGCTCTGCTGCGCGAAGACGAAGCCGTTGGCGCCATTTTCCCAGGTGATGTCGCCGGTTTGGGCGTTGATACCGGTAAGCAGGTTTCCGGTCGACACGACGAGCGTTTCGCCGTCCCCAGCGAAACGCCATATCAGGCCCATGCCTGAGAACTCGTTTTCGAGGTTGACTCCCGCGGGTGGCTTCCCGCCCTTGTACAGGGCGGTCACCGGAACGGACCACAGCACCCGCCCGGTGGTGATGTCGTAACCGCGCAGTGTCGTCGCGTCCTCGAACATGACGAGTACGTCGCCGACTGCGCCGACGACAGACATGTCGTCCGGGTTCGAGTATTTCCAGAGGGCGTCGCCGGTGACGCGGTGTCGAACGGTCCCGTTCTTCTCGATGTACACGTCCGCGGAACGGCGCCCTGGCAGAGTGAAGACCGTGGCCCCGGAGAACAGGCGGTTGTACTTCTTGTCGCCGTTGACGTCGATGATCGTGGCGAAGGTGGGGAACTCGCGGGTCTTGTCGTCGTACACGTAGGACGTCAGCAAGTCCTCGCCGAAGAACTGTGCGCTGGAATCGAAAGACTGGTAGGTGATGGTTCCTTGGGAGTCGACGATGGCGGTCGTCTTGTTCCCGGAGCCGGAGACGACCGCGTAGGAGCCCTCCACCATAAAGCCGCAGTTTCCCCGTTCTCCGTCGGCAATGTGCACCGAGAAGTTCTCGGACAGATCGGTCGCAGTCCCCGACTGGAAATTGAGGACCCCCTGATCCGCAGTGCAGGAATAGATCGTGTTTCCGGAGACGACAACATTTGGATTCGACTGACCGACATAGGGCGTCCCGAGCGTCGTTCCGTCCTCGGCGTCGAGGATGATCAAGCGACCGCTCGTGATGTCGACACACACGACCATGGTGCTGTCCGGCTTGTACCGTGGCCCCGTGCCGCATTGGGCTCCAGAGGGGAGTTGCTGCTCCCATGACGTGCGCCCGTAAACGAGATCCACGGCGATGATGTGCTCGGATGTCGCCTTCCCGTCCGACATCTTCGTTGAGATCAAGGCGCGGTTGTCCGTCGTGAACAGCAGTGACGGGTTCGAATCTGCCAGCTTGTAGCTCCACGCCCATCTCGGCGCGCTCGCGTAGGTCCCAGGCGCCGGATCCGTGCCGGCGGTATCTGCGCCACCGTGTTGTCGCAGTGCGATTCCCGCTCCGACTACACCTGCGGTGACGACAGCAACGACTGCTGCGGCGAGGGCGATCATCTTGTTCGGTGCCAAGTCAGCTTCTCCGGGTCCACCTCATGTCAGCGGCGACCCCGTGTGCTGGATCTTTCAGCACCCACCTCTGACTGGCACAGCAGATTAACAGGCGGACATCGAACGCCGGAGGTGGAAGACCGTGTAGGTGAAGGTGAACGCGCGACCATGGGTAAGGGCCGTTGAATAGTCGAGATTCTCTGGGCCGGTCCACGGCGCTGCACAGAGCAGATGACCTGATCTCGATCGGTCGACGGACTGTGGCTGTTCGACGATCGTCGAACAGCCCACGTGCAACCCGGCTCGGGAACCAGTCACGCCCTGTGGAAGCGATGCCCGGCAGCATCTGCGCCGCGCCGAGTTGCACGCCGCCGGCGCGATCCCACAGTTCCTGCGACGCGTCCCGGCGCGGCATTGCTGACCAGCTCTATCCGGCGGTGTGGGGTGCCGGCGCTGCTCGACCGATCGACCGCCGCGCCCCGATCGACCGCAGAGCGCCACATTCGGTCCGCCGAGCCACGCGACCCTGCGCGAAGTGCTCGACAGCTTCGCCGAGGCGGTCGGGGCCATCACCGGTACCTACGATCCGTTCGCCTCGGCCATCTGGCACTCACTCCAGCTGTACTGCAATCAGCGCGGATCGGGATAGCCGTCCCGCGTGTACTTGAACTCGACGCTCCCGAAATTGAGCGGCTGGTCGACCCTGCCGAATCGGTCGACCATGCGTTCATGCTGCTGGCATATCGGCTGACCCAGCCGAGTCGAATGACGTCGGTAGCAGCACCCGTCGATGTGACACATGACAACAGGCTGCTTCTCGGGCGGCGGATATGGGACAGGCATCAGAACTCCTCGCGTTCGAACAGATCACCGACCATACAAGATCGTGTGACCTGGGCACCTTCCTTGAACTGTAATGCGCGCGAACATCAATCAGGTGCGGGCCATTTCGAGAACGGGGCCGACCATGACAGCTGATCCGATCGCGCGATGCGAATCCTGTGGTGCGCCCGACGCCGCCCGCACCGAACGACCGGGGAATGCACGTCCCGTGCCTGGAATCGGTTCTCGGCACCCCTCGCCGCTGCACCGCTCACCCACTACCACATCCAGAAGGGGCCCTCCGATCGCTGACCGGGATCGCTGACCGGTCGATGCCCGACGCTCGCACCGTGTCGGCAGGCCATCCGACTCCGGCCACACCCAACCCCACCCCAAGCGCTTACGCGAAGTCGAGTAGTGAACTACCCGCGACAGCCGTTCTCGCTTCCGACAGGCTCGGATCGTCCCGTCCACACCACTCGACACCGTCGGGAGCGGGGTTGTCGCCGCAGATCGCGGCGGCGGGCCCCGGGCAACCGGGCGGGAACCCAAGGCCTGCGGGCCAGCCCGAAGGGGCGTTTCTGACGAGAAGGAAGGATACGACCATGGCCAAGGACGTACGAGGCGACTGGGATCTGCATCAGAGCAACGGATTCACGTTGCACGTAGAAGTCGCCGACGAAGACCCCGACGGCTCGTTCACCGGGAAGGCCAATGTCCATGGCAAGGCGGGGTTCACACCGCTCACGGACACCCGGGCGACAGACGACGAGTTCACGTTCCAGATGGGTCCGGGCCGGTACACCGGGCGCTTCGATTTCCAGGGGCGGCTGACCGGAATCACGTTCGACACCGCCCACCCCCAGAGCCAAGCCACCTGGTTCGCCGACAAACTGTTCGGACCGCTGGTGTAGTCCACGCTCTGACCGACACCGGAGGAAACGGAAACAGGGTGCACGCAACCGGCTTCGGGCCGACCGCGCCACCGGTCGAACGTGGCCGGCCGGATCACCGGGGCCCGGGCGTGCCATCCCGCCGTTCACGCCGAGTGGCTCACCGGACGCCTGCATCCTTCCGGCTGCAGGCGGTCCTCAGCTGATCGCGCCTTCTCCACTCACCGACCGATCACAGTTTGTCGAGATCGGCAGGGGGAAACTCGCCGTACACGCCCCTGCTGTCGCCTTTCATGTACAACTCGTGCTGCGCGTCCGCTCTGGTTTTCAGCCGGGACCGTTCCATCCGAGCGTTCTCGGATCGATCCCGCTTCCTCAGACGTGCTTGTTCCCATGCCTCACGCACCAGTTTCCCCGCCTTGGCGGTGAACTCGATTGCTGCTGCGACGAGCGCAACGGCAACGCCCAGTCCCAGAATGAGCCGCCAGTGATCGATGACGAGGCCGAGAACCATGATGACGGCAACGAACGCGAGGAACTGTTTCATGCGTGGCCCCGTTCGTGTCTCCCGGTGTGACTAGGCAGGGTATCGCGCGGGACCGACACGGCGTTTCAGGCCTTGATGTCGACGTCGCACCGTGAGGACGATGCCGAGTCACGAGCATTCGTCGCCGAACCGAGCACAACCGGCGGGCTCGTGCTCGACCTGATGTTCGGTCTGAACGTCAGAACCGGCCCGGTTCGGATTCGTCGTCACATTCCGGTGGCCGGGGCGGTCCGGATGAAGATGGCCGCCGCAGTCGAGCCGGCCACGTTCCTCGGCGTTACCGTCCAGGAAGACACGCCCTTCCCGGATCCACACGGTGTTCCCCCTCCACTGCGCAGCACATCGCCTATCGCCGGGCAGCGGCTCCGGGGAGGCCGTTGTCAGGAACCGGAGTCCACACTGGGATCGGAATCGTCGCTCCGATCGCCGTCGCCCCGGTCGGCCAGCGCCTCGTTCAGCCAATCCAGGGACGCTCCGAGCGCCGCGGAACTGGTCGTCTTGCTCTGACCCCCCTTGGCACCGAAGATCATGTTCTTGGCGGCTTCCCTGTGTCGTCCACTTCCTCTCGTTGACAGCCTCACACCCAGCGCAGCTGCGCCCTTCGTGTTCGCTTGTCAGGTTATCGCACTTCGGCGTCGAGCACACCGCACCGAGTCCCGCGGATGACCCCCTATAGAAGAAGCATCTGACCTTCTACCACAACATGTTTCGCAGCAATTCACATGCGGCGACGAGCTGCCGTCCGGCAAGGACGGGAACATCGATACCCCGACCGGCGCGATCATCGCGACCGATCGCACCTGCGTGACCGACCGGCGATCGGATCCCTCCCCGAACGGCCCGGATCACTGCCCGAAAATTCGCCAATGGGTTTCTGCCACAATGAAATAGAAGTCCCCACCGGTGATGCACCCACACAGCGGTCGCTGCGCAGCAGCGTCGACGGTCACCCGACCTTCCCGATCCCGCAGGGGTTCGGCAGCCACGCCGAGCACACCGGGCCCATCCACATCGAGACCACAGGAGTAGTCGTGCGTTTTCTCCCCTGCCATGTCAGCGCGATCGCCGCGAAGATCGCCGCGGAATCGGTCCGCAGCCAGCCGCCCACCCCGGCGGACCTGACCGACGCCGGTATCCGCCGCCACACCGACCGGGCGAACCTGGACGCGAGCAGCGACGACATCGCCGCGATCCGCATCGAGTTCACCGCCCGCTACGGCCACTGACACCCGACTCCTTCCCCACCCGAACTCTTCTACCGAAAGGCAACGCCACCATGGCATCTCGCATTGCACTGCACACCGACGAGTCCTACCGCGACGAGGATGGATTCTGGGTCATCGCCGTGGAAGAGGGCACCGCCGGTTACAGCCGGCTCAACGTGTGGCCCACCCTCGAGGCCGCGCAGCGCTACGCCGCCGACACCAACTCCCAGGCCGGGATCACCGACGACGACCGGCGCGCCATCCTCGCTTCCTCCATCGCCGCCTGACCCTCCCCTCCCGGCACGCTCCGCCCCTCCCCCGCAGGGATCGATGCCCTCCTGATCACACATCGCGGCGCGGGCGGGCCCGGACGGGAGCACTATCGACGGTTCACCGGTGGGGTCTGCGCCGACGTCGGCACAGACC
>NZ_JBAQXC010000291.1:0-1574 GCF_049299235.1 Rhodococcus sp. (in: high G+C Gram-positive bacteria) | reverse complement strand
AACTCCTCCACGCCCTACCGCCCGCGCAGGCGGTTCTCGGCCTCCGCCAGCACCTGCTCGAGCGGCGACAGTTCACGCCGCGGCTCCTTCACTGGACCGAGCACAACCTCCGGGAGGATGTCCGTTCCCTTCGGGGACCGGTCCACGTACAGGCCGGCCACAACGAAACCGAGTGCACCCAGCAGGGTCACGGCATGATTCAGCCACTGCTCAGACTGAGTGTCCGTTATCCAGCCCTTGGCCGCGGCGACGGCCAGAGCTGCGGCCAGGAGACCGTAGGCGACCTGCCTGATGGTGGCCCAATGCTTCGCGACGATGTTCACTGGCCGCCCTCCATCTTCTTCAGGATCTCGCGCGTGTTCGCATTCGCGTTCGCGGCGTGATAGTCCGCGGTGCGAATCAGCGTGGCCGCCGAGAAATTCTTCGACGGATCGACCATCGACGGTTCCGGCTTCACCAGGAAATCCCAGAGAGCACGAGTCTTCTCGAGCAGCTCACGCTGCTCGGCATCGTTGAGTGCGGACATGAACCCTCCCGAGGGTCGAGTGATGTGTGACTGGACGTCGCGTCGGAACGCGTCCATGTCGATTCCGAAGGGATCGATCTTCCCTTCGGAGCTGTATTCCTTGTGGCCCACGCAGTCGTTCGAGTTGCGACCCAGACGTCGCAGAATCGCGGCGCACCCACGCTTGTACGCATCGAGCTGCACTGCCGGCCATTCTTGGCCGACACCGTTGTTCACGGCCTCGATGCCGATCACGTGGTAGTTCGCGTTGTTTGTCGGCCACCCCGGCCACGACCCGCGGCCCGCGTGCCAGCACACACCGACTGCGATGACACGGAACGTTCCGTCGCGTTCGAGGACGAGTTGCGCGAGTGGACCGGGCAGATCGGAGCGTCCGTTCTGGACGATTCGCCAGTCGTTCTCACCGCCACCCGCGGTGTGGTGGCACAGCACGCCGCGCACGTCGAGGAAGTCGCCGTGACCGCGATTCTTCCAGCCGTCGTGCTCGATCACCTTCAGTCCCTCGGCGCGGAGAACATCGGCGAGCCAAACAGGATCACCCATCTTGTGAACCTCCTGTGCGGTATCGGGCGCGCGATGCTTCCCAACATCGCCCGCCAGCCGGTCATAGAGTTGCTGCGCTTCACTGATGCGCTTGTCGTAGCGGTCCGGGAACGCCGACTTCTGCACCGCCTGCGCGAACCAACCCGGCGACCGAGAGTCACTGTTGTAGTTGAGCTTCGCGAGCTCAGCGAAGAACAGGAGCGCCGACCGGTACGGATCCATGCGGTCGGCCACAGTCCCCCACCACGGGGCGCGCTGCTGGAACAAGCCCACCGAGTTCGCATCCGAACCGACCCGCTCGTGCGGGAAACTCAGCGACTGCGGGTCACCGCGGTTCGCGTACATCACCCAGTCGCACTCGACAGCGACAGTCGCGAAGGCGATCACGATGCCCTTCGGCGTGACCCCAAGATCGCGGCCAGCGCGCAGAACCTCACGCGCATACTCGTCCCGTTTCGGACCGGCCATCAGATCCTCCCCTCCCGAATCCAGGACACGACCACCT
>NZ_JBAQXC010000290.1:0-25389 GCF_049299235.1 Rhodococcus sp. (in: high G+C Gram-positive bacteria) | reverse complement strand
GTTCCGCGGCGGGTGGTGGCGCGGGGACCGGCGCGCGCGGACCGGGCTACTCCCCGGCTCCCGCATCCCGTCGCGGGAGCAGTGCCTCGAACTCGGGGGTCCCGTAGGTGAGCAGCGTGATCTCCTCTGTACTGTGCTCACTCACGTCACGGTCGAAGGTGACGAGCTGTTCGACGGTCTCGGGCCGCACCTGCCGATAGTCGCCCGCAGCAGTAGTACCGGCGGAGTCAGCGAACGAGTGCGTAGCCACCGGAGCCGTGAGGCGATACACCCCCGGCTTCCCGTCGACCGCAGCGAGCCACGACGCGGTCAGGGGATTCACAGTCAGGATCTGTTCCAGATCGGCTAGTTCGAGGTCACCGCGAAGAACCGGGGGCGGTTCGACCTCGTCGGCCGCGGTCGGGGCGGCCCCGAGATCGGTGGCCTGCACCGCGCGACTGGTGAGCTGATCCACCTCGCCCTTGAGCGCCCCGAGCTGGTCGTCGATCGCGTCGTCGCTGGCGTCCCCCAACGCCAGCTGCTCGATGGCCTTCTCGATGTTTCCCAGCACCGGGGCCGCATCACCGACGATGTCGGTGAAATCGCCGTAGTCCTCGGCGATACCCTCGTAGACGCGTTGCTCGACGGTGTCGGCGTAGAAGTAGTTGGTGATCTGGATGTTCCGATAGCTGGCGCCGATACGGTCGACACGGCCGATCCGTTGTTCGACACGCATCAGATTCCACGGCATGTCATAGTTGATCAACCGTCCCGAGGTTTGCAGGTTCAGGCCCTCGCTCATCGAGTCCGTGCCGATCAACACCGTCAGATCCCGATTCCGGAACAACTCTTTGATCGTGGCCTTGGTGACCTCACGCCAACTACCGGTGTCCGGCTGGTAGATCTGGCCGCCGCGACCGGAATAGCAGCCGATCTTGGTGATACCGGCGGCGATGAGACGCTCACGCACATAGTCCATGGTGTCGGTGTACTGGGTGAACACCACCACGCTGTCATAGATGAGCAACGCCTCGTTCACATCCGTGACCAGCCGCGTCGCCTTGGTGTCCTCACCGGTGATCTTGCCCAGGTCCGCCAGGAACAGCCGCAACTCGTGCAATTCGTCCTGCAGCAACGCCGACGACGCATCGAACGTCTCCGGATCGAACAACGCGTCTTCGACGTCCGCGTTGTCGTCGTCGGCGAGTAACTCGGCCAGACTCATGCCGCTCTCGAGGACGGTCAGCCGGCGGGTGAGCGACTTCTTGATCGCCTCGAACGACGAGGTGAGCCGACGACGATAGACGGTCATGATGAAGCCGAGCGCCTGACTCGACTGGTCACTCTTGTACGCGTTGTAGTGCCGCCGGATGTACTCCTCGATACGGTCGTAGAGCCTGCGTTCAGCCGGTGCGAGGTCGATGAACACATCGTCGACGTGCCGGTGCGGGATGACGACATCATCACCGATGATCCCGGCATCCTGATACGCACGCAGCACCCCGCGGGTGTTGCGGAACACCCGATCACGCATCGGAGTGTGCCGACGCAACCACCGGTCCATCCACTCGGACATCGCGTTCGGCATCTGCGATCGGGCCTCCGCCGACGGCGGATTCTCCGCCAGCGCCGTCACCGCATACGAGTCGACGAACCCGAGCGCATCATCGACCTGCGATTCGAGCCGCCCGTCACGCAACGCCTCACCGTCACTGAAATAGTCGGACAACATGGCGCACAACAACTTCCAATTCCGCACCTGCGGATCCACACGGAGCCGCTCGAAATACTCGAGGAAGTCACCCGCCGACGAACCCCAACGGCCCGGCAACCCGAGCAACGAGATCAGATCCCACGCCTCGTGCGGATTCATCTGCATCGGCGTGGCAGACGCGAGATACAGCGCCCTCCACATCTGCTTCTCCCGCATCTCCACCAGCAACGCGAGCAACGAGTTCGGAGTGTCCGTCGGCTTCGCGCCACGCCGACGCGCATGGTGAGCCTCGTCGACCAGCACCACATCCCACGGCCCGGCAGCGAGGATGTTCCGGCGGTGGTCCCGGCGCCGCGCCAGATGACTCGACGCCAGCACGATCGGGAACGCCGACCACGGGTTGACACCACCGGCCACCGGGATCGGCCGATCGTGACGGTCGACGAAGCCACCCTTGTCGAACCGCGGCACATCGAGGTTCATCTTCTCGTGAAGCTCCTCCTGCCACTGCCGCATCACCGAAGCCGGAACCAACAGCAGCGCGGTGCGCGCCGCACCGGACAGCAACAGTTCCCGCAACACCAGACCGGCCTCGACGGTCTTACCGAGACCGACCTCGTCGGCGAACAAGTAACCGCGAGGATAGGTACCCACAACACGATCGATGAGGTTCGCCTGGTGCGGCAGCGGCTCGACCTGAGCGGTCCCGACACCGGTATACGGGGAGCGAACCGGCCGCGACGCCACGTCGAGCAACTCGGCCCACGCATCCTCGTCACCCACCACCACCGCAGCACCCGCAGACCCGCCAGCACCGTCGCCATCGTCAACGTCGAGCAACGTGTCGCGCCGCGGCACCGGCGGCACCACCGGCGCATGCTCGATGAGCCTCTCACGCACCGCGACCGGCAACGGAATCACCGCCCAACCCTGATCCGGATTACCGTTCCACAACTTCTCGAACTCGAGAACCGTGTCCCGCCCGCTCCACTCCCACACCGGCAACCACGACGGCGCCGTCGTAAACGTCTCGAAGTTCGAAACCCACGCCCGCACCGACGCATTGTTCGACCCCTCGAACGCGACCTTGTTCCCGTGCCGATCGGTGAACACACCGAACTTCGTGTGGAAGTACCGACCGGACTGACTGTGCGACAACAACCTCTCACCCTCGCGCGGCACCCCCACCCGAATCTCGAGGCGACCATGAGCAACCATCCACGCCAGCACACTCAAATGCTCGTCGGCGACGATCTTCGCGCCGGCCAGACCCGGATCCGCCAACATCCGGGCAGCCAGCACATCGGTCAAGGGCAACCCATGCAGCACCGCCGCGACATCGGACTCATAAAGCTGCGCCCCGACAACCAGCCGCATCCGCCCACCGTTCGCCAAAAAATGCGCGGTGCCCTGAGCCGCATACTGCAGCTCCGCCGCCGACCAATACCCCACCGCCCGGTCGTAGGACACCGACCGAGACAGCAACGGCACATAGAACGACTCGAACGGCCGATCATCGGGGGAGTAGCGGCTCTTCACCGGAACACCGACGAACGAATCGTCCATCGACACCTCCGCGAACAACCCGCCCTGCTCACCCGCGGTGCTCACGCCAAGATCAGGCAGCAACGAATCCTGCGGCTCAGAACTCACCGATCACTCGTCCCCGAACAAGGATCCCTGCACCGCCGCCGCAGCCAGATCCTCAACCGCCGGCAACACGACCGTCGGGAAATACAGCGTGCACAGCGTGTCGAGCACACCGGCCTCGGGCACCACCCACACACCCTTCGCCTTGGTCCGCGGGATCGCATTGACCAGACCCTGCACGGTGGCCAGGAACCCCGCATCCGAAATATAGCCGTGACGATCGAGGAACCGCTTCGCCTCCGGCATCCCATCGACCTCCGCGATGTACAACGCCGTATCCACCGCGTCGATCACACACTCGAACACCGACGCCTCAGGCCGCACACCCGGCAACTCACTATCCGCGTCGCGCCGCAACCGCTCCACCGGCTCAAGCAACACCACCGACCCGGACTTCTTCTTCACCACCTTCGCCCGCTCGAGCACATCCACATCCAAACCACCCACCGCGAGCGCAAGCAAACGCGCCGTGTCGTACGGGAACTCCCGAGCCCCGAAAATATCCCACGCCATCAGCACGAAATCAGTCACATCATCGACGGTCGCGGCCTTACCGACCAACCGCGCGCGGCGCAACCGTACGACTTCCTCGCGCGCGAGGTCGAGGGCGTCTTCGGGGCGCAGTAGTTGATCGCGGCCGTCGGCATCGGGGACCGATGAGTACACCGGCCAATTCCGCGAAATCACCGACAGCGTCGGACCGTAGGTCGACAACAGCAGGTCCACACCGTCGATACCGTCGTGCTGGAACCGCTTCGCCGCTGCCCGGGCGGCGTCGCGGATCTCGTTTTCGATGTCGTCGCGATACACTCGCACGTTGCCGTCGACGTCGTCGCGTTTGCGGCACACCAGCATGATCGTCGACGCGGCGGAGTTCATATTCGCCTGGTGCAGCGACTGCTCCGATTCGGTGTTGACCGGCCACGAGGTTTCGATGGTGAACCCGGCCTGCAACAAGCCCATGCCGAGGGTGTCCCACGCCTCGGCGCGCTTGTGGGTGAACATCACCGAGAGCACTCCGTCGTCCCGGAGCACGCGGCGGGCCTCGGCGAAAATCGCGGTCATCTTCGCCTCGTAGTCGAGGTCGGCGAGTTCCTTGCGGCGCTTGCCCATCGCCGCGAACCGGGCCGGATTTGCGACGGCCTCGTTCTCCTTGTCGGTGAGATCATCGTGGAAGTAGTCCGGCACGAGCCGGCCGAGGGTGTGCTTCTCCCACACGTAGAAGTAGTCGGCCAACTCGGCGTACATCACGTTGTCGTAGTACGGCGGATCCATGCAGATGTGCGCAACCGAACCGTCCCCGACTTCGCGCAGGTCGGCCCCGCTGCCCTGAGTCACAGTGACCTGGCGGTCCAGCGGTTCCTCGCCGGCCATACCGGGGGCACCGGTCTCGTCGACGAGACGCGCGATCCCTCCATAGGCGTCGGTCAGCTGATCAAGACACCACGAATACAGGGCGGTTGCACCCTCGAACTCGGCGAACGTCCACTTGAACGCGAAGTCGTGCCGGTCGAACACACTCCGCATCTTCTGCCGGGAAACGTCCCAGGACGACAACCGCGAGTTCCAGTTCAGGGCTTTGCCCTGCATCAAGGCCAGCTCGAACAACACGTCATCGGCGCTGTCACCGAGAGCTGCTTCCACCTGCGGGATCAGCTTGGCGAACTCCTCGCCGAAGGTGCCATGCACAAGGGCCTGCCGCGGTGTGAAGAAGTCCAGCCAATGCGTCATCCCGTAGTGTTTGGGGCGAAGATCGTTCCCGTCGGGGAACTCCTCGGTGGGCAAAATTCCCCTTGCCTGCCACAGATCCTTTACCTCGGCGAAACGCTCTTCCGCAGCTCGGATCCCTGCATGGTCTGCATCCGTCGGGGCCCGGAACGTGCGCTCCCCGGTCGCAGTGCGAATCGCGACTGCGTACAGGACCGGGGACATCCGTCCAGCCTGTGCTTCAGCTCTTATGTAATCACCGTCGATCACGAGGTCGTCGTACGGCGAGATTGCCTTTCCTCGACCCGAAGTCCCAGTCGCGGCGTCCGCGGGGTCGACATCGCGGCCGAGGACGACCTCGAAGCGCGGTGTGTCCAGGTCGACGCCGTCGCTCTCGGTGAGCATTCGGACGGCGGCTTCCTTGCCTTTGGTCTTACGCAGCCATTTGTCGGGCAGGAGCGGCACGAGTCGTCCGGTCCGGGGGCAGGCCACTGCGTTCGCCCAGATATAGGCGATGATGCTTTCCCTCTCGTTGAGAGGGAAGTAGGGCTTCAGCGAGTCCTGCACGCGGTCGACGAGAACGCGACCCCATTTGTTGAGGTCATTGACGAGCTGGGGGCCTCGTTGGGCTGGGATCTGTACTCCTGCTCGCAGAGTGGTCGCAGCGACGCCGTTGAGATCGTTTGCGAGAGCTGGGATTCCGAGCCGGACTGCCGTCCATGGGATGCTGCCGCCACCCGCAGTGGGGTCTGCGACCGTGGGCATCTCCCCCCACGTCCGAACGAGAACCTGATGCAGCAAGTCGATGTCAGGACGGGAGATCGCGTTTCGAAATGCCTGCTTGTATCCGTAGCCATTGTCTTGGAGCTTGATTCCCGCGGCCTTAGCTGCATCGATTTTCCTGCGCCCCAGAACAGGATCGCCCCAGATCCCCACGAGGTGCAGCAGCCACCGACGGTAGGCGGCTTCGTCGCGGAGCTCGACAGAGGAAGGGAAGGCGTCGGCAAGGTCCTGGGACCAGGATGGCATGAGGCCACCGAGGACGACCGCGGCGGAGGCGACGAGTGGGCGGCGTGCCCACCAGACGTGCAGGAATGACAGCGGCGGGAGCGCGGACGCGGCGGCGCGTTCGCGACGGGATTCGATACCGAGTTCGGCGACGGGGAGCCAGTCTTCGATGAGGACGCGGGGTTTGGTGTTGGTCATGTTCGTCTTTCAGTCGCGGTCGCCGGAGAGAAGGATGCGGAGCGCTTTGCAGGCACGGGAGGCGTCGACGCCGATGCACTTGGAGTACCAGTAGTAGGTCTCTTCGACGCTCATGGCGTTCACGCCGGCAACGATCGCGCGAACCCGTGTGTGCTTGGCTATTGGTTGGGTAGCGAGCAGGATCAGTGCGAGGCGGACGCCTTCGGCTTCGTCGATGCGGATCGGCTTCTTGCGGGTGAACGCGAGAACACTCGGTGCGTGTCCGGAGCCACGGACAGCCGCAAACACCGCGTCGGTGATCCGCCCGAGCTGTGCGGGTGTAGTAGTGGTGACGCGAGAGGTAAGGGTGTTGTCGCCGTCGCCGTACGTTTCGTCGAGGACAAGCCCGTAGGTGTCTGCACGTCCGGGAACGACCGTGATCCGAAACGCGCGGGTCGCAGCGACCGCGGACAGATGACGGGTACGCGGGGCGTGTTTCGGCTGTGCGGTCATCGAGCTGCCTCCGCGCTCATCTGGGTGTGCTGGATCTGCAGGTTCTTGATCACGGTGCGGAAATGGTCGATCTCCGGACTGTCTACCCCGGCGGCGGGTTCGAACGCGATATCGAGAGTCAGATCACCTGCGATCTTCGTGGCCCCCGCCAGTGCCTTCTTCACGTGCCCGTAGGCGCTCTGAAAATCCGCGCGTTCCGCGGTACCAGTGAACGCCAAACCACCACCGGCGACGTTCTTGTACTCGGCCCGCACGGTGCTCTTGACGGTGATCGCGTACTTCGGCAGCATCCCGAGCGCTGCGACCGCGAGATCGAGGTCGCTGGTGCCCTTGTCGCCGTCGGCGGTGACCTTCACCGTCAACCGCCGGATGGTGCGGACCGTGAAGTCCGATACTTGATCGATGAGGGTTTGGATCGCGGCACCGCCGGCCCCGGTAGCGGTGAACGTTTTGGTGCTGACGGTGCGGGTGGGGATCTCGACACCGAACTTGTCGGCGTCCTCGCGGGTGAGGATGTGCAGCGAGTCGAGGCCCTTCTCCTTGATCGCGCTCGGCGGCAACGCCCGGACCCCGGCCTCGGGTTCGGTGTCGACGACGACGATCGATTTGTAGTCTCCGGCTTGCACCGCGGTAGCGAGAACCTCGAGGACGTCGCTCTTCGCGGGTTCCCCACCACATTCGGTTTCCAGGCGGGTCCGCAGTTCCGCCCCGGTGACCCGGTCCCCGGTGAACACCGCCCGCAGATCGGTCTGGGTGGGTTTGCGGACCAGCAGCCCCCGCTTCTGTGCTTCCTCGGTGGTCATGATCTCGGCGTCGCTGCGGAAACCGATGTTCATCCCTGCCATGGTGTGCGCGGTGAACGCCTTGCCGGTGCTGCCGTCGTAGTAGACCCAGCCCTCGTTCTTGACGCCGTTGACCAACGCCTCCCGCAGCAACGCCACGTTCTGGACGATCGGGACACTGTGGTCGATCCAGAAGTAGTCGACCAGGTCGGCGGTGGTGATCGATCCGGCTTTCGGCCACGTCTTCGACCGCAGATAGGACGCGGTGAACGACGCGGACCGGATCTTGTCTTCGTCCTTGAGGAGGGTGATGATCGCGGTCGTCGCGTTCTTCACCTCCCCCTGCGCCTGGGGTGGCAGTTCCTTGTGCCGCAGATGATTGTTCGCCCGGTCGTGCACCGGATAGAAAATGTGCTTGTAGCAGCGGTTCACCGCGACCCGCGCCTCCAACGACGCCAGCTTCTGGTAGGCCTCGATCTTCTTGCGGATCTCACCGCTGAACTGGCTCAGCCGCGCAGTGTCCGTGCCCAGGCTGTCCGCGGCGATGAGCGCGCGGGCACGGTCCTTGAGCGTGTCGATCTGATCGGTGTCGGCGACCGCGAAAACCACACTGTTGCGGTACTTACGGGGGGACCCCACCGACCCCGACTTGTCGAACATGTCCACGACCAGGGTCGGAGCAGACTCGGCGGTCTTCGCGTCGACCGACAACACCCGATAGTCGAGGACCGCCACCCGCAGCTTCGTCTCGTCCGCGATCGCGACAGCACCGGACGGGAAGTGGACGGCACCGACACCACCGTCGTTGGCGAACGCCCGGGTGATGAGGTCGTCGACGACCGCCGCGACCCGGGTGTTGGCGACATTCCGCTTCTCGGCTTCGATGATGGCGTTGACGTTCGGTTCGACATTGAACCGCCACCGGGCACCATCGAACGCCAAGTGCCAGAACACCTTCTCCGACTCCGTCAGCGCCTTCTCGAACACCGTCGCATCCTCGCCGGGACGGAGCGTACCGATGAGCCAATCATTGCGGCCCGCACCGGCATTCGATTTCATCTCGAGTGAATGCGTGAACACGGTCCGCGCGATGCGCGTCGCATAGAGCGGTTTCCCTGGGAACACATCGGCATCGACCGAGGCGGCATGAGACTGCGATCCGGCGAAGTCACCGACCGCGACCGAGGAGAATTCACCACGCCCGAGCCCGTCGGTGAGATGGTTGAGGACCGGAGCGTCGCTGTAGTCGATGTCACCGACGTTGATGATCGCGGTGTCGTCACCGTCACGGTAGATCCCCGCCACCACCTCGGCGAGCAGCTTGAGCGCCCCGCGAGCCCGCTGAAACTGCGGAATGTCACCGAGCCGCTTGTCGAGCACACGCACCAACTCCGGGTGGAACGGATACGCGCCGGCAACCTGATCCCCGTAGCTGACCGGCTGTTCCGGGCCCCCGGCCAAGGTTTCGGTCCTGCCGAGGACCTCGTAGAAGTCGCGGTACGCATCGCCGGCGGCGCGCGCGGCGACCGGATCGACGGTGGCGAACAGCCGAGTCTTGAGGATCTCGCCGATCTCGTTGTCGGCGGCGGGTTTGATGACGGCGGCCGGCTGCACCGCGCGGGTGAGAACATCGGCGGTTTCGGCGACGGCATCGCTCGCCGCGGAGGACCCGTCGTCGAGCAGTTCGGTCATCTCGGTGGTTTCCTCACCGAACGCGTTCGTCGCGGCGGCGAGAGTGATGATGACCGACACCTGGTTCGTCGGATCGGAGGCGACCTCGAACAGGTTGCCGAGGAACACCGGGATCGCTTTGGCCATGCGACGGACGTCGTCGCTGCCCGAGGAGGTGACCTGGCGGATGTACTTGGCGATCTCGTCGATGATCACGACCGTCGGCTGCCCCCCGAACGCGGCCTTGATCGTCGCGGTCCCGGGCGCGGTGCGTTCGACATCGCTGGCGGCCATCGCCTCGAACGCCGCATCCCCGATCTGCGCGGCCATCTCACCCCACAGGGTGTAGGTGCGATGCCCGTCGGTGGCGACACCGGCAACCGGGTCGAGTGCGTCACCGACGAGCGCGGCGATCTGGACAGGACCGTCGGGCAGGATCGCAGGATCGACGAAATCGGCGATGTTCACGGGCCGTGCCCCGCGGGCGAGGTGGTAGACCGCGGTCAGTCCATGGGTTTTGCCGCCACCGAACGAGGTCGTCGGTCGCAAGACACCGTTCTCGGCGGCGACACCTGTCGCACCACTGACACGCCCGAAGGTTTTCGTCAACAGAGTGCGCAGGCCGCTGGTCGGATAGGTCTGGGCGAAGAACGCATCAGGGTCGCCGTAGACCGGATAGTGGGTAGCGTCGCGGACCACCTTGTCGAGCTGGGCGGCGAAGTGGTTGTCGGCGAGACCGCCGCTGATCACATCGTCGCGGGGAGTGCAGGCGGTGCGCAGTGCGACAAGCGCGGAGCTGTCGAGTGCGGTCATCTGTCGGGTCCTACTTTCAGAGCTATACCGAAGTATCTGGTGTATTTGTGGTGCACCGTACCGGGCAGGTGTGACGCGGCACTGGTGCGGACGGTCGAATGGATCCACGTTCGGGACCCCGATCAAGGCGCAGTCGAGGCAGCGCCTGGGCGGCTATTCGGTGGCATCGTGTCCCGGACGCTGGGTGCGCTTCTTGCGGGCCGACGCTGCCTGTTTCTGGCGCAGGGCCGCGGTGCGCGGCTTCACCACGGGCCGCGCGGCCGGGTCGGGAGTCGGACCAACGGTGATCGCACCGGTCGCGACAGCACCTTCGACGGCGTCACGTAACTGCCGGGTCGCCTGCATCCGCCGCGCAAGAGCCGCCTGCTCCCGATCCAGCTCTCTGACTACCTGCCCGATCCGCTGTTGTTCCTCGAGCGGCAGGACCGGAATGTCGATGCGATCGAGGGTGCTCCGCGTCGGGGATCGACGACCGTTCCAGGGCTGCCGCATGGCCGCGCGGATGCACGCGACAAGAAACCACCGATCGACCAGGGAGTCATCCACCCTGATGAGGTAGGTGTGAATACCCACTGCCCAGTCGTCGACATCGAGGACCGTGACGGCGCCGGGATCAGGGTTGTAGTGGAGCAACTCCACGTGGATGTCGCCGGACCGGGTGCGGACAGGATTCGGGTTCTCGAACGGGATCGCCAGCGGCGCCACATCGTCGACAGCGGCTCCCTGGTCGAGTTCGGCCAGAACCCGGGAGGACAGAACCCGCACGGGTGCACACGACGACACGGCTCCGTGCGGCGCCGGGCGGACCGTCCCGCGCAGAATGGTCACGCCGGACAGTGACGGCAGTTTCTCGGTGCGGGCAGTGGTGGCCAGCGGGATCAGCGGCGCGAGGCTGTGGGGGGCTGTGTCGTCGGTCAGGGCACCGCGATGCTGTTCAGCCTCACGGACTTTCTCGATCAGGGCCTCGGGGGAGGGCGCCGAGGCTCGCGCAATCCACATCGACGGAACAAGCCCTGTGCCGGGTTCGAGCAGCTCCCGAGTCGGGACGGCAGCGACGTACTCGGACGGGGTGTGTTCGCCGTCGGTGCGCCACCGGCGGTAGATCCCGACGATGTCGTCGAAGAACGAGCCGTCAGGTTGGTCACGTGCCGCCGGCGCATCGACCATCAGCACGCGATCGGGATCGACGGTGCGCCCAGGACGGGCGAGGACCCACACCCAGAATCCCACACTCTGTCTGGGCGTCTCGATCGAGATGACCGCTTCGATGACACCGCGCCGGAGCAGCTCGTGGCGCAACGTCGCGGCCTGCCGTCCGTCCGCTGTCACCCCGCCTGTCACGACGAAAGCGCGGCCCTCCTCCGATAGATGCTCGACGGCCTGCTGCAGCCACCGATCGGCGGCGTCGCGGCCGGGGCGGGCGAACACCCACCGAGGGTCGTGCCGATCTGCCTGCTGGGCGTCGGACAGGGGGCCAAGTGCGGGCATGGATACGACCGCGTCTGCGACGACACCGGCGGCCGGGTCATCCGAGGAGATCGAGTCCCCGACACGCAGATCCAGATCGAGATCGTGCAGGATCGCGCGTTGTTGCGCGATCGCCACGCACGCAGGATCCGCGTCGACCCCGACCAGTTGAAGGTCGGGACAGCGGCGGCCAGCCTCGATAAGCGCCTCGCCCCATCCCGTACACGGATCCAGAAGCACACCGTGCTCGAGGCCGGCCAGATCGACAAGGAACGTCGTATATTCCGGCGGCGCGAAGGACTGTTTCCCGGCAGTGAACGTCTCGAAAATGGAATCGGGTTCCCGCGTGCGCCAGTCCGACCCGAACCGGGCATCCAACGTACCGATGAACCGTTGAAGTGGACCGACACGATCGGCGCTCTGCTCCGCGAGCGGCCCGAGCGCGCCCCGCAAACCCGGTTGAACCTCGATGACCTCGTGCACCCACCCCAGGATTCGTTGTGGTTCGACGTCGGCGAACCCCGCCGTGACCGTCCCGTCCGCGCGGCGCAGCGGCACGGACAACCCTGCGGCGATACCGGTACGGACAGGCCCGTCGGCTGCGGCACGAGCAAGGTGCTCCGCGGCGAGGTAGGCGCCGATCACCACCTCGTCCGAACCCGTTGCCCGCGACCGGGCCGCGACCTCACCGGCGGTCGGGGCGCTCTCACCGGCTTCGGTGGACGGCTCGGGCATGCGGCCGTTCTCGATGAGCCACTGCTCAACCTGCGCCAGATCGAACAGGGGGCTCGGAGAGTCTGCACCCTCGACCTGCTTGGGGAACGTCTTGAACTTTTTGCGCCACTGAGTAATAGCAGCTCTACTGACACCCGCGAGCTTGGCGATGTCGGTGGCGCGAACCAAGGAAGAGGTCACGGGCGTCCCCCGATGCGGGGAGGAAGCGTTGTTACGGCATGCGCCGCGAGCCGCAACGCCCGCGACAGGCTCGACGCGCGGCTGACCACATGAGTCCGCGCGCCTTCCGCGGCGAGGCCGGCGAGATCGGCCGCGAAACCGCCGTCACCCGATCCGAGGAACACCACCGCGAAACGCGCGGCGATGTTTTCCTGCCGGAGGGCGTCCCGGATCATGCGGTCCGCGCCGTCCGGGCCGGAGCACGGCATCAGCAGCCGCGCGCCCGGCCACGACCACCCGGCGGCGAACGCGTTGTGATGTGAGGCGGCGACGATGACGTGGTCGCCGTCGGCGATCTGCACCGCGTCGTGATACCGGCGCATCACCGTCTGTGCCTCGTAGGTCCGCACATCGCTGCTGCCGCAGAGGTTCTCGACGTCGATGAAGTGCGCCGCACGCCCAGCCGGCCGAGCGGGAGCCAGGACCGGCGCAGACATCAATTTGCGTGCGGGTGAACCGTAGGCCA
This sequence comes from Rhodococcus sp. (in: high G+C Gram-positive bacteria), assembly GCF_049299235.1. Taxonomy (GTDB): domain Bacteria; phylum Actinomycetota; class Actinomycetes; order Mycobacteriales; family Mycobacteriaceae; genus Rhodococcus. The sequence continues at coordinate 12,488 of NZ_JBAQXC010000290.1, read as the reverse complement.
ACCGCGTGATCGCGGTAGCGGAACCACTGTGCATGGCCGTCTCCTCAGCTCGAATGTCAACGATGAGAAACATAGCGCTGTCAACAGAAAGTAGCAAGGGGTAACGCTGTTAAGCTATTCCATAGCGTTGCGTTAACTGAAATAGATGATTGTTAAACCTGCAGAACAGAGGCGCGGATCTCAGCTCCACCGGCCGCGCCAGCCATCGCCAGCAACAACCTCCCCACCGCCAGACCCCGGAATCCGACCTCAACGACACAAAGCCGCCACCGACCGATGAAGCACCGCCGGACCGCACATCTTCTGCGTCGCCGTGATCCACCCCATAGGAGATCGCGATCCAAGTACGAACTGGGCAGTCGCGCATGTGGGGATCAGTTCGGCTTCCTTCCGGTCACCCTGAGAGACCCCCTCAGCAATCTGCGATGAACAGGAAACCTCACCCGGCCACGTAGCGTCCCGCACCATGACCACCTACGTCGAATCCGGCTGTGCCCGAGCAAGATCGGTTCGATCGTCGCTGCGGCCATTGTTCTGTCGACGCTCCAGCGAGGTCGCTACTGAGAAAACCTCACTGCACTACCGTTCACGTGGCCGGAGTGTTGTGCGGTTGTCCTGACCCGCACTCGTCCTAATTCCTTTGACTTTTGAGACGGGTACTTGTGCCCGTCAGCGCGCGACGTCCCGAGAGGTCCACGGGAGAGGTCACGCCGCGCGGTCGATCATCGATCACCGCAGGAGGTCGAGGTACTGCGAGCGGGCCTTCATGGCGTGAATGAGCAACTCGTTCCCGCTGTCGAAGCGCAAGACCACCAGTTCCAGGAGTCGGCCGCTCGGGTCGAACCCCAACCGGAACTCGCGGGCGGGATGGTCGTCGTCCAGGTCGGCGACATACACGTGACGCTTGGCGGCGTAGATGCCGTCGTCCTCGCTGATCCCGTGTTTGAGGGCGGATTTGTGCGCCTTCACGCGACCTGGGTCCAGGCACGCACCGCTGCGCGGATCGCCTCGGACCGGGTGACATGCTCCCGTTCGGCGCGGGCGTTCAACGCTTCGAGCAGGGCCGCGTCCATCCGCACCGGCACCACCTCGCCGGGGCCGTCACCCACGGTCGGGCGGCCGCGTTTGCGCAGCGTGGCGACGTCGTAGCCGGTCTCGGCCTCGTCCGCCCACTCCTGGATCATCCCGTCGGTGACGGGCACTCCGTTGATCGTCTCATCAGCCATGCCATTATCGTAATACGGAATTCTGCCATCTTCACCACAGCCCAGCTACGCGCCGGCCAGTCGCTGCGCGGCCCACTGGTCGAGCGAAACATGGTTCTTCGCCGCCTCCATCACCAACCGGCGATGCACCTCCGCCGAGGTGCGCACGTAGATGGTGCCGCTGTAGGACCGTTCGGTGAACGGCTGCGGCATCTCCTCGCCCGCGGCGATCAGGTCGTCGACGACGCCGGCCACCTCCTCGCCCAGCCCGGTGAGCGAGGTGGCCTGGTCGTGGTCGAGCCAGGACAGTGACGGGAACTCCAGCAGCGTCGCCACGGTTGGCTTCTATAACACTGTTCGACGTTCTCTGGGGTCGGGATGCTCAGTCCCGACAGCTACGAGCGTTCACTTCGGGTGGAAGCCGCCTGAAGGATGTAACCCCCTTGTCCACCGTTCGGGGGGTGCCTCATCCGGCGAAACCAGGCGCACACAAAGTGCGGCACACTCCCTCCGTTGCCGGGGCGAACTGTCACGTATGTCGGAGTCACCGGCTAACCTTGACTCGCATCATGACTGCGTACAGTTTCGGCAATCGCTGGGTCGGCGTCGTAGCGCTCGGCACCCCGCCGCCTCCCGAGCCGCTGCACAAGATGGCGCTGCGCCTGCGCGCGAAGATGTTGTCCCGCACAGTGTCACTCGACAAAACCCTCGCCGTTCCCGTCGACACGATCCTGCAGTCGCTGGCTCGGCTGCGGGTGCGGATGACAGTCTCCGGTCAGGATGCGCGTTCCCAGGAATGTCTCGACCTGGAACGCAAACTCCGAGCCGGACGCACACCGCCCCTGCGGCCCTGGCTCAAAAGCGCACTCTTCGAGGTGCACGCACCACCCCAGCCTCAACCGGCGGCGAACACACCGGCCCCACCCAGGCGCCCGACCGCGGCGCCACCGGTACCGACCGAACGCATCATCGCGACAGGGTGGGCGCAGTCCTACCCACAAGCACCGTTCTCCCCGTGGGTACCTCCGGCACCGCCCCGGCTGCTGCAAGATCTGCGGAAGATGGGCCTGGCCTTGGACGAGAACGCGTTGCTGTGGGTGCGGTGGGCATGCCTACACAGCAGCTACCTCTACGAATCGGTACCCGACAGCCCGATCAGCGCCGCAGTCCTGGATCTGCTGTCCATCCTCGGGCGGAGCTGGATGCGCCTGGCGATGCTCGAGCGGATCCGTTCCCAGCGCGGTGACCTGACCACGAATGCCGAAGTCAGCGGCGCCTTGGCCTCCGCCCACCACGCCCGCATCCTCCTCGGCGCCTGGGTCACCGACACCCAGGCAGCTTTCTACGGCACAGGCGAAGCAGCCCTGGTCGCAGCCGGCAGCAGAAGCTCCGCCCCCAAGTCGGTCGCGATGCAGGTACTCGGGGCATTAGCCCTGGTCACCGCATCCCAACAGCCGGCAGACGCTCTCCTCGAACGGGTATCGTTCACCGCCCTGGCACCGGAACCGGACTGGATGGTGATACTGAGCTCGGCACTGAAACGGGAACCGGAAATCGTGCGATCCTCATCGGGCCCGGACCACGACAAGACCTTCACCGTGACAGTGAGCGCCAGCGGGCTCTCGGCGTCGGCGTCCGACAAGTCGGTCAAAGCCGCCCGCAAGGCTGCTGTCCGCTCGTATGTTCTGCAGTACCTGCCCCACGCAGCACCCGACAACGCGCGCGGTAGCGCGCGGAGATCACCGGCGCCGCGACCGTACCGAGGCGAGTTCCCCCGGCACACGCGTGCAGTCCGGTGGGCACAACAGGCTTTCGAGGTCGCCGACGCCGCGCTGATGAGCCAGGCACTGACCCACCGCTCCTGGGCCTACGAGAACCGTACGGTGATGACCGAAGCGAACCAACGCGACTACGGGGCCTTGGCCACCGAGGGCTCCGAAGTCCTGACCACCTTGGTGCGCCATCACTACGCGCTACAGATCCTGAGCGCCTCGTCCCGGCTCGCGACGACCGTGGCCACCCACCCCGCGGTGACCCGAGAGACCGTGGTCTCCCTGTTCCACTCAATGCCGGTGGAAACCGGTGTACTCCGCTCGAAGGGAATGTCGCAGCTCAGCCCCGACGTCAAAGAAGATGTCACACAGGCCATTGCCGGTGCCGCCTGGCGCGCGAACGGGGACCTGCTGATGGAGCGTCAGCCACTGACGGTGGCGAACTGGATCCGCGACTTCGAACCTCCCGTCGATTCGTCGACGCAACTGCAGGAATACTGCGCTCGGTTGAAGGTCGACTACGACGTCGACTACGAACGTCGTGGTCCTGACCACCAATCACAAATGCGCGCGACGATCACCTTCGACGTGAAAGGCAAGCCGCGCTGCCGCGGACCGTGGCGTACCGGGAGGATACCGGCGAAACATGCTGCGGCAGCTACCGCTCTGAACTGGGTGTTCGGCCACGACGAGGCCGGTGCGCCGCCGAGCGGGGATCGCCTGGTGTTGCTGCGCGCGCTGTTTCTCGCCGAGCTGCGCACTGCGGACCCCGGGCGCCGCAGCCTTGCCGACAGAGACATCGTGGCCGGCACGCTCGGTGTCGATCTGCTCGCCGCTCGGGACTACGCCGGGTATCTTCTCTGGTCTCGTGCCCGGTCGCAGTTGGTCCCCGGCTCGGGGACCGCGGTCGCCGCTCGCCTGACAGCGTTCTACCAGGTGGTGTTGACCCAGCATCGTCGGGCGGCGGTGCGGCAGTGGAGTGTCCAGAACACGCCTTTCCACGGCGCGGAGGCACTGCCCCTGCGGATCGACGAGCACGTCCGCGCCTGGCGCGCCGGATCGGGAGCCGGTCGGCTGGCACTGCTCGAAGACCTGCTGACCATGCTGGACTCCTCCGATCCGGTCGCTGCCACCCTCAAGTACGTGCAGCGGCAGGCTCAGACCCTCGCGGACGCCGCGGGGGTCCCACTCGAAACCGCCCGCAACAGCGACCAGGACAGTGAGTCCTTGACCCTGCACCTTCCCGGCGCGCAATGGTCGGACGCGTTCGAGCCGGTCGTCGAGATCGTCGACAGCATCGTCGAAGGTGCGATCTGGGCCCGGGAAGCCGAGGTCGTCTCGATCACGATCCTGACCACACCGAACGTGGCGGACCCGCTCTCGCGTGCCGGTCTCGACACGCTGGCTCGGGTGTGGACCGATCCGTGGCTCGAACGTGTGCGGGATGCACTTGCAGATGTCTTGCTGCTCGTCGAATACCTCCCCGAACTCGAGAACGAACCGTCTCCTGCGCAGCTCGAGGAATTGGCATGCGCCGAGCACGATCTCATGCTGAGTCTGCGGATGAACGACGATGTGGGCGGCGACGAGAACCGATCAGGCGACGATCCAGAATATGCGGGGGAAGCGGGATAGTGGTGCAGGAAGGCACGCCTTCCACCGCGAGACGGACCGCAGCACGTGTGTCCACCTACCGGATCGACAGTGCTCCCCACGCGTGCGAGGCAGACGTCCCTGCTCCCGACCACACCACCATCCCGTCGGGGTGATCCCCGCGTGTGCGGGGCGGACGAACCGGAACGCGCTCTTCAAGGTGCGCAGTGAGGGACGATCCCCGCGTATGCGGGGCGGACGAACCGGAACGCGTTCTTCACGCTACCGGATCGACAGTGCCCCCCGAGACGCTGGTTTCGCTGTACACAGCGTTGAACACACCGCTACGGACGTCGAGCGCGGACCCGCCGCGCCGCCCTCAACGGCCACGCCGAGCAGCTCAATCCCGCCGACACCCCGCGATAGCCGAACGGATCTTCTCCGCGACCGCACCGGCAGCGCCGATACCGCACCGGCAGCGCCGATACCGCGCCCGAGCGCACTGGTCGGCGAGGATACGGCTATGACACCGACCGACCTGACCGCCCTCACCCCACCCGCGCCCTGCCGCGACTGGCTACCTACCGCCGACCCCCAAGCACAGATCGTCGACCATGCGATCACCGTCGATCTGACCTGGTGGAACCGATCCCTGCAGGACCGCGGCCTGCCCGGCGGACCGCTCGTCGGCACCGACGAGACCGGCCGGGTTGTCGATCACGGTCTGGCCCACATCACCCGCGGTGACCTGTTCACGCGCGCAGCCGCACAGGGCGAGTCACCGGCAGCCACGTTGACGGTGCTGTGGCACGTCTTGGCCTGGGGCACCGGCCGGAACGTCCGGCTGGTCCACAAACGGATGAACGCCATCGCCGCTGACCGATCCGGGGCAGAACAGACACTGCGCACCGCCGCCGCGCTGTCGCACACCGACCCACACGCCGCATACGCCACGCTCTACCCACGCCGATCACCGCTGATCGCCCATCTCGGCCCGGCGTTCTTGACCAAATACCTGTACTTCGCCGGCGCCGGCCGCCCGGAACATCCATGCCTGATCCTCGACACCCGCGTCGCCCGGGCACTCGCGTCGGCGGGATGGCTGTCGCTGCATCCGCGGGGCGGTTGGCCGCCGGCAACCTACGCCCGATATTGCACCCTGGCGCAGCGGTGGGCACACGAGTGCGGCGCTGCGCGCCCGGATCTGGTCGAGAAGTGGCTGTTCGACCATGGAACCGCCTCGAGCAACCCGCCCCCGGGGTGAGGGACGTCGTCAGGGTCGGCCGTTCCCTGCGCGCGCAGTCCGCCGGAGATCGTCGAGTACGCGCCCGTCGGTGGTGTGCCACGCAATCCAGCCGTTGGTCGATGTGCCGGACGCGGCGCCCGCGGCGCTCGACGGCGACGAATACCGCCTGCCCTGGAAGCGCAGAGACCCATCCGATTCCACGGTTGCGGTGTGCACGAGACCTTTTCGTCGTTGTGTGAACCGAAGCTGCTGTCCGGCCGTGAGGTAGCGAAGACGCAGCAGCAGGTACATGTCTTCGTCGTAGTGAGTTTTCCCCGCGACCGGAGATTGAGTGAGGTTGCCGCGGCTCGGTTGCGGGGTCGGGCCGTGCGTGATGGCTGGTGCTGCGGGCGCAGCGGAGCGGTGCGCGATCGATGCCGGTTCTGGGTCGGCAGCCGGTGAGGTGTCCACGTGCTCTTGGCGTATTCCGGTGTCGGCGCGCTCGGTGGCGGCGGTGATGTCGAGACCACTCAACGTCAGAAACACCAGTATTTCCGCGGTGTAGGAATCGGCGTCATCCCGAACGGAGTCGAGGACCGGCTTCGCCGGCTGCGGCGGGGCATCGATGACGTCGACCGCTCCACCGCTGCGCGCGGTTTCGATCAACCGCACAGCCACCTGACTGGACACGGCACGCGAATAGCCGCGTCCGCGGCCGAGCACATACATGTGCGTCCAGTGCCGACCGGCACGAAACACCGCCAACTGCGCTGCGGCCGGGTCGGCATGCGCGATACGCACGTGAACACGCCCGGCAGGGCAGGGCCCGGACAACACCACAGTCCCGATCTGCGTCATATATTCACCGAAGCCGGTCACAGCGTCGATGCAGGAACGCGGAACCACGAGCAGGTATCCGTCCCAGCCCGCACGGTTGACGACCCGAACCCCGTGCGGATCTCCGCCCGGTAGATGAACCTGGACGGTCAACGACTCGGCACCCGGCATCGCACCGTCAGCGTTGTACATCGGGCACTCCTCAAGGTGTCGGCGTCGCGTTCGTGCGCTGCTCGGACTGTATCCGGGGCGTGAGCGAATAGGTCTCGGCACGGCTGATCGTGGCGGCCCACCGGATCGGAACAGCCGCGCCGGGATCTGGTGCTGCGGACCCGGGGCCTCGTGGTCGACGGCGCACGGGCCGTCCGAGCAGACCACCGCGGTGTGCATCGCCGGCACGGCTCCCGAACCGCAGCTCGGCAGTCGGTGCGCCGCCCCGGAGTGCCCGCCGCACGTGTCACCGGGGCACCGCTTCGGGACATGAACACCAGTGAGGAGCAGGTACCGAGCTCGCCGGCTCGAGTCCGATCAGGTGGATGCGTGCGGCACGCCTCGAGTGGGCCGCGGCGGTCTCCACGATCGGGTGGCGCGGGCTGACAGGTACTTACGCAGACGCTTCGTCGCTCGGGTGGAAAACAGTCCGCCCCCTGCGGTCAAGGTCACGAGAGCCGGCGGTTGAGTTCCGCAGACACCGCGGCGACCCTCGTCGCCGCCTCCGCGATCTGCCGCTTCGTCGAACTCGCCGCCGCGATCGCAGCAGCGTGCGCGAAAGCCTCGAGTGACACGTTCTCTCGCTCGGCGGCCTCCCGCAGCTGCCGCAGTTCGTCGTCGGTGAAGAAGATGGTGAGCGACGGCACGGTGGTGATCCCTTCTCTCAGGGTGCCGAGGTAGGCACCGGTAATAGTCTCTCCTTCGGTTGCCCGACCGGCAGGGGGCCTCGCGTCCGGATCGTGGGATCTGCCCGAGCGGGCCGGGTCCACGATCCCAGCCGGTGGACGCTCAGTGCGGAATCGTGGTGAGCCCGTGCGTGCGCAGCAGATCCTTCACCGCGGCGTCCTCGTCGCGGCGATACGCCTTGGCGAGAAGGTCGTTGAAGGTGTCGGCCAGCCGCGGATCGTGCTCGTCGACGGGGACGACCAACATCATGTTGTGCCCGATGAGCAGCCTGTTCGCGACGAACAACGCTGTGCGTTTGTTCCCGTCCTCGAACGGTTGGGCTTTCGCGAGTTCCACGAACAGATCCAATGCGTGTTCTGCATCATCCGCACGGGTCTGCGAGGTGACGAGCTGGTCGAGTTCGTGCCCGGTCAACGCCGGGGGAGTATGCCGGCCGTATCGGGTCTGCACGCCGATCTGCTGGTCGCGTGTTCGGAGCCGCCCAGGGTGCAGTGCGCCGCTGCGGCTGATCTGCGTGTTGACCGCGCGGACGTACCGGGCATCGATCGGCTGGTTGTGATCGATGATGAACTGCGCGACATCGCGGAGATCTTCGAGCAGCGCCAGGTCGGAGCGCGAGCAGACCCCGACCGAACGTCCGGAGCGCAGGAAACTCTCGGTGTCGCGGCGGCTGGTTGCGAGACCGTCGAACACCACTCCCGCGGAGTGGACGACACCGGCCAGGTCGGTGACGCGGATCGTGGACAACAGTGCACCTTCCATGACGTACGGCATCGGCCCCTCGACCTCAACGTAACCGGAACCTGTGGTCGTCGGGCAAGGCCTCGGCGCTACCGCCGCCGCGGCGTGCTCACCGAACGCATCGTTGCTCGCGGCGACTACCGGATGCGGATCGCTCGTAGGTGATGTGCCACGCCGCGGCACGCTGTCTCCCACGCCGCGACCCAGGTTTCGTTCCTCGACAATGTTCGTGTTGGCCCACCACGAGTCGACCGAATTTCTGTTCGCGGCCGCGAACGTGACGTTGTCGCGGACGCGAGCGAACCATCGTCGATGACGCCCTCGCGCGGAACGGGACCGCCGAGCTGCCGCTGAACCTCTTCGCCGCAGAGGCCCGTTCGGTGGCGCTGAGTCGCTGTCCCACCACCGTCGGGATCGTCGGTGTCCCCGTAGGCCTTCACCTCCGCCACGAACAACGGAGCGCAGACCAGCAACTCGATGACCGGTAGAGCGCGCTTCGTGCGGCGAAATATCCAGCAGCAGAATGCGTTATCGTTCAATCGTGCCGCGCGGATGGCATCGACAACACAGCGAACGACGCCGGTCGCCGCACGCCCGTGCACTCGTACTCGGGGCGCATCGACATGCGCGACGCTCCGCAACAAGACACTCACCGATCACACGAGGAGGCACTGTGCCCGATACGTCAGAAGATGCCTGCAACACCCCGACTGACGCCGCATTCGACAGGGCGACAACGGAACTGATTTCTGTTCTCGCCAATTCACTGCCCGCGGACGCGGACCTGACCGAATTCTGGAACGGCCGGGCGGTCGTGGCCATCTCCGGTGCGGCTACTGCTTCGCACTCACCTGGCTCGATGCTGACGAGCGCGAAGCGTGCCTTGCGGGTCGACCACATCGACACTGCGATTTTCGGACGCGCCCAGCGTGCCGTCTCGATCATCGACCGGGACTATCCCGCTTGGGTCGCGTACATCGAGCGCAACCTCGCCACCATCGTCGCGCGCGCCGAGGCCGGCCATACCGCTCACTGACAGGGCGCGGTTGTCCCCGGCGCCGTGATCGGTGTCGCAGGTACGGGTCCTGCTCCGGCCCTCGCGGATGCGGAGCGCTCGCTGCCTCGAACTTCCGTGACGCATGAAGTTGGATGCGCAGGCATGCGTGCTGTAGCGAAAGGACAAGGTTGTGCAATGTGAATACGTCAGCGGCGATACGCGCTGCACCGACGACGCGGTCGAGAATTTCATGCGCAGGAGCTGGTACACCCAGTCGGTGATGCTGGTCTGCTCGCATCATGGCTCTGTGATGGCCGAACAGACGTACCCGAACTCGTTCACCTCGAGGAGGTTCGCAGAGTGATACCGTGCCGCTGCACCGACCGGTGAGATCCGTGTCCCGTTGGCGCGGTGTTGCGAAAATCGAATGGGGACAGCCGCTGTCGACGTCATCTGATCGACGAGACATCGCCGATCGGATGACCATCCGATCGCCGAGTCGGGGCAATACCGGTTTCGACGCCGGGCCGCGCGCGTCGACGGACGCGCGTCTTCTCGTGAACCGCGAATCCCGGCACCTGCACACGCCGGTACCGGAGGGCAGGCACACGCCTGCCGACCCTGCGCCGACATGGCACGACGGCGCAGCACATCTGCCCACAACATCGGGCGCTGCTCGTATCTACCGCGAGGCACAGGGGATCCGCGTGTAGCGGTCCCGCAGGCACATTCGCGTTCGAGGTCACCGTGAATCGGTCCGTGCACTTGCCGAACCACGGCGCAGGCCGACCCCCGATCGCGCAGGAAGCCAGATGATCGTTCCACGGCGATCACCTCCCACAACGACAACCGACAGGAGACCACCATGACCACCATCGCTGACCTCGAGCATCGGCTCGTCGAGCTCTACGCCACCCCCGACGATCACGCGGGTATCGAAACGGCGAGTCTGACCTTGATCGCCGCAGTCCTACAGGAGAAGGTCCCGGCCGCCACCCACCTGCTGCTGGACTGGTCCGGTCACGGCCCGCACCACGAACTCGACGACGTCACCGCCGCCGACGGCACGTCCCTGCGCGCGGAGGTCGAGCGCGCCGCCGGGGATGTCGCGACATGGGTGACCAACTTGCGTGGTGCGCTCGCAGCACGGTTCGAACCGATCAATCCGGCCGGGGGTGTCTACCGCGTCGAGTTGGCGCAATTCCGGAGCTGAGGGCACGTCGTATCGGGCTGCCCGATAGCCGGCACACGAACGAGCATCGGCAGGACCTCGACGGTGTCGGGCGCGGTGCACAACAATGCCCACCCGATGTGTCAGCCGAGCAGGACATCGAACAGGACGGACCTCATGTACCACCTTCTGAACGACATCGCCGATCGACTGCGGGAGACCCATCCGAATGCGATGGTGACCGACCGCGGTGACAACCGATTCTCGATCGACAACCTCCCCGCGTCCGCCGCCGCCGCAGTCGTCGGTGACGACGCTGTGCAGTACGCCACCGAAGTGTCGTGTGGCATGCACAGCACATACTTTCGTCTCTGAGGCACCGGCAGGGCAGAGCCGTCACCGCTGAGTGAGCGGCGCCGGGGTGGGTAGCTGCCGGCCAGCGTGGACAGGCGGGGCATCGCTGCAGACACACGCTGATCCGGCCCCGGTCGCGAGCGATGAAGGTGTTCGCCGGGCTCACCAGCTGCCGTCGGCAAGGCGCGCGTCGGCGCGGTCGACGGTCGTGGTGATCATGGTGTCGAGACGATCGTGCGGATGCGCCGCGGGCAGGCCGGGGACCACCGAGTCCGACATGACCTCGAGCAGAACCGCGTAGGGGCCGTGGGACCAGCTCGCGCGTGAGATACCGAGCTCGGTGTTGATGATCATCGCGCCGCCGCGGGCGGCGTCGAAGGGAACCCGGCTGCCGCCATCGATCAGGAACCGCTGATCGTCGCTGGTGTTGAAGTCGGCGGCTTCACGCGCAGACTCGCCGCTGGTGTACAGGTCGATCTCGACGATGACGCTGCTGTCGGAGTTGCCGCACGCGTAGGTGCCGAGGATGTCGCCGTGCGCGGTCGATTCGGGGGCGCCGGGGGCCTGCTCGGTCCGGTCACTGAATCCGCCGGTGGTCAGGGTGTCGGAGTCGAGCAGGGTGCAGGCGTTGTGGGCGGGAACCGCCACCGGCGGCGTGTCCGCTGTCGGGTCGGGCACCGGTGGTGTGTCGTCGGGGAAGCGAACTGCGCCCGGGCATCCCCGGGTCCGATATTCCAGAGCGGATTTCGTTGTCGCGGTGCTCGGTGGTCCTGCGATCGGTTGGCCGCCGTAGCTGACCCAGCAGGGCCGTCCGTTGCCGTAGATACTTTCGTCGAACTCCGGGGTCCACTCCACGGTGGTCAGGGCGTAGTCCGCGTCGTTGGCGTAGCCGTAACAGTAGGCGCTTGTCGTGATCTCGAGGTAGTGCTGCACGCACTGCCGTTGAAGGTCTTCGATCTGCTCCGGGTCCTCGGTGCCGGCGACGAAACGCACGTTCGACTGGCCTCCCTTCTCGTCCTTGGTCACCCCGTATGCCCGGACCATGGATTCGGAGAAGGTGAGGGGCTCCGGCTGTGCAACTGTGGGCTCGGTTGCGGGTTCAGGCGCTGCGGCGGGCGCGGGCGCGGGTGGGGGTGGGGCAGAAGGCGTCGTCTGCGAGGACGAGGTGGTGGTGTCGGCTCCGATGGCCTCGTACTCGTCGGGATGGACGGCGATGTCGACGGCTCCGGTGACGATGACGAACACGAAGGGGGCGGCAACGCCGATCGCCGATTTCAGCAGTGCGGAACGGACCCGTCCACCGGGTTTGGGTGGAGCGGCCGCGGTCTTGCGGCGCTCGAGCCACGGAAGGACAGCGGAGAAGTAGAGCAAGGTCCACGCGGTGGCGAACAGCACCACTGCGGGAAGCCAGACCGTCTCCGCCCATAGGACGCTGATGGCCATGACGAGGAAGAAGACACCGAAGACGGTCCCGATGACTCGAAGCGCGATCCACAACGCAGTCAGGGACTTTCGCTGCGGTTGCGGTGGCCACGGCGATTGCCCCGGTGTCGGTTGCTGGTGCCACTGGGGTGGTTGGGTCATGCCGGTCCGTTCTCGCTGACTCACTCGTGCATATCCGGGCTGTCGGCAGCACCGGGGCCCGAGAGTCCGGTCGTGTGCCACAGCGTGCCCCGTCGTACCCGGCCGAACCGGA